>NZ_JBEZWU010000009.1:0-307373 GCF_040637655.1 Streptomyces sp. NPDC028722
ATGGTACTGCAGGGGGGACCCTGTGGGAGAGTAGGACACCGCCGAACAATCTTTGGGAAAACCCCCGCATCTTCGATGCGGGGGTTTTCTGCGTTGTGGGTCCTTTAGTGTCGGTGCCATGCGCTATGAACTCGTCATCTTCGACAACGACGGTGTCCTCGTCGACAGCGAGCCGATATCCAACCGGCACCTGGCCGCCTATCTGACCGAGCTGGGCCATCCCACCTCGTACGCGGACTCCGTCCGGGACTACATGGGGTCGGCGATGCACCGGATCCATGAGCTGGTCCTGGAGCGGACGGGACAGCGGCTGCCGGACGACTTCGACGACGTCTTCCACGCCCGGGTCTTCGCCGCGTTCGAGCGGGAGCTCCAGCCCGTGGCCGGGGTGGCCGACGTGCTGGAGAAGCTGGCCGCGGAGGAGGTGCCGTACTGCGTGGCCTCCTCCGGGAGCCATGCGCGGATCCGGGTGGGGCACCGGGTGACCGGGCTCGACCGGTGGTTCGAGGAGAGCAGGATCTTCAGCTCACAGGACGTGGGGCGCGGGAAACCGGCACCCGACCTGTTTCTGCACGCCGCCGAGCGGATGGGTGTGAACCCCGGGCGGTGTGTGGTCGTGGAGGACTCCCCGCTGGGCGTGCAGGCCGCCGTCGCGGCCGGTATGGACGTGTACGGGTTCACCGCCATGACGCCGGCGGAGCGGCTCGCGGGCGCGCAGCGGCTCTTCACCGACATGGGCGAGCTGGCTGACCTGCTGATATGACCGCCGCCATCGGCCCGCACCTGACATCTGTCATGCGGACCACCGGACGATCGGTTCTACTGCCGGACCCCTCCCGGCGGCGAAGCTGAGGGCATGACGAAGAAGACGGGGAACCAGGTCCAGAACCCGAGCGTGCTGGACAACTTCAAGCCGCTGCTCATCGACGTGGCGGTGCCGCTCGGCTCGTACTACGTCTTCAAGGACGCCTTCGGGATGAGCACGTTCGCGGCGCTCGCCTGGAGCAGCGTGGTGCCGGCGGTGCGGACCGGGTGGAGCCTGGTCAGGGACGGCAGGACCAACGGCCTGGCGGGTCTCATCCTCGTCGTGAACGTGGTCTCGCTGCTGCTGAGTTTCGTCTCGGGCGATCCGCGGCTGATGCTCGCCAAGGACAGCGGTGTCAGCAGCACGGTGGCCATCGGCATCCTGGTCTCCGTGGCCCTGGGGAAGCCCATGATGACCGCGGGGATGAAGCCCTTCCTCGTCAAGGGCGACGCGGTCAAGGAAGCGGCCTGGCAGCGGCTGGCGTCCGGCGCGGCGGCCGGGTCTGCGGACTTCCGCCGTAAGGAGAAGGCGTTCTCGGTCGTCTGGGGTGTGGTGCTGCTCGCGGAGTGCGTCGCGCGGTTCGTGGGCGCCTACACCATCCCGGTGGACACGATGGTGTGGCTCGGCGGTGTCTTCCTGATGGTCGCCATGGTGATCGGCTTCGTGGTCAGCGGTGGGCTGGCGGTCGGGCCGATGGAGCGGATGCTCGCGGACGAGGTGGCCGCCGGCCGAGCCGAGCGTCCCGCGGTGACCGTCGCCGCCTGACCACCGGCCGGGTGGACAGGCGAAGTTGAGGGAAACTCACCTTTGGCTGGATCTACCCACGGGTAGCCCGGGGCCCTACGCTCGCCGCCATGACTGATGTGCTGCGGCGCGGCAGGGCCTCGCTGGCGTTCGGGTTCTTCGCCCAGGGTGTCGCCTTCGCCCTGCTCGTGACGCGCATCCCGGCAGTCCAGGACCGGTACGGCGTCTCCGACGCGCTGCTGCCGCTGTTCCTGGCCGCCGTACCGGTGCTCGCCGGAGCCGGCAGCGTGGCCACCGAGCATCTGGTGAAGCGGGTGCCGCCCAGCCGGCTGTTGCGCTGGTCCCAGCCGGTGGTGCTGCTGGGGCTGCTCGGTGTCGGGGCGGGCGGGGTGGGACAGCTGGCCGCGCTGGCGGTGGCGCTGGGCGTCTTCGGCCTGGCGGTGGGGGCGCTGGACGCTTCCATGAACATGCTCGGGGTCAGCCTCCAGCGCTCGTACGGGCGGAGCATCATGCTCAGCTTCCACGCCGCGTACAGCCTGGGCGGGATCGTCGGGGCGTCGCTGGCGTGGGCGGGCGCGCACTGGCATCTCGCGTTGTGGGTGTCGTACCTGCCGGTCGTGGCCGTCCTGCTGCCGGCGGTGCTGGTGGGGAGCCGCTGGTACGTCGACGCGGGCGACGCGGGTGCCACGGGTGCCGTGCCCGGCGGGGGTGAGGCGGCGGGCGGGGGCGGGACGCTCGTATTCCGGCTGCTGCTGCCGCTGTGTCTGGTGATGACCTTCGCCTATATCGGGGACTCGACGGTCTCCAACTGGAGCGCGAAGTATCTGAAGGACGTGCTGGGCAGCTCCGAGCAGCTGGCGACGGTGCCGTACAACGTGTACATGGTGACGACGCTGCTGGGGCGGACCATCGGGGACTTCGGGGTACGGCGGTTCGGGGCCGCGGCGGTCGTACGGCTCGGGGCGGTGGTGGCGGCCGGCGGGTTCGCGGTGGTGGCCTCGGCGTCCGGGGCGTGGGCCGGGATGCTCGGGTTCACCCTGCTGGGGCTGGGTCTGTGTGTCCTGGTGCCGCAGACGTTCGCGGCGGCCGGGCGGTTGTTCTCGGGGGCCTCGGACGCGGCGGTCGCCCGGCTGAACGTCTTCAACTACGTGGGTTTCCTTGTCGGTTCGCCGTTGGTGGGCGCGCTCGGGGACGCGTGGAGCTACCGGGGTGCCATGCTCGTGCCGATGGTGTTGGTACTGGTGACGCTCGGGTACGCCAGGTCGTTCGCGGCTCAACCGGACCGATACGGTGGCGGGCATGAGCGGCCGCGCACAGCTGATGTGGGACGAGGCAGTAACGGGCTATGACTTCGGCCCGGGTCATCCGATGGATCCGGTCCGGCTGGCGCTGACCCGGAAACTGGTCGGCGCCTTCGGGCTCGACCGGGAGCTGGAGATCGTCGCGGCCAAGCCGGCCGGCGAGTCGACGCTCCGGCTGGTCCACCGGGAGGACTACATCGAGGCCGTGAAGGCCGTGTCCGCGGATCCGGACGGGGCCGACGGGTCGTACGGGCTCGGTACGCCCGACGATCCCGCGTTCGCCGGGATGCACGAGGTCTCCGCGCTGATCGCCGGGCAGTCGGTCGGGGCGGCGGAGGCGGTGTGGCGCGGCGACGCCGACCACGCCGTGAACTTCGCGGGCGGCCTGCACCACGCGATGCCGGGCGGCGCGTCCGGGTTCTGCATCTACAACGACGCCTCGCTGGCGATCGCGCGGCTGCTGGAACTGGGCGCCGAGCGGGTCGCCTACGTGGACGTGGACGTGCATCACGGGGACGGGGTGCAGGCCGCGTTCTGGGAGGACCCGCGGGTGCTGACCATCTCGCTGCACGAGCATCCCCGGACGCTGTTCCCGCAGACCGGGTGGCCCGAGGAGACCGGGGCGGGCGCGGGCGAGGGGACCGCGGTGAACGTGGCGCTGCCGGCCGGGACCGGGGACGCGGGGTGGGTGCGCGCGTTCCACGCGGTGGTGCCGGAGCTGGTGGCCGGGTTCCGGCCGCAGGTGATCGTCTCCCAGCACGGGGCCGACACGCACTTCGAGGATCCGCTGGCGCACCTCGCCGTCTCGCTGGACGCCCAGCGGGCCGTGCAGACGGCGTGTCACGAGCTGGCGCACCGTCACGCGGACGGCAAGTGGGTCGCGCTCGGTGGGGGCGGGTACGCGGTGGTGGACGTCGTACCGCGGTCGTGGACGCACCTGGTGGGGATCGCCGCCGGCAAGCCGGTGGCCCCGGAGGCGATGATTCCCGAGGAATGGCGGCAGGACGTGTTCGCGCGGACGCGGCAGTCGGGGCCGCGGCGGATGACGGACGGGCTGTGGCCGGTGGGATACGGCGACTGGGAGGCGGGCTACGACCCCGCCGACCGCGTCGACCAGGCGGTACTGGCGACCCGGCGAGCGGTCTTCCCCCTCCGGGGCCTCCTGCCCTGACCGGACCGCCGGAGTGCCGCCCCGGCGCCCCTGAGGGCCCCCGGCCAACGCCCCGACAGGCCCCCGGAGGGGGCGCCTGCCGCTTCGGGAAGGCGCGGGGAGTGAGCCGGCCCGCCACCCCTGAGAGGGCCCGGCACCTCCGCCCGGCCGCCGTCCCCGGGACGGCGCCGGAGACTGTGCCTGCCCGCCGTTCCTGGAAGCGCCCTGGGGTGCGCCCGCCCGCCTCGCCGGGGAGCGCGCGCCGCGCGGTTCGCTCGGTTGCCCGCCCCCTGGGAGGGCCCGGAGTTCCGCCCGGCCACCGCTCCTCCGGGAGAGCCCGGAGGCTCCGCCTTCCTGCTCCCTCCCTGGAAGGCCGCTGCCCGGGTCGCCCGGTCGGTCGCCGGAGCTGTGGCCGGGCGTCGCCCCCTCTGACGGACCCGGCGGCTTCGCCCGGTCGCCGCTGCCGGGAGGACCCGGGGGCTTCGCTCGGCCGTCCCCCTGCGCGGGTGGCGCGGGGTTCGCCTGCTCCCTCGTCACGGGGAGGCGGCGGAGGTCGGCTCCGGCTTGGGCCGAGTGTGCGGAGTTCGTCGGTTCTCGTCCGCGCCGGGTCCCCGATGCGTCACCATCGCACCCGTGTCGACCTCTGCCCGCCTCCGTGCGCATCTGCTGGCCGTCCGGCTGGCCGGGGTGGTGGCCACCTCGCGGGAGAACAGCCTGCGGAGCTACCGGTTGTTCGCCGCCCGGGACCCGCGGGTGCTGATCGGACTCGTCCCCGAGGGGGCCTGGGGGCAGCGGGACGTGCTCGCGCTGATGGCGGAGAAGTGCGGGGTGTGCGCCGACCCCCGGCACACGTCCGGGCCGGACGTGATCGACCCGGAGCGGACGCTGGCCGCGCTGGACGCCTTCGCGGGCCGGCTCGGGGAGGCGGCCCGGCGGGGCGCGCCCGTGCTGTTCGGCACCGGGCACCCGCAGCGGCTGCTCGGTTTCTACGCCGCGCTGGCGGACGCTCTCTCGGCGGCGGGATGTGAGGTACTCACCCCGGCGCAGGGTCGCTGTGTCGACATATTGACCCGGTTCGGTCTACGCACCCATCGTCTCGACTACGTACGAGGGGTTGCCCTGGTGCGGGAACCGGCGGGCGAGCGCCCCGGTGGTGAGCCGGGTGTCCACAGCCACTCCCCGCTCCCGGTTCGGGTCGCGCTGGAGGCCGCCGCGGAGGCCGGCGGGCCGCTGCCCGAACTGGTCGTCGGGGACCACGGATGGGTCTGCGGCGCTGGTCAACTGGGGTTCGAGGCCATCGGACTGGCCGACACCGACGATCCCGCGCTGTTCGTGGGGGAGGCCGAGGGGCGGGTGTCCGTCGCCGTTCCGGTTGACGACGCCGTACGGTCTGCTCACTACCGGCCGCTGACCCGCTACGTACTCAATCGGGCATGTCTGTCACAGTAGCCGCCGATGGGTGCACCTCTTCCCCACTCGCATCACCCGCCCCTAGTCTGGGGAGTGAGCACGCAGCGACGAAGAGTCACCGGAAGGGGAAGCCGGTGACCGTCGAGTGCGGAAGGTGCAGGTGTGTCATGGCCGCAGCTGGCGAGAGGCCTCTGAACGAGGTCCAGTTCCTTACCGTGGCGGAGGTCGCCTCGGTGATGCGAGTGTCGAAGATGACCGTGTACCGTCTGGTGCACAGTGGTCATCTGCCCGCGATCAGGGTGGGGCGGTCCTTCCGCGTCCCCGAACAAGCGGTACACGAGTACCTCCGCGACAGCTACGTGGGGGTGGAGACGGCCTGACGGCGACGCCCGGGTGTGATGCCCGGGAACCCTCGATTACGACCTCGGCGCTCGGTTGGGTAGGCTGGCCCCTCGTAGGTCGTGTGGGCCCATGGCGCCCAACAACCGAGTCATGAGAAGTGAGCGAGGGTAGTCGTGGGCTCTGTTATCAAGAAGCGGCGCAAGCGGATGGCCAAGAAGAAGCACCGCAAGCTGCTGAAGCGCACGCGTGTGCAGCGTCGCAACAAGAAGTAGGCGACGCGCGAGAGCGTGACTCTGTGGCCCCCCATCAGTCCTGGTGGGGGGCCACAGGCGTCCGCGGACGGGGGAAAATCCGTCACCTCGCGCATCGGGGGTCGTCACAGCGCGACCATGACCCGCTAGGTTGGCCGCACGGGGGAACGCGGGATACCGGTACGCGGGAAGGAAGGCGCTGATCTTGGGAAAGGTCGTGCTCGTCACCGGAGTCGCCCGGCAACTGGGCGGCCGGTTCGTGCGGCGCGTCCAGCGGGACCCGGAGGTCGACCGGGTGATCGCCGTGGACGCGGTACCGCCGGCGCACCATCTGGGCGGAGCCGACTTCATCCAGGCCGACATCCGGCAGCCGACCATCGCCCGCGTGCTCGCCGAGACGGGCGCCGACACGGTCGTCCATCTGGACGTGACCGGCACGGCCCTGGGCGGCGGCAACCGGGCCACGGTCAAGGAGACCAACGTCATCGGCACCATGCAGCTGCTCGGCGCCTGCCAGAAGTCGCCGGCCGTGCAGCGCCTGGTGGTGAAGTCCAGTACGAACGTGTACGGGTCCGCGCCCCGGGACCCGGCCGTCTCCACCGAGACGACTCCGCCCAAGTCGCTGCCCAGCGGCGGCTTCGCCAAGGACGCCGTCGAGGTCGAGGGGTACGTGCGCGGGTTCGCGCGGCGGCGGCCGGACGTCGCCGTGTGCGTGCTGCGGTTCGCCAACATCCTCGGGCCGGCCGCGGACACCCCGCTCGCCTCGTACTTCGGACTGCCGGTGCTGCCGACGGTGTTCGGCTACGACCCGCGGCTCCAGTTCGCGCACGAGGACGACGTCATCGAGGTGCTGCGGATGGCCTCGCACGAACCGCGCCGGGGCACCCTCAACAGCGGCACGTTCAACATCGCCGGGGACGGCGTGCTGCTGCTCTCGCAGTGTTCGCGGCGGCTCGGGCGGCCCACCGTGCCGCTGCTGCTGCCCGCGGTCACCTGGGCCGGCTCCCTCGTCCGTACGCTGGGCATGACGGACTTCTCGCCGGAGCAGATCCGGCTGCTCACCCACGGGCGGGTGGTCGACACCGTCCAGATGCGCGAGACGCTGGGCTTCACGCCCCGGTACACGACGGCCGAGACGTTCGCGGACTTCGCGCGCGGCCAGGGCTCCGGGCTGCTGCCGCCGGAGGCCCTCGCGGGAGCGGTCGACCGGATCGCCGCGCTGACCGTGAGGGCGGGCGGCCACCTCCAGACGCACAGCGCCAACTGAGGAGCGCGACAACGATGGCGGACGCCAAGGTCATTCCGTTCGACGACGACCGGTCCCGCGGGGGCGCCGCGCAACGCCCGGCGCGGCGCCGCAGCGGGGCCGGCCGGCGCGGCACGCTCGGCGAGGCGGGCGGCGAGATCGGTGAGGTCCAGCCGCTGCCGGGCCGGGCACGGAAGCGGGACGACGGCCCTGTGAGCCCCGTGGAGGAGCCGGCCGAGCCGTCGGTCGGCGAGGGGCGGGACGGCGGCCTGGAGCGGCGTGTGGCGGCCGGACTGGCCTTTCTGCGGCGCCGGCTGACGGGGGAGTACGAGGTCGACGACTTCGGCTACGACGAGGAGCTGACCGACCAGGTCCTGATGTCGCTGCTGCGGCCCGTGTACGACAAGTACTTCCGGGTCGAGGTGAAGGGCATCGAGAACATCCCGGCCGAGGGCGGGGCGCTGATCGTCGCCAACCACTCCGGGACGCTGCCGCTCGACGGGCTGATGATGCAGGTCGCCGTGCACGACCACCACCCGGCCAACCGTCATCTGCGGCTCCTCGCCGCGGATCTGGTGTTCGTCCTGCCGGTGGTCAACGAGCTGGCCCGCAAGCTGGGGCACACGCTCGCCTGCGCGGAGGACGCGGAGCGGCTGCTGACGCAGGGCGAGCTGGTCGGGGTGATGCCGGAGGGCTTCAAGGGCATCGGCAAGCCGTTCAGCGAGCGGTACAAGCTCCAGCGGTTCGGCCGCGGCGGCTTCGTCTCCACCGCGCTGCGCCAGGGCGCGCCGATCATCCCCTGCTCGATCGTCGGGGCCGAGGAGATCTACCCGATGATCGGCAACGCCAGGACCCTGGCCAGGCTGCTGGGCATCCCGTACTTCCCGCTGACGCCGACGTTCCCCTGGCTGGGCCCGCTGGGCGCGGTCCCGCTCCCCACCAAGTGGACGATCCAGTTCGGCGAGCCGATCCCTACGGACGGCTATCCGCCGGAGGCCGCCGAGGACCCGATGCTGATGTTCAACCTGACCGACCAGGTCCGCGAACAGATCCAGCACACGCTCTACAAGCTTCTGGTGCAGCGCCGGTCGGTCTTCTTCTGACGGCGTTCTTCCGACATGCGGGTGGCCACGGTGGCGAGGGCGTCCCGCTCGGGAGGGACGCCCCCGCCACCGTGGCCGGGGAGGGGCTAGTCGGCGTTGCCGTTCTCGATGCCCAGGTCGGGCAGGAGACCCGGCAGGAGCGGGGGGATGGTGACGTCGGGGGCGCTGGTCGGCGGGGTGACGCTGGGCAGGGTGGTGCCGCCGGTCCCGGTCCTCGGCGGGTCGAGCAGTCCGCCCGTGTCGCCACCGATGAGGCCGTCGCCGCTGCTGCTGGCGGAGCCGCTCGGGGTGCCGGTGCGGGCGTGCTTGCCGGTGGACGGGGTGGTGCCGGTGGAGCTGGGCGCCGTCGACCGGTGACTGCCGGAGGAGCCGGTGGCTGCCGGGCCGGAGCCGTGCCGCCGCTTGCCGGTGCCGGGCTCGGCGGGCGGCTGCGGAAGCAGGGACTGGAGCGGCGCGACTTCCTGGTCTATGGCGTCGAAGACCGACGACACCTCCTGTTTGACGTCCCCGAGCTGCACGGGCAGCCTGTCGCTGAGCGCGGTCCAGACCTCGCGGTGGGACCGGGAGAACGTGGACAGTGCCTGGATCGGGCCGAGGGATCCGGGATCGGCCTCGTACGCCGCGTGGAGCAGGCGATGCCCCTCGGTGACGTCGTGCCGCATCCCGGACAGGGTGCGCCGGATCTCGCCGATGGACTCGTGGTCGAGATGGCCGCCCCGGCCGCGCTCCAGCAGCCGTCTGGCTTCGCCGAGCCGCGTGGAGGCCTGGTCGAGGTAGGTCTGGCCGCGCTGGTCGTTGCCGTCGGCCAGATAGTTGAGCTGGAAGTCCTCGATGCCGCGTTTCAGGCCGTACAGCGAGTCGCCGGGCAGGGCGTCGGAGCTGGCGGCGGCGACGCCGCCGAAGGCCCCGGCGGCCACGCCGACGCTCAGTCCGCCCGCCGCGAGGCCCTTGGTCAGTCTCGTACGCGGGCGGAGCTTGCCCAGTGGGCTCGCCCGGTGGGCGCCCTGGGCCCGGTGGGAGCGCTGTTCCGGTACCGACGCGTCCGCCCCGGTGCCCTCCTGGAGCATGGCCTCCATCGCGGCCACCAACTGGGCCCGTTGGACGACCTTGACCTCGGGGTCGAGCTGGGGCTTGGGCAGCGCGCCGAGACCCGCCGCCAGGGCCAGCAGCCGGCCCTGGTCGGTCTGTTCCTCGGCGGCCGGCGGTGTTTCCGCCGGTGCTGCGGACTGCTCGGCCGCCGTGTCCTGGTCGGACTGCTCCTCCACGGCCTGGGCGAAGGCGTTCGCCCGCCGGTGCGCCGATACGTTCGCGATCACTGGCGGCACCTCCTCTCGTCATGACGGTCGACTCCCCAGGGGGTCCTGAGGGTGCACGTCCGCGACCACATTCACGCGATCGAGCGATCAGGTGGGCCAGGACGTGACCACAGGGAGCCTGTATCCCGCACAACGACTGGCGCGGCACTTGGGTTACGGACGGCGGATGATCGGATCAGAAAGGCAACGCTCCTTCACGGACCGTGAGTTGAGCATCGCCCGGCCTGGCACGGCTCAGCGGGCGTCGTCCGGCAGCAGCCGGGCGAGGGTGCGGACGGCGCGGTACTGGAGGGTCTTGATCGCGCCCTCGTTCTTGCCCATGACGCGGGCGGTCTCGGCGACCGACAGGCCCTGGAGGAAGCGGAGCGTCACGCACTCCTGCTGCTGGGGGTTGAGCCGCCGTACGGCGTCGAGCAGGGCGGCATTGGACAGGGACTCCAGGACGGAGTCCTCCGGGGAGCGCTCGACCTCGTTGGCGTCGAGCATCTCGCCGGTGGTGATCTCCAGCCGGAAGCGGCTGGACTTGAAGTGGTCGGCGACGAGGTTCCGGGCGATCGTGACCAGCCAGGCGCCGAAGTCGCGGCCCTGCCAGGTGAACGTGCCGATCCTGCGCAGCGCCCGCAGAAAGGTCTCACTGGTGAGGTCCTCCGCGGTCGCCCGGCCGCCGACGCGGTAGTAGATGTACCGGTAGACGGTGTCGCTGTACTGGTCGTACAGCCGTCCGAAGGCCTCGGCCTCCCCGGCCTGGGCGCGTTCGACCAGGTCCATCATCCGGGCGCTGTCGCTGTCGGCGGCAGGGCGGCGGGCGGTGGCCGCGCCGGTGGCACGCCCTCGTCTGCCGACGGCGGCGCCGCCGTCGGCCAGTGCGTAGCACGGGCCCAGGGGCGCGGCGGCGGCGAAGGCGGGGACGGCGTACGCGGTGGGGACATGGCCGCGCAGCGTCTCTTTGACCGTCGCGATCATTGCGCGCAGCGTAGCCAGGCCCGAGGCGTCAACCCCGACGTGTGGGTACACGGGACTCCCAGAGGCAGAGCTTCCATCACGTGCAGTGCGGGACCGTTCACCCGTCGTAGCGACGGAGGGGTACCGGATTGCGTCTGAGGAGAATAACGCTTCGTACAGGCCCTGCTACACCGAGTTGCTCAAACTATCGATTGCGTTGCTTCCGTAACCGATTGACGCCCTATCGCGTGCCACAGAGTGATCGGTTCATGAACGGATCGGGGTGCATTCTGGTGAAGTACGGGACGAGTTGAAGTGGCCGCGGCATAATCCTGGGCGCGCGGGACCGCGGCTCGCGGGGCCCTCGGACGGGGCGGCATGGCGTGACCGGCCTGGTGGGGACCGTGGCCGGGGCGGGCGGCGCTGCTGCCGCGGCGCCGTGGAGGTGCCGTGCGCCCCGCGGGGGCGTGGTTATCGGCGCCGTCGGCTCAGAGCGATCGCGGCGGCGGTACCGCCGGCGACCGCGCCGACGCCGGCCGCGGCCGGGATGCCGACCTTGGCCGCCTTGCGGCCCGTGCGGTAGTCGCGCAGGCGCCAGTCCTGCTCGCGGGCGTGCCTGCGGAGCTTGGCGTCCGGGTTGATGGCGTAGGGGTGGCCCACCAGGGACAGCATCGGGATGTCGTTGTGGCTGTCGCTGTAGGCGGCGCAGCGGGTGAGGTCCAGGCCCTCCGCCGAGGCCAGCGCGCGCACCGCCTCCGCCTTGGCCGGGCCGTGCAGCGGCTCGCCGACCAGCTTGCCGGTGTAGACGCCGTCGACCGACTCCGCGACCGTGCCGAGCGCGCCGGTCAGGCCGAGGCGCCGGGCGATGACCTGGGCGATCTCGACGGGGGCCGCGGTGACCAGCCACACCTTCTGGCCGGCGTCCAGGTGGGCCTGGGCGAGGGCGCGGGTGCCGGGCCAGATGCGGTCGGCCATGTACTCGTCGTAGATCTCCTCGCCGATCGTCTCCAGCTCGGCGACCCGGTGGCCCTTGACGATGGACAGGGCCGAGTCGCGGGCCTCCTGCATGTGCTCGGGGTCCTCGACGCCGGCCAGCCGGAACCACGCCTGCTGCCAGGCGAACCTGGCCAGGTCGCGGGTCTCGAAGAACTTCCGCTTGTACAGCCCCCGGCCGAAGTGGAACAGGGCGGCGCCCTGCATCACCGTGTTGTCGAGGTCGAAGAAGGCGGCGGCCTTGTCGTCGCCGATGACCGGGAACACCGGTTCCTCCGGCGCGGCCCGCGCGATCCCCTGGGCTTCCTGCGTGGACTTGCGGGCAGCCTCCGCCGAGGCCTCGCCTGCCAACACGCTCCGCGCCGTGGCGGAGCGCCTACGGGAAGTGAGCCATCCGAGAGCGGCCATGACGTGAGCATAGCCAGTCCGTTCGGCGGTTCCGGAGCGGAGCGGGTGGGGGCGGGTGAACTCTGCGCGACCGGGCCGTGCGCCGGGCGATCCGGAACGGGCGCGGAGCGAGCGAGAATGGCCCGTATGAGCGCCCTTTTCCGACGTAGGACAGAACCCCGTGAGCGGCGGGTGACCCTCGTCCGCAAGCCCGGCTGCCATCTGTGCGACGACGCGCAGCTGGTGGTCGAGAAGGTGTGCGGCGAGCTGGGCGTGCCGTGGGAGTCCAGGGACATCACCGGGGACGCGGAGCTGCACGCCCGGTACTGGGAGCAGATCCCGGTCGTCCTGATCGACGGTGAACAGCACACCTTCTGGCGGGTGGACGAGGAGCGGCTGCGCCGGGCACTGACCGGGTAGTCCGAAGTGGCCGAAAAGTTCGCTTAGGATCGATGGCGGTCTGGTCTCGGGGGCGGGATTCGTGAGGAGAGTGTGCGGTTTTGCCCCCAGTAACGAAGGAACGTCGGTGCGTGTGCGCCGGTTCCCGGCGAGGGCGTGAGGGGCGCGTGACCCCGGTCACTTCTGCCGGGCAAATCGGACACCATCTTTGTGCACGCGTTCACAAAGACATAGCCTGCTGTCGACGGGGCGGTCTGGTGACGTATGACCGCCTACAGCCCCGCTCTACCCGCAGGAGCACCGTGGCAACTGGCCGAACACACCGACCGGCGACCCGTAGCCGAGGGATTCCCGAGGCCACCGTCGCCCGGCTTCCGCTGTACCTCCGAGCGCTGACCGGACTGTCGGAGCGCTCGGTCCCCACGGTCTCCTCCGAGGAGCTGGCCGCGGCGGCGGGGGTCAACTCCGCCAAGCTGCGCAAGGACTTCTCGTACCTGGGCTCCTACGGAACGCGCGGTGTCGGTTACGACGTGGAGTATCTCGTCTACCAGATCTCCCGCGAACTCGGCCTCACCCAGGACTGGCCGGTTGTCATCGTCGGCATCGGTAACCTCGGCGCCGCCCTCGCCAACTACGGCGGCTTCGCCTCCCGCGGCTTCCGGGTGGCCGCGCTCATCGACGCCGACCCGGCGATGGCCGGAAAGCCGGTGGCGGGCATCCCGGTGCAGCACACCGACGAGCTCGAGAAGATCATCAAGGACAACGGGGTCTCCATCGGCGTCATCGCCACCCCGGCCGGCGCCGCCCAGCAGGTCTGCGACCGGCTCGTGGCCGCCGGCGTCACGTCCATCCTGAACTTCGCGCCGACCGTGCTGTCCGTCCCGGACGGCGTCGACGTGCGCAAGGTCGACCTCTCCATCGAGCTTCAGATCCTCGCCTTCCACGAGCAGCGCAAGGCCGGCGAGGAGACCGCCGCCGGCGACGGCGCCCGGCCCGCCGCCACCACCCGTGACGCTTCCGCCGACCAGGGGCCCGACGGGGACGTACCCGCCGTGATGCCGGCATGAGTCTGCTCGTCGTCGGGCTGAGCCACCGCAGCGCCCCGGTCAGCGTCCTCGAACGGGCCGCGCTGAGCACGGACGCCCAGGTGAAGCTCTTGCAGGACACGGTGGCCGCCGAACCGGCCACCGAGGCCGCGGTGCTCGCCACCTGCAACCGCATCGAGCTGTACGCCGACGTGGACAAGTTCCACGCCGGTGTCGCCGAGCTGTCCACGCTGCTCGCCCAGCACAGCGGCGTCGGCCTGGAGGAACTGACCCCCTACCTCTACGTGCACTACGAGGACCGGGCCGTCCACCACCTGTTCTCGGTGGCCTGCGGCCTGGACTCGATGGTCGTCGGCGAGGGGCAGATCCTCGGCCAGATCAAGGACTCCCTGGCCCGCGCCCAGGACCTGCACACCGCCGGCAGGCTGCTGAACGACCTGTTCCAGCAGGCCCTGCGGGTCGGCAAGCGCGCCCACTCCGAGACCGGCATCGACCGCGCCGGGCAGTCCCTGGTCACCTTCGGCCTGGAGCAGCTGGCCGCGGGCGGTGCCGTGCCGGACTGGGCGGCGGGCCGCAGGGCGCTGGTCATCGGCGCCGGGTCGATGTCCTCGCTGGCCGCCGCCACGCTCGCGCGCGCCGGAGTCGCCGAGATCGTCGTCGCCAACCGCACCCTCGAGCGCGCCGAGCGGCTCGCGCTCCTGCTCGCGGAGCACCACGGACAGCGCCCCAGCGGGGGCGAGGCCGCCGTGACGACGCGCGCGGTGCCGATGGAGGCCGTACGGGACGAGCTGACACGTGCCGACGTCGTCGTCTCCTGTACCGGGGCGACGGGTCTGGTGCTCACGGCGGAGACGGTCGCGCAGGCGGTCGAGGGACGCACCGGGCAGCCGGCCGTCGCCCACACCGCCCACCCGGCCGGGAAGGCCGGCAACGCCAGGGTCTCGCCGTCCGCCGGCGCCGACGACAACTGCCCGCTCGACCTGGCCGCCGTGCAGCCCGGCTTCTCCGTCATGGGCGAGGCCGCCGTGGCCGGCCTGGACGCGGCCACCCTGGAGCAGCACGCGGCCTGGGTGGACAACGGGGTCCTGGACCGCCGGGAGCGCCGTACGCCCGAGGCGGACGCCGAGCTGATCACCGCGCTCGCCGCGACCGTCGCCACCGGCGCCCGGATCCCCGAGCGGCGCAGGCCCGAGCCGCCCGCCGAGCGGCCGGCCCCCTTCCTCTTCCTCCTCGACCTGGCCATGCCCCGCGACATCGACGCGGCCGTGCACCGGCTGGCCGGGGTGCGCCTGGTGGACATCGAGTCGCTGGCGGAGGCGTCCGCCGACGCGCCGATGGCGGCTGACGTCGACCAGGTACGGCGTATCGTCTCCGACGAGGTGGCGGCCTTCGGTGCGGCCCAGCGGGCGGCGCACATCACGCCGACCGTGGTGGCACTGCGCACCATGGCCGCCGACGTCGTCGCCGGCGAGATCGCGCGGCTCGACGGCCGCCTGCCCGACCTGGACGAACGCCAGCGCGGAGAGATCCGGCAGGCCGTGCACCGGGTCGTCGACAAGCTGCTGCACGCGCCGACGGTACGGGTCAAGCAGCTCGCGGCCGAGCCCGGCGGCGCCGGGTACGCGGACGCGCTGCGCACCCTGTTCGACCTCGACCCCGAGACGGTCGCCGCCGTCTCCCGGGCCGGGGACAGCACAGACACGAAGGGCCGACCGGCATGACTGAGAAGGCTTTGCGGCTGGGGACGAGGCGGAGCAAGCTCGCCATGGCCCAGTCCGGGCAGGTGGCTCAGGCCGTCCGCCAGGTGACCGGGCGGCCCGTCGAACTGGTCGAGATCACCACGTACGGCGACACCTCCCGTGAGCACCTGGCGCAGATAGGCGGCACGGGCGTCTTCGTGACGGCGCTGCGCGACGCGCTGCTGCGGGGTGAGGTCGACTTCGCGGTGCACTCGCTGAAGGACCTGCCGACCACGCAGCCCGAGGACCTGGTCCTGGCCGCCGTACCGGTGCGCGAGGACCCCCGGGACGTGATCGTGGCGCGTGACGCCCTCAAGTTCACCGACCTCCCGCGCGGTGCGCGCATCGGCACCGGTGCGCCGCGCCGCATGGCGCAGCTCAACGCGTACGCCCGAGCCCACGGCCTGGACATCGAGACCGTCCCGATCCGCGGCAACGTCGACACGCGGATCGGATACGTCCACGCCGGTGAGCTGGACGCGGTCGTGCTGGCCGCCGCCGGACTGAACCGGATCGGCCGGATCGACGAGGTGACCGACTTCCTGTCGGTCGACACGATTCTGCCCGCCCCCGGCCAGGGGGCACTGGCGATCGAGTGCAGGGCGGGGACCACCGCCCACGACGCCGCACTCGTCGCCGCGCTCGGCGAGCTGGACGACCCGTTCACGCGGGCCGCCGTCACCGCCGAACGCTCACTGCTCGCCGCCCTGGAGGCCGGCTGCAGCGCCCCTGTGGGCGCGCTGGCCGACCTTCCCCCACTCTCGGCTCCGCTCGAGCGGGGGGACCCCAAGGCCGACGGGCGGATTGTCAACGAAATGCGCCTGCGCGGTGTGGTCGGCACGACCGACGGCACTCGCATGGTGCAGCTGTCCACCACCGGTCCCGTGCCCCAGACGCACGACCGGGCGACGGCACTCGGGCGCGAACTCGCCACCGAGATGCTCGCCCAGGGTGCGGCCGGTCTGATGGGGGAGCGAGCACGATGAGCCCCACGACCCTTCCCGCCGGCCTGGAACACGGTCACGTCACCTTCCTCGGTGCCGGACCCGGGGATCCGGGACTGCTGACTCTGCGCGCCGTGGAGGCGCTGTCGCACGCGGATGTCCTGGTCGCCGAGCACGAGGTGCTCGATGTGATCCGGACGCACGCGCGGCAGGGCGTCTCGGTGGTGGAAACGAACGCGGAACCCTCCTCGGTCTCACCGCCGGGCACGGGCACGCCGCAGCTCACGGTCGTTGACGGCACGTCAACAGCGGCCACGGTCCCGTCTCCTGCCCGGGATGCCGTCCATCTTGTCATGGAGGCCGCACGGGGCGGCAGGCGGGTCGTCCGTGCGGTGCCCGGGGACCCGGGACTTGATACGTACGCCGCGGAGGAAATGCTCGCCTGCGCCGCCGCCGGGGTGCCCTTCGAGGTCGTCCCCGGTGTCGCCGCCGTGGTCGGTGTGCCCGCGTACGCCGGTGTGCCGCTGCGGGACGCCGACGGCGCGGACGTCCGGTTCGTGGACGCCCGGACCGCCTCCGACCGCTGCTGGACGGAGGTGGGTGCCTCGGACGGCACGGTGGTCGTCTCGACGACCCTGGACTCCGTGTCCGTGGCGGCCGGCGAGCTGGTCGCGGCGGGCCGCAAGCCGGACACCCCGCTGACGGTGACGATCGCGGGTACGACGACCCGTCAGCGGACGTGGACGGCGACGCTCGGCACGGTCGCGCAGACGCTGAAGCAGGCGAAGGTGCTGCCGTCGCCGGACGGCGGCCGGCCGGTGATAGCCGTGGTCGGTGAGCGTTCCGCCGCCGCCCGGCGCGACCAGCTGTCGTGGTTCGAGTCCAAGCCGCTGTTCGGCTGGAAGGTGCTCGTGCCGCGGACGAAGGAACAGGCGGCGTCGCTCTCCGACCAGCTGCGGTCCTACGGTGCCGTGCCGCACGAGGTGCCGACGATCGCCGTCGAGCCGCCGCGCACGCCCCAGCAGATGGAACGTGCCGTCAAGGGTCTGGTGACCGGACGGTACGAATGGATCGCCTTCACGAGCGTGAACGCCGTCAAGGCCGTCCGGGAGAAGTTCGAGGAGTACGGGCTCGACGCGCGGGCCTTCGCGGGCATCAAGGTGGCCGCGGTGGGCGAGCAGACCGCCAGGGCGCTGGTCGCCTTCGGCGTGAAGCCGGACCTGGTGCCGAGCGGGGAGCAGTCGGCGGCGGGTCTGCTGGAGGACTGGCCGCCGTACGACCCGGTGTTCGACCCGATCGACCGGGTGTTCCTGCCGCGGGCGGACATCGCCACGGAGACGCTGGTGGCCGGGCTGATCGAGCTGGGCTGGGAGGTGGACGACGTCACGGCCTACCGGACCGTGCGCGCGTCGCCGCCGCCGGCGGAGACCCGGGAGGCGATCAAGGGCGGCGGCTTCGACGCGGTGCTGTTCACCTCGTCGTCCACCGTGCGGAACCTGGTCGGCATCGCCGGCAAGCCCCACAACGTCACCGTGATCGCGTGCATCGGCCCGGCCACGGCCAAGACCGCCGAGGAGCACGGGCTGCGGGTGGACGTGATGGCTCCGGAGCCGTCCGTGCACAAGCTGGCCGAGGCGCTGGCCGAGTTCGGCATGCGCCGTCGCGCGGCGGCCCTGGAGGCCGGGGACCCGGTGACCCGGCCGAGCGAGCGCCGGCCCGGTGCGCGCAGGCGCCGCTCGACCACCTGAGGCACGGCCTGTCGCCCCCGTTCCCCTGTCTCCTGCCGGCCCGGTCGGCAGGAGACAGGGGAACGGGGGCCTTCCCGTCCGACGCCCCGTCGGCAAAGGCACGGGTCCGGCGGGCGTAGCGTAGAAGTCATGTCGAAGTACGGATCGTTCCCCGGTACGCGTCCCCGGCGGCTGCGGACCTCGCCCGTCATGCGGCGGATGGTCGCCGAGACGCGGCTGCACCCCGCCGACTTCATCCTTCCGGCGTTCGTCCGGGAGGGCGTCAGCGAGCCGGTGCCGATCGCGGCGATGCCCGGGGTCGTGCAGCACACCCGGGACAGCCTGAAGAAGGCCGCGCTGGAGGCCGTGGAGGCCGGGATCTCCGGGATCATGCTGTTCGGCGTGCCGGAGGAGAGCAAGAAGGACGCCCTGGGCACGGTCGGGACCGACCCGGACGGCATCCTCCAGGTGGCGCTGCGCGACGTGCGCGCCGAGGTCGGCGACGACCTGCTGGTGATGGCGGACCTGTGCCTGGACGAGTTCACCGACCACGGGCACTGCGGGGTGCTGGACGCCGAGGGGCGGGTCGACAACGACGCCACCCTGGAGCGGTACGCCGAGATGGCACAGGTGCAGGCCGACGCCGGCGCCCATGTCGTGGGCCCCAGCGGGATGATGGACGGACAGATCGGCGTCGTCCGCGACGCGCTCGACCAGATCGGCCGCGAGGACGTCGCCGTCCTCGCCTACACCGCCAAGTACACCTCGGCCTTCTACGGCCCCTTCCGCGAGGCCGTCGGGTCCTCGCTCCAGGGCGACCGCAAGACCTACCAGCAGGACCCGGCCAACTGGCGCGAGTCCCTGCGGGAGGTGGAACTGGACC
This sequence comes from Streptomyces sp. NPDC028722, assembly GCF_040637655.1. Classification (NCBI taxonomy): domain Bacteria; kingdom Bacillati; phylum Actinomycetota; class Actinomycetes; order Kitasatosporales; family Streptomycetaceae; genus Streptomyces; species Streptomyces sp. NPDC028722. The sequence goes on from NZ_JBEZWU010000009.1 coordinate 18,729, forward strand.
TGGCCGAGGGCGCCGACATGGTGATGGTCAAGCCGGCCGGCCCCTACCTCGACATCCTCGCCCGGGTCGCCGACAGCGTGGACGTACCCGTCGCCGCCTACCAGATCTCCGGCGAGTACTCCATGATCGAGGCCGCCGCCGAGAAGGGCTGGGTGGACCGGGACCGGGCCATCCTCGAGACCCTGACCGGCATCAAGCGGGCCGGGGCGCGCACCATCCTCACCTACTGGGCCACCGAGGCGGCCCGGAAGCTGCGCCAGCCCGCGCAGGCGTTCACCAGCCGCTGATCGCGTCCAGGTCCTGCTGCCAGTACGTCACCTTCAGCGCGCTGTCGTAGTGGACGCCCTTGGCGGGCAGGGCCGGGCTCGCGGACGGGCCGCCGCTGCTGCCCGGGGCGAGGCCCTGGAAGGCCACCGTCAGCTGGTGACCGGTCGTCCCGCCGGTGCCGCTGCCGTCGGCGGCCGACAGCAGCACGCCCGCGTAGCCCGACTCGCCGGGCGCGAGGCTGACCACGGCCTGCGGCTGGGTCGACTCGTCCGCCTGCGGCACCCACTGCATCCGGTCGAAGCGCAGGACGGGGTGGTAGGGCAGCTCGCAGGTCTTGCCGCCCGTGTTCCTCACCGTGAGCAGCATGTGGTTGAGGGGCCGGGCGAGCGGCTGGGCGGTGACGGTCGTGTTCGCGCCGTTGCACAGTACGACCGAGCCGCGGGTGCCGGTGCCCTGGCCGGCGTGGGCGGCCGGCTGTGTGGTGCTCGGCTGCGCGCCGGGCGCGTGGGTGCGGGCCGCGGGCGTGACCGCCGTCGCACCGCCGCCGGTGTGGCCGGCGGTGTCGCCGGTGGCCCGCGGTGTGCCGGGCGCGGCCTGTTCCGCCGCCACCGTCGGCCGGGCGGCGCCCTCGTCGTCGGTGCCCGTCCCGCTGCCGCACGCCGTGAGCGCGAGGGCGGTGACGGCGGTGCCGGTGGCGGCGATCAGACGGATATGGCGCAAACGCATGGCAAGTCCTCTTTCGGGGCGGGCCTGTTGACGTGCTTGGATGACCACAGCCTGGGGGCGGTCGCGCACCGGGGGCCAGCGCCTGGGGATCATCCGGGACGCTGGAACGCCCACACAGGCATTGACCTGCTGAAACGATCCCTGCCTGGAATGCCGGGGTGGGACGCGGGGGGACGGAGAAACGGTGTCGGAGGGCATGTCCGGGAGCGATTTCGCCGAGTTGCTGCGGGAGTTGAAGGACCGCTCCGGGCACAGCTACGGCACGCTCGCCAAGCGGCTCCACATGAGTACGTCGACGCTCCACCGGTACTGCAACGGCGACGTCGTACCGGTGGACTACGCGCCCGTCGAGCGCCTCGCCCGGCTGTGCGGAGCCGCGCCCGGGGAACTCGTGGAACTGCACCGGCGGTGGGTACTGGCCGACGCGTGGCGCGGCCGGAAGGAACCGGTCCAGAGCGAGCGGGCCCGGGCGGAGCGGGCGGCCTCGGCGGGGGAGCGGGCGCCGGTCGAGGAGGCGCCGGAGCCGGAACCCGCACCGGCACCCGCACCGGCACCGGCACCCGTCCCGGAGGAGTCACCCGAGCCGGTGCCTGCGTCCGAGTCGGTACCGGGGTCCGGATCCGGGCCGGTGCCGGAGGCCTCGGTGGCCGGGGCCCGGCGTCGGACCCGGACCGTCCTCCTCGCCGCGCTCGCCGTCACCGCGGTGCTCGGCACGGTGGCGGTCGGCCTCGGCATGCCCTTCGGTGCCGGGTCCGAGGACGGCAAGCGGGCCACGGCGGCCACCGTGGAGGCCGCCGACCGGGACGGCGTGTCACCCGCCCCGACGACCGGCAGGGCGACACCGCGCAGGTCCGCCACCCGCTCGGCGTCTCCTTCCGCCCCCGCCAAGGCCCCCGCCGCCACCCGCAGTGACACCCCCGAGGCCGCGCCGAGCGCCTCCGCGACCCGGCGGACGGTCTCGGCGGCCCCGCCGCTCACGGTCAGCACCGACGCCGACGCCTGGCTCGACCCCTGCTCCCAGCACTATCTGATCGACCGGCCGCCGTCCGCCGTGGCCCCGCCGCCCCTGGAGCAGGACGCGCCGGCCTGGATGAGCGTGCACAAGGCGGTGGCGGCGGGGGAGCAGTACGTCACCTTCACCGTGCAGGGCACCGGCGAGGAGACCGTCGTCCTGGAGAAGCTGTCCGTGCGCATGGCGGGCAAGCGCTCCCCCCTGGCCTGGAACGACTACGCGATGGGGTATCCCGGCGTGGGCTGCGGCGGTGCCGTGCCCACCCGTTCCTTCACCGTCGCCCTGGACGCGATGCGCCCCGCGCCCGTGCCGGAGGCGGGGAGCCGCGGCTTCCCCTTCAAGGTGAGCCGGTCGGACCCCGAGGTCTTCCACGTCACGGCCGACGCCTCCGCGTACGACGTCAGCTGGTACCTGGAGCTGTCCTGGTCCAGCGGCGGCCGGCACGGCACGCTGCTGATCGACGACGACGGCCGCCCGTTCCGCACCAGCGGCAACAACGGACGGCCGAAGTACGCCTATCCGCTCGGGGGCGACACGTGGCGGCCGGCGGCGGAGGCGGAGGCGGAAGCGGAGCCGGGGGTGGCGCAGGGGACGCGCTGAGGCCGTCCCCGCCGGGTCAGTCCCACCAGAACGGCCAACTGGTGGCGCCGGCCAGCTCCTTGGCGTACGCGCCGACGCTTCCCGGCCCGCTCCGGGCCACGATGTCCGGGCACAGCGCGTAGTGTTCGGCGGCCAGGGCCTTGGTGTCCTCTGTCCCGGTGGGCGGCGCCGCGACCGACACGATCAGCGTGTCCCGGCCGAGGGCGACGACGCGGGCGCCGAACCGGTCCTCCCACGACCGCAGCACCGCGCAGACCCGGGCCACGTCCTCGTCGTAGTCGAGCGGGCCGGTCCAGCCGATCGCCGCCGGTATGTCGGCGGACCGGCGCGCCGGGACGAGCGCGAGGTGGGGTTCCTCGATCCACTCGCTCCATGTGTCCCGGTCGCTGTGCAGCGCGTCCGCCACCTGGGCGGCACGGGTCTCCGGGTCGGCGGCGAGGACACCGGCGGGGGCGAGCCCCGGCCAGCGGTGCCCGAACGGCTGTGCTTCGTCGGTCTCCTGACCCTCCGTCTCCTCCGCCCAGTACTCCCCGAGGACCTCCTCGGCGTCGTGGTCCCCCGGGTAGGACGCCTCCGCCGGCAGCAGCGGCCAGTCCTGGATACCGGCCCGGCAGCCGGCCAGGTCCACCAGCACCGGCAGCAGCCCCGCCCGGGCCGCGGGCGCGCCCAGCGCCTTCCAGGTGCCGGGCGCGGACCCCTTCTCCGCGTGCCACAGCAGCGGTTCGTGCCAGGGGCCGTCGGCTGTCGCGTCCACCAGCCTGCCGGGCGGGAGTTGCAGCCCCAGAGAACGCCCGCTGGGGTCGGTGGCCAGCCTGGGCAGCGGGTTCGGAAGAGTCGCCATGCCGGTGACTGTAGGGGCACCCACTGACAACGGCCGGTGCGCCGGGGTCAGACCAGGGTCGTGATGCAGAACGGGTGCCCGGCGGGGTCGAGCAGCACCCGCCAGCGGTCCGGCTGCGGCTGGGTCTCCGGCTTGGTCGCGCCCAGCGCCAGCAGGTGGGCCTCGGCCGCCTCCAGGTCGTCCACGCCCACCTCGATGTGGGCCTGCTTCTGCTCGGCCGGGTCCGGCCAGGTGGGCCGGCGGTAATCGGCTACCCGGCTGAAGCCCAGGCCCGGCCCGCCGTCCTTGCCGGCGAGGAAGACGAAGTCGTCGGAGGTGTAGGCGACGGGCAGGCCGAACATCTCCGCGTAGAAGCGGGACAGTTCGGCGGTGTCGGCGCAGTCGAGGGTGACGGCGGCGTAGCGGAACGCGGGTGCGGGTGTGCTCGGTGTGGTCATGGGAGCGACCGTAGGCCATGACCCGGACAGTTCCGGTCCTGGTCATGTGGCCCGCGTGCGAGACTTCCGCACGTGATCAGTGCGTCGGCCCGTCTGCTGCGCCTGCTCGCGCTGCTCGCCGCCCGGCCCGCCTGGACCTGCGCCGAACTGGCCGAGCGCATGACTGTCACCGACCGCACCGTCCGGCGGGACATCGCGCGGCTGCGGGAACTGGGGTACACCGTCGACTCCGACGCCGGGCCCTGGGGCGGCTACCGGCTCCGTGCGGGGGTGCGTGTGCCGCCGCTGATCCTGGACGACGAGGAGGCGCTGGCCGTGGCGGTCGGACTGCGGGAGGCGGCGCTGAGCGGCGCCCTCGGCGGGGACCAGGCCGCGCTGTCAGCGCTGCTGAAGCTGCGTCAGGTGCTGCCGGCGCGGATCGCCGGGCGGCTGGGGGAGTGGGACGACGCGCTGGTGCGGCTGCCCGGGACCGAGGGGCCGCGGCTGCGGCCCGGCATGCTGCTGGAGCTGGCCGCCGCGTGCCGGCGCGGTGAGCGGGCCCGGCTGTCCTACCGCGACGGGGAGGGCCGGAACACGGTCCGGGAGGTCGATCCGTACCGGCTCGTCCACACCGGGCGGCGCTGGTACTTCGTCGCGCGGGACGTGGCCCGGGGCTGGCGGACCTTCCGCGCCGACCGCGTCGAGCGGCTGACCCTGACGGGGCGGCCGGTGGAGATCACCGACCCGCCCGACCCGGCGCAGCTCGTCTCCCACAACACGGCGAACGGCCCGTACCCCTTGTCCGCGACCGTCCGCCTGCCCCTTCCCCTGGACCGGGCGCTGCGCCTCGTCCCGGCGACGGTCGGCACCCATCGCCCCGACGGACCCGACGCCACCCTCGTGGACATCGGCGGCCCGGACGCGGACGGCCTCGCCCGCTACCTCCTCGCCCTGGCGACACCCCTGCGCGTCCTGGCCCCGGACGAGGTACGCGAAGCCCTCGTCCGCCGCACCCGGGAACTCCTCGACGCGCAGGGGTGAGGGCCGCGGATCAGAGCTTCTCGGGGGTGCGGATGCCCAGCAGGGCCATGCCGCGGTGCAGGGTGCGGGCCGTCACGTCGCACAGGAAGAGACGGTTCTGGACCTGCTCCGGCGTCTCGGCCCGCAGGACCGGGCACTTGTCGTAGAACGTCGTGTACAGCGACGCCAGCTGGTAGAGGTACGACGCCAGCTTGTGCGGGGCGTACTCCCCGGCCGCCTCCGCCACGGCCTCCGCGAAGGAGTCCAGGTGCAGGCCGAGGGCGCGCTCGGCGTCGGCCAGGGCCAGTTCCGGGTGGGCCGCCGGGCGGACCTCGCCGGCCTTGCGCAGGATCGAGCGGATACGGGCGTACGCGTACTGGAGGTAGACGGACGTGTCGCCGTTCAGCGAGACCATCTGGTCCAGGTCGAACTTGTAGTCCCGGTTGGCCGACGTCGACAGGTCGGCGTACTTCACCGCGCCGATGCCCACCTGGGTGCCCCGCTCGGCGATCTCCTCCTCGGAGAGGTCCTGGGCCTTCTCACGGACCACGGCCGACGCGCGCTCGATCGCCTCGTCGAGCAGGTCGACCAGGCGGACCGTCTCGCCCGCACGCGTCTTGAACGGCTTGCCGTCCTTGCCGAGGACCGTGCCGAAGGCCAGCTGGACCGCGGTGACGTCGTCGTTCAGCCAGCCGGCCTTGCGGGCGGTCTCGAAGACCATCCGGAAGTGCAGCGCCTGGCGGGCGTCGACCACGTACAGCAGGGTGCTGGCCTTCAGCTGGAAGACGCGGTCGCGGATCGCGGAGAGGTCGGTGGCCGCGTATCCGTAGCCGCCGTCGGACTTCTGCACGATCAGCGGGACCGGGTTGCCGTCCGGGCCCTTGATGTCGTCGAAGAAGACGCACAGGGCGCCCTCGGAGCGGACCGCCACGCCCGACTCCTCCAGCAGGCGGCAGGTCTCGGCCAGCATGTCGTTGTAGCCGGACTCGCCGACGATGTCGGCGTCCCGGACCTCCATGTCCAGCTTCTCGAAGACGGAGAAGAAGTAGATCTTCGACTCGTCCACGAACCGCTGCCACACGGCGAGCGTGTGCGGGTCGCCGGCCTGGAGGTCGACCACCCGGCGGCGGGCCCGCGTCTTGAACTCCTCGTCGGAGTCGAACAGCCTGCGCGCGGCCTTGTAGAGGCGGTCGAGGTTCGACATCGCCTCCTCGCCGGAGACCTGGGCGTCCTTGTGGTCCAGCTCGTGCGGGTGCTCGTCCAGGTACTGGATGAGCATGCCGAACTGGGTGCCCCAGTCACCGATGTGGTGGCGCCGGACCACGTTCTCGCCGGTGAACTCCAGCAGCTGCACCACCGCGTCGCCGATCACCGCGCTCCGCAGGTGGCCGACGTGCATCTCCTTCGCCACGTTCGGCTGGGCGTAGTCGATCACCGTCGTACCGGGCGCGGCGGCGTACGGCACGCCGAGGCGGCCGGTGTCGTCCGCGTACCGCTCCGCCAGCGTGGCGGTGATGGCGCTGTCGCTGATGGTGATGTTCAGGAAGCCGGGCCCCGAGACCTCGATGTCCTTGATCAGGTCACCGGACTCGACGCGGGCGACGACCTGGGCGGCCAGCTCCCGCGGGTTGGCCTTGGCCTTCTTGGCTAGCGCGAGGATGCCGTTGGCCTGGTAGTCCGCCCGGTCGCTTCGTCGCAGCAGCGGGTCGGCGTCCACGGCCTCCGGCAGGGTGGCCGAGAGGGCGGACGCGAGGCGCTGCTGGACGGAATCGGTGAGGGACGTGACCGAGGCCATAGGAAGGGGTGCCGTTCTCCTCGTCGGATGGATAGACCCGGCCAGTATCCCATGGGGGGCAAAGTGATTTTCCTGGTCGCGAGCGGGTCTGTGACAATGGGGTGTCACCCGTTCAGAAAGAAGGACGTGCCGATCGTGGCTCAGAGCACCGAGACCACCGACTGGGTCTCCCGTTTCGCGGATGAGGTCATCGAGGAGTCGGAGCGCCGTGCCCCCGGCAAAGTGACGCCGGACGCCACCGCCGCGGCGATCGTCGTCGCGTCCGGCCTGTCCCCCTCCGGCCCGATCCACCTCGGCAACCTGCGCGAGGTCATGACCCCGCACCTGGTCGCCGACGAGATCCGCCGCCGCGGGTACCCGGTGCGGCACCTGATCTCCTGGGACGACTACGACCGCTACCGCAAGGTGCCGGCCGGCGTCGCGGGCGTCGACGACTCGTGGGCCGAGCACATCGGCAAGCCGCTGACCTCGGTCCCGGCGCCGAAGGGTTCCGAGCACCCGAACTGGGCGGAGCACTTCAAGGCCGCGATGACCGAGTCGCTGGCCCAGCTGGGCGTCGAGTTCGACGGGATCAGCCAGACCGCGCAGTACACCTCGGGCGCCTACCGCGAGCAGATCCTGCACGCCATGAGGCACCGCGGCGACATCGACGCGATCCTCGACCAGTACCGCACGAAGAAGGCCCCCGCCAAGAAGCAGCAGAAGCCGCTGGACGAGGCCGAGCTGGAGGCCGCGGAGGGCTCCGGCGCCGCGGCCGAGGACGACGGCAGCTCCGGCTCCGCCGGGTACTTCCCGTACAAGCCGTACTGCGGCAACTGCGAGAAGGACCTGACGACGGTCACCTCCTACGACGACGACAGCACCGAGCTGGCGTACACGTGCACCGTGTGCGGTTTCTCGGAGACCGTCCGGCTCAGCGAGTTCGACCGCGGCAAGCTGGTCTGGAAGGTCGACTGGCCGATGCGCTGGGCGTACGAGGGCGTCGTCTTCGAGCCCAGCGGCGTCGACCACTCCTCCCCGGGATCGTCGTTCCAGGTCGGCGGGCAGATCGTCGGCATCTTCGGCGGCAAGCAGCCGATCGGGCCCATGTACGCCTTCGTCGGCATCAGCGGCATGGCCAAGATGTCGTCCTCGCGCGGCGGGGTGCCGACCCCGGCGGACGCGCTGAAGATCATGGAGCCCCAGCTGCTGCGCTGGCTCTACGCCCGGCGCCGGCCCAACCAGTCCTTCAAGATCGCCTTCGACCAGGAGATCCAGCGGCTGTACGACGAGTGGGACAAGCTGGCGGGCAAGGTCGCCGACGGCTCCGCCCTGCCCGCGGACGTCGCCGCCCACACGCGGGCCGTCGGCACCGCCGCCGGTGACCTGCCGAGGACGCCGCGTCCGCTGCCGTACCGCACGCTCGCGTCCGTCGCCGACATCACGGCCGGGCACGAGGACCAGGCGCTGCGGATCCTGTCCGAGCTGGACCCGGAGCAGCCGCTGGCCTCGCTGGACGAGGTCCGGCCGCGGTTCGACCGGGCCGAGGCGTGGATCAACACGCAGGTGCCCGCCGACCAGCGGACCGTCGTCCGGGACGAGCCGGACGCCGAGCTGCTGAAGTCCCTCGACGACGCGTCCCGGGAGTCGCTGCGGCTGCTGCTCGACGGCCTCGCCGCGCACTGGTCGCTCGACGGGCTGACGCACCTCGTGTACGGCGTGCCGAAGGTGCAGGCCGGCTTCCCTGCCGACGCCACGCCCAAGGAGCTGCCGGCCGAGATCAAGACGGCTCAGCGGGCCTTCTTCGCCCTGCTGTACCACCTGCTGGTCGGCCGGGACACCGGCCCCCGGCTGCCCACGCTGCTGCTCGCCGTCGGACAGGAGCGGGTGCGGGAGCTGCTCGGGGCGTGACCGCGCGCGAGTGACGACGTACGTGTGACGGCGCACGTGTGACGGCGCATGAGGAAGGGGCCCTCCGCGGAGGGCCCCTTCTCCTGTGGCGTCGTCCCTCAGGCGATGTGGTCGTCCTGGAGTTCCGCCGTGTGCCGGTTGGTGAAACGGTTCACCATGCGGTTGGCCTCCTGCGGGGGCAGCGCGACGGCGAACGTCGCCTCCACGTCGTCCCGGAACTGGGCGGCCGTGGGATAGCTGCCGTCGATCGACTTGCGGAAGACCTGGTAGTAGTCCTCCTCGGTCGGCTCCGGCTCCGGGATGCCGCCGCCCTCGCCCAGTTCGCGGGTGCGGTGCGGGCCCACCGGGATGGGGAAGCTGCCGGTCTCCTCCGGGGAGGGCTGCTGGAACTGCTCCGGGGGCTGCTCGTCGTACCAGTCCTCGTACTGTTCCTCGGGTTCGTACTGGGGCTCGGGGGGCGGCTCGTAGGCGGGGTCGTAGCCGCCCTGGTACTCGATCTCCCGGGGCGCCTGGAACCAGGGGCTCTCCTCGTCCACGGGCGGCTCGGGACGCTGCTCGCCGGACGGTTCCGCCCGCTGCGGGACGGGCGCCGGCCCGGCGGCGCGGGCGCCCGTGAGGGCGGCGGGGCCGGCTGCCGCGGCCGGCTGCGGGGCCGGCGGCAGGAGCGCCGGGTCGATGCCCGCCGCCGCCAGGCCCGCCGGGGCCGTCTCCGCCAGGGGAACGCCGTAGCGGGCCAGGCGCAGGGGCATCAGCGACTCCACCGGGGCCTTGCGGCGCCAGGCCCGGCCGAACCGGGAACGCAGGCGGGCCTGGTAGACGAGACGTTCCTGCTCCAGCTTGATGACCTGCTCGTAGGAGCGCAGCTCCCACAGCTTCATACGGCGCCACAGCAGGAACGTGGGCAGCGGGGAGAGGAGCCAGCGGGTGAGGCGGACTCCCTCCATGTGCTTGTCCGCCGTGATGTCGGCGATGCGGCCGGCCGCGTGGCGGGCGGCTTCCACGGACACGACGAACAGGATGGGGATCACCGCGTGCATGCCTACGCCCAGCGGGTCCGGCCAGGCGGCGGCGCCGTTGAAGGCGATCGTCGCCGCCGTCAGGAGCCACGCCGTCTGGCGCAGGAGCGGGAAGGGGATGCGGATCCAGGTCAGCAGCAGGTCGAGGGAGAGCAGGACACAGATGCCCGCGTCGATACCCACCGGGAACACATAGGAGAAATTCCCGAAGCCCTTCTTGACGGCCAGCTCACGGACGGCCGCGTACGAGCCGGCGAAGCCGATCCCGGCGATGATCAAAGCGCCGGTCACGACCACGCCGATGAGTACGCGGTGCATCCGAGTCAGCTGCGGCGGTGGCGCGGCCACTCGTACTCCCCTCCCCTTGCGTGTTGTTGCGCGCAACAGAGTGGCACACGTGTGCGGCGAACGCGCCGCCGGTAGGCCGTCACGGCCCTCCGGTCAGCTCTTCGCGACGGCCGCCTTGGCCGCGGACGCGCTCGCCGAGGGCGACTTAGCCGGCGCCTCGGAGGCGGACTTCGACGGCGATCCGGAGGGCGACTTCGACGCCGAACCGGACGGCGACGCGGGGGACTTGGTGCCCGAACCCGGCGCGGAACCTGCACCGTTGGCCGCGGAGACGGACGCGACCGCCTCCTTCAGAGCCTTCTCGGCGGCCTTCGCCAGGTCGTCGGCGTCCGGGGTCTTCTCACCCGCGAGACCGGCCCCGTTGTAGTCCACGGTGACGACGACGTTCTCGACCCGGGCGACGGCCGTCTGCTGCCGGAAGAGGCCTTCCTTCTTCTTCAGGTCGTAGCGCACCGCCGTGGCCTCCGCGCCCGTGCCGCTCAGCGGGACGACCCTGACGTTCTTCGCGCCGTCCACCGCCTTCGCGTCCTCGGACTGCCGGCCGAAGTACGTGTGGGCCTGGTCGTCGCCGGAGCCGCGCGTGGCGTCCGAGTCGAAGCGCAGCAGGGAGACGTGCAGCCAGCGGAACTGGGAGCCCTTGACGCCGTTGTTGTCCAGGCTGTCCCAGGAGCAGGAGGAACGCGCCGACGGATCGTCCGAGCTGCCGTCCTTGCCCGACTTCGCACCCTTGGGCACCAGTTCGGTCAGGGTGCTCTTCGGCAGCACACCGCAGGGCTCGGGAAGCTTGTGGTAGGCGGCGGGCCGCACCGTCGGGGACGCGCTCGCCGAGGGCGTGGTGCTGCCGGCCGCGGACTGCGGCGCGCTCTCGCTGCCGGCCTTGGCCTTGGAGTCCCCGGAGTCGGAGGAGCACGCGGCCGTGATCAGCACCGCGGGGACGGCGGCCGCGCAGACAAGGGCACGGCGCAGGCGTCTGGCCCGCCGGTCGCTCCCCGACCGCCTCGACGGCGTGGGAGGTACCTCCAGGGCGCGGTCGTCTCGCTGGGCTGCTCGCTGCATGGTTCCTTCACTCATGACGCTCGGTGTTCGTGCGGGTTCCTGCGGGCCCACGGTACGCGGTGAGGAAGCCGTGCGGTCCGCGTCCGACTCCTTTGCGGGCGGCCGGTGGTGAGGCCGCGGCGGCCGTCAACCGGTGAACGCGTCGGCCAGTTGAGAGGCCAGATCACCGGCCCTGTCCTGCATTTCCTTGCTGTCCGGGACCGTTCCGGTGGCCGTCGGCTGCTCCTCGTACTGGACGGTGACGACGACGTTGGACGTGCGGAACACCACAGTCACCGTCCGCTGTTCGGCCGTCGAGCCGGACGTGCTGAGCCGGTCGTCCAGATACGCCTCGTCACCGAGGTCGGAGAGGGCGCGCGGCTGGAGATCGGCGGGCGGCGCACCGGCGGACGACGCCGAGGGCGCCGACGACGCCGAGGAGGGCTGGGTCGCGGACGGGGAGGCGTCGTCGCCCGCGGAGCCCGTGGGGGACGGGGTGGCCGTGGGGACGGCGGCCGTCGCCGAGGCGCCGCTCGGCTCGGGGAGGTCGGCGGCCGTCTCCTTCTCCTGGAACACCTTCTGCGCCTGGTCGTCGTCGCTGACCGCGTTGTCGTACGACACCACGCGCTCGAAGTCGACGGACAGACGGTCCGTGGCGCCGGCCGACTCGACCTTCCAGCGGCAGCCGACCTTGCGTTCGGTGTCGTACGTGAGCGTGGCCTCGCCCCGGTAGGCCTTGTCCCGCTGGTCGGGGTCGGTGATCTGCTGGATGCCGGGCAGCAGCGCGGCCAGGTTGTCGCGGCCGACCGCGCCGCACGGTTCGGGCAGCGTGCGGTACTTGCCGGGCTGGGCGGCGACCGCGGTCGTGCCGGGGTCGCCCGGGTTGGCGTTGTCCGCCTGCCCGGCGTCCCCGGAGCCGCTCGTGCAGCCGGCCAGCAGCGCCGCGAGGAGTGCGGCGGTGCCGGATACGTACGCCTTCCGCTGCACGGTCGGGCTCCTCTCGACGGTCTGTGATCGCTGGCGTTCCAGTGTCCCCGCCGGATATTCGTTTGCCGCGGCGGGGCGCCCCCTGGAGACAATGTGTATCGCACGCACTGCCGTGGACGCCGGTCCCCTGTCTCCTTTCACCGACCTTGGCGCCGCTTTTGCGTTCTGCCGCTTATAGCCTTTTTGTGAATTCCGGGGGAATGAGGAACGTATGTCGTACGTGGAGATGCCGGGCGCGAAGACGCCGATCCGGATGTGGACGGACCCGGCGACGGTCGAGGACGTCGCCCTGCGCCAGCTCCAGAACGTGGCGACCCTGCCGTGGATCAAGGGCCTGGCCGTGATGCCGGACGTGCACTACGGCAAGGGCGCGACGGTCGGCTCGGTCATCGCGATGCGGGACGCGGTGTGCCCGGCGGCGGTCGGCGTGGACATCGGCTGCGGCATGTCCGCGGTGCGGACGTCACTGACCGCGAACGACCTCCCCGGGGACCTGTCGCGACTGCGGTCGAAGATCGAGCAGGCCATCCCGGTCGGCCGCGGGATGCACGAGGACGCGGTCGGGCCGGGGGACTTCCACGGGCTCGCCACGTCCGGGTGGGAGGACTTCTGGGGGCGGTTCGACGGGGTCGCGGACGCGGTGCACTTCCGCCGGAGCCGGGCGGTCGCCCAGATGGGGACGCTCGGTTCGGGCAACCACTTCGTCGAGGTCTGCGTGGCCGACGACGACTCGGTCTGGCTCATGCTCCACTCCGGTTCCCGCAACATCGGCAAGGAACTCGCCGAGCACCACATCGGCGTCGCCCGGAAACTCCCGCACAACCAGGGCCTGGTCGACCGCGACCTCGCCGTCTTCGTGGCGGACACCCCGCAGATGGCGGCCTACCGCAACGACCTCTTCTGGGCGCAGGAGTACGCCAGGCACAACCGCACGCTCATGATGGCGCTCCTGAAGGACGTGGTCCGCAAGGAGTTCAAGAAGGCCCGGCCCGTCTTCGAGCCGGAGATCTCCTGCCACCACAACTACGTGGCGGAGGAGCGCTACGACGGCATGGACCTGCTCGTGACCCGCAAGGGCGCGATCCGGGCCGGCTCCGGCGAGTACGGGATCATCCCCGGCTCGATGGGCACGGGGTCGTACATCGTGCGCGGGCTCGGCAACGAGCTGGCCTTCAACTCCGCGTCCCACGGCGCCGGCCGGCGCATGAGCCGCACCGCGGCCAAGCGGCGCTTCTCGGCGCAGGACCTGGCGGAGCAGACCCGGGGCGTGGAGTGCCGCAAGGACTCCGGCGTCGTGGACGAGATCCCGGCCGCCTACAAGTCGATCGACCAGGTCATCGACCAGCAGCGGGACCTGGTCCAGGTCGTGGCGAAGCTCAAGCAGGTCGTCTGCGTGAAGGGCTGATCACCGCGGGCCGGGGCGGTCGGCTCCGTCCGGCCCCCCGAGGGAGTCCAGCCAGCGCAGCAGGCGGGTGCCCTCGCGGGTCATCACCGCCGGGTCGCGCAGGGCGTTGGCCAGCAGGGACATGCCCTGGTAGGCCGAGACCAGGGTGAGGGCGAGGTCGTCCGGGGCGGGCAGGGCCAGTGCGCGGAACTGCGCGGCGGCCCAGTCCAGCAGGTACCGGATCACCGCGCCGGCCTCCGCGTCCAGGGTGCCGTCGGCGCGTTTGTCGAGTTCGACGGCCAGGGTGCCGGTGGGGCAGCCGTGGCGGGCGGCGGTCTCGCGCTGGTCGACCCAGGCCCTGACCAGGCCCTTGAGGCGGTCGCGCGGGTCCGTCAACTCCTCCAGGGTCGCGGTGAGTTCGTCCAGGTGGGCACGGTGTTCCGAGAGCGCGGCCCGGACCAGCTCGTCCTTGGTCTTGAAGTAGTAGTAGACGTTCCCGACCGGGACGCCGGCCTCGCGCGCGATGTCGGCGAGGGTGGTGCGCTCGACGCCCTGCTCGTGCAGGACCCGGGCCGCCGCCGCCGTGAGCCGCCGTCGCTTCTGGGACGCCCGTACCCGCCGGTCCACTGAGTTCGTCACCTGACTGACTATAGGGTAGCCTCTCAGTTAGTCAGCTGGCTGACTAACAACTCGAGCAGCAGGGGGCGTTGTGATCACAGTGACGGGTGCCACCGGGAACATCGGGCGGACACTGGTGGAGATGCTGGCCGCGGCCGGTGAGGAGGTCGTCGCCGTGTCCCGGCGGGACCGGCCCGCCGCCCCCGCGACCGGAGTGCGGTGGGTGCGGGGGAGCGCCGGGGACGCCGCGGGCATGCGGACGGCACTCGACGGGTCGCGGGCGGTGTTCCTGCTGCTGGGCGGTGAGCTGAACAGCCGGGGGGAGAGCCCCGACGCGCTGCTGGACGTGATCGCGGACGCCGGTGTCGAGCGGATCGTCCTCGTGTCGTCGCAGGCCGGCGCCACCCGCCCCGAGGCGCCCGCGTACGCCCGGCTGCGGGCGTTCGAGACGGCGGTACGGGGGTCCGGGCGGGAGTTCACCGTCCTGCGGCCCGGCGGATTCGCCTCCAACGCCTTCGCCTGGGCCGAGTCGGTACGCACCCGGCGTACCGTCCTCGCGCCCTTCGGTGACGTGGCGCTGCCCGTGGTCGACCCGGCGGACGTCGCCGCGGTCGCCGCCGCCGCGCTGCGCGAGGACGGCCACGCGGGCCGTGTGTACGAGCTGACCGGCCCCGCGCCGATCAGTCCGCGCGGGCAGGCCGCGGTGCTCTCCGACGCGCTGGGCGAGGAGGTGGCCTTCGTGGAACTGTCCCGCGAGGAGGCGCACGCGGGGATGGCCCGGTTCATGCCGGAGGAGGCCGTGGCCGGCACGCTGGACGTCCTCGGTGAGCCGCTGCCGGCCGAGCGGCGGGTCAGCCCCCACGTGGCGGCTGTCCTGCACCGCCCGGCCGCCCCCTTCGCGGCCTGGGCCGCCCGCAACCTGCCGGCGTTCGCCTGACTCCCGAGCCGGTCCGGCGGGCTACTTCGCGTGCCGGACCGCGTAGATCATGACGAACGCCACGAAGTGGATGCCGAAGAGGAAGTAGGCCAGGAAGTACCAGACCTGGCGCTCGTCCTTGGTCTCCTGCGCGAGGCGGCGCTTCTCGGCGGAGTCGGCGGAGGCGTCGGTGGCGGGGTCCTCGTCGGGTGTCACAGTTCCCGGTGCACCTTGGTGTTCGAAGCCTGGGCGCGCGGGCGCAGGACCAGCAGGTCGACGTTGACGTGGCTGGGGCGGGTCACCGCCCAGGCGATCGTCTCGGCCACGTCGTCCGCGGTGAGGGGCTCGGCGACGCCCTCGTACACCTTCGCCGCCTTCTCCGTGTCCCCGCCGAAGCGGGTCAGGGCGAACTCGTCCGTGCGGACCATGCCGGGCGCGATCTCGACGACCCGGACCGGCCGGCCGACGATCTCCAGGCGGAGCGTCTCGGCGAGGACGTGGGCGCCGTGCTTGGCGGCCACGTAGCCACCGCCGCCCTCGTAGGTGCCGTGGCCGGCGGTGGAGGACACGACCACCACCACGCCGTCGCCGCTCGCCTCCAGCTTGGGCAGCAGCGCCTGGGTGAGGTTCAGGGTGCCGAGGACGTTCGTCTCGTACATCGTGCGCCAGTCGGCGGGGTCGCTGGTGGCCACCGGGTCCGCGCCCAGCGCGCCGCCCGCGTTGTTGACGAGGACGCCGATCGTCCGGAACGCCGTGGCGAACTCGTCCACGGCCGCGCGGTCCGTGACGTCCAGCTGGTACGCCACCGCAGAGTGGCCCGCCGCCGTCAGCTCCGCCGCCAGTGCCTCGATCCGGTCCTTGCGGCGGGCGGTGAGGACGACGCGGTGACCGGCGGCGGCGAGCTGCCGGGCGGTGGCGGCGCCGATCCCGCTGCTCGCACCGGTGACGACGGCGATGCGGGAGGCGGCGGACGGGGCGGCGGTGGCCATGGCTGCTCCTGGGACTGCGTCGGGGTCGGTCGCGTCCCAGCGTAAGTGAGGCCTCAGCCGCCGTTCCGCGGCGCCCACATGATGACCGCGGTCCCGGCGAGGCAGATCAGCGCCCCGGTGATGTCCCAGCGGTCGGGGCGGTAGCCGTCGGCGACGACGCCCCACAGCAGGGAGCCGGCCACGAAGATCCCGCCGTAGGCGGCGAGGACACGGCCGAAGTGGGCGTCGGGCTGGAAGGTGGCGGCGAAGCCGTACGCCCCGAGGGCGAGCACACCGCCGGTGATCCACAGCCAGCCGCGGTGTTCCCGCAGGCCCTGCCAGATCAGCCAGGCGCCACCGATCTCGAGCAGCGCGGCGACGGCGAACAGGGCGGCGGAGCGCAGGACGGGCATGCGGGCAGCTTCCCACGCCGTGGGCGTGTCACCTGTTGGAGGGCGCCTGGCCGGCGGCGGGCGTGGCATACATCCGTACGGCGGACCGGGTGCGAGCGGGAAGTGGTGAGGGACCGTGCGGATGCGGACGTGGGTGCTGTCCTGGCTGTGTGCCGGTGCCGCCCTGGTCCCGGGGACGGCGGTGGCCCTCCCCCCGTCGCCGGCCGCTCCCGCGCCGGAGGCCGATCTTTCCCTGCACGGGAGCGTGGTGCTGGACGCGGACCGGGTGGATCTGTTGCTGACCCCGCGCAACGAGGGACCCGGCGCCGTCTCGGACGTCACGGTCCGGCTGCGCTGGTCGGTGCCGCCGGCCGGCCGGCAGGAGCTGCCCGCCGGGTGCCTGCGCGCGGACGAGCGGACCGTGCTGTGCCGGACCGGGGCGCTGGCCGCGGACGCGGCGGGGGAGCAGCTGCACGTGCCGGTACGGCTCGCGGAGCCGGTGGCGGAGGTGACGCTGGACATCGACACCGTCTGGCTGGGCAGCGCGGTGGACGCGAACCCGTCGAACGACCGGCTGACGGTGCTGGTGCTGGCCACGGGGGACTCGTACGCCTTCTGAACCGCGGGGCCGGGCGGGGATCCCGGACCGGAATAACCGGGGGAGGGGAACCGTTGGCCAGGTATAGTTGAATGGTCAACAAACTGGAGGGTGAGCGACCATGCAGTTCGGGATCTTCACGGTCGGCGACGTCACGCCGGACCCCACCACGGGGCGCAACCCGACCGAGCGCGAGCGGATCAAGGCCATGGTCGCCATCGCGCTGAAGGCCGAGGAGGTCGGCCTCGACGTCTTCGCGACCGGCGAGCACCACAACCCGCCGTTCGTGCCCTCGTCCCCGACCACCATGCTCGGCTACATAGCCGCGCGGACGGAGCGGCTCCTCCTCTCCACCTCCACCACCCTGATCACCACCAACGACCCGGTGAAGATCGCCGAGGATTTCGCGATGCTCCAGCACCTGGCCGACGGGCGCGTCGACCTGATGACGGGCCGTGGCAACACCGGGCCGGTCTACCCGTGGTTCGGCAAGGACATCCGGGACGGCATCGACCTCGCCATCGAGAACTACGCCCTGCTGCGCCGGCTGTGGCACGAGGACGTCGTCGACTGGGAGGGCAAGTTCCGCACGCCGCTCCAGGGGTTCACCTCGACGCCCCGCCCGCTGGACGGCGTGGCGCCGTTCGTCTGGCACGGCTCCATCCGCTCCCCGGAGATCGCCGAGCAGGCCGCCTACTACGGGGACGGCTTCTTCCACAACAACATCTTCTGGCCCGCCGACCACACCAGGCGGATGGTCGAGTTCTACCGGACCCGCTACGCCCACTACGGGCACGGCACCCCGGAGCAGGCGATCGTCGGCCTCGGCGGCCAGGTGTTCATGCGGCACAACTCCCAGGACGCGGTGCGGGAGTTCCGGCCGTACTTCGACAACGCGCCGGTGTACGGCCACGGGCCCTCGCTGGAGGACTTCACCGAGCAGACCCCGCTGACCGTGGGCTCGCCGCAGCAGGTGATCGAGAAGACCCTGTCGTTCCGCGAGTACGCCGGTGACTACCAGCGCCAGCTGTTCCTCATGGACCACGCCGGCCTGCCCCTGAAGACCGTGCTGGAGCAGCTCGACCTGCTCGGCGAGGAGGTCGTACCGGTGCTGCGCGAGGAGTTCGCCAAGGGGCGTCCGGCGGACGTGCCGGACGCGCCGACCCACCGGTCCCTGCTCGCCACGAAGGAGGCGGCCACCGTATGAAGCTCGTCGTCGTCTCGGCAGGACTGAGCGTGCCGTCGTCCACCCGGCTGCTGGCCGACCGGCTGGCCGCCGCGGTGGACCGGCACACGCCGGCGGACATCGAGGTGGTCGAGCTGCGGGACCTCGCGGTCGAGATCGCGCACGCCTTCACCAACGGGTTCGCCGGGAAGGGGCTCGCCGCCGCCCAGGAGGCGGTGGCGGCGGCGGACGGGCTGATCGTCGTCACACCGGTGTTCAGCGCCTCGTACAGCGGACTGTTCAAGTCGTTCTTCGACGTGCTGGACAAGGACGCGTTGGCCGGCAGGCCCGTGCTGATCGCCGCGACCGGTGGTACGGCCCGGCACTCGCTGGTGCTGGACCACGCGCTGCGGCCGTTGTTCGCGTACCTGCGGGCCGTGGTCGTGCCGACCGGCGTGTACGCGGCGTCGGAGGACTGGGGGGCCGAGGGCCTGCCGGAGCGGATCGAACGGGCCGCGGGGGAACTGGCGGCGCTGATGACGGGCCTGTCCGCGGGCTCCGGACGGCAGCCCGCGGGGCCCTGGCGGGGCGAGGCGGAGGAGACCGGGCGGACGGACACGGCCGGCTTCGAGGTCGTCCCCTTCGCGGACCAGCTCTCCCGGCTCAGCGCCTGACCGCAGGCGGGGCCGGGGGGCCGGACGGAACGGCCGGGAGGTCCGGAACCTTCGCCACCTTCGGGACGGGACGGTCGCTGTGCCACCAGGGCGCCGGCAACGGCTGCGACGGTGAGAGGCCGGTAAAAAGGGTGATCGTGGGGCCGCCGCCCCCGGCTGAACCGGCGGCGGCCTTGGCAGACTGGGGGCGTGCCCCCGACTGTGCTGCTCGCCGAAGACGACCGCGCCATCCGCCACGCCCTGGAGCGGGCCCTGACCCTGGAGGGGTACGAGGTGACGGCGGTCGCCGACGGCGTGGAAGCACTGGCCCAGGCCCACCGGAACCCGCCGGACGTCCTCGTCCTCGACGTGATGATGCCCGGGATCGACGGCCTCCAGGTCTGCCGCGTGCTGCGCACGGAGGGCAACCGCACCCCGATCCTGATGCTGACCGCCCTCGTGGAGACCGCCGACCGCATCGCCGGCCTGGACGCCGGCGCCGACGACTACGTGGTCAAGCCGTTCGACGTGGAGGAGGTCTTCGCCCGGCTGCGCGCCCTGCTGCGCCGCACCAGCCCGGTGCCCACCGCCGACGGCACCCCAGAAGGCGCCGTACGCGAAGGCGCCGTACGCGAAGGCGCCACGCGCGAAGGTGCCGTACGGGACGGGGCCGGACGGGAGGCGTCCGCCCCCTCCGACCGGCAGGTGGAGGCCGCTGGTCTCCGTATGGACCTCCAGGCCCGCCGGGCCTGGCGCGGCCGGCGCGAGCTGGAACTGACCCGCACCGAGTTCGAACTGCTCGAACTGCTCGTGCGCAACGCGGGCATCGTGCTCGACCACTCCACGATCTACGACCGGATCTGGGGGTACGACTTCGGGCCCGGCTCCAAGAACCTCGCCGTGTACGTGGGCTACCTGCGCCGCAAACTGGACGAGCCCGGTGCCCCGCAGCTGATCCACACCGTGCGCGGCGTGGGTTACGTGCTCCGGGAGGACTAGGTGGGACGCCGCTTGCGGCTGCCGGCCCGGCCCCGGCCGAAGCTGGTCTCCCTGCGCACCACCTTCGCGGTCTCCTTCGCGGCCGTCACCGCCGCCGTCACGATCCTCGTCGGCATCCTGTCGTACAACTCCGCCGCGCGGCTCGTCCGCGTCGACCAGCAGTCGGTGTTCACCCAGGTCGTCCGGGACGTCCAGGACGAGGTACGGCAGCACGAGATGGTCCCCGGGGACTTCTCCTCCTCCCGCCCCGGGCACGACCTGGTCCGCCCCGCCCGCACCGACGTCCAGGTGCTCGGCGCGCGGGGGCAGATCATGGACCACGGCAACCCGGTGCTGCCGGTCACCTCCCGGGACCGGGCCATGGCCCTCGCCCGGACGGCCGGACGAGTGGTCCAGCACAAGGACGTACGGGTGGACGAGGACCTGTTCCGCATCGCCACCGTCTCGCTCGGCGACGGGCGCGGCGCGGTCCAGGTCGCGCAGGAGTTCAGCGACACCGAGGACCTGCTGCGGGCGTTGCAGCAGCGGACGCTGATCCTGATGGCGGCGGTCGTGGTGGCGGCGGGGCTGTTCGGCTGGTGGCTGGCCCGGCGCATCACCCGGCGCCTGGTGATCCTCACCTCGGCCGCGGAGGACGTGGCCCGCACCCGCCAGCTCGGCATCCAGGTGCCGGTGGCCGGTCTGGACGAGGTGGGACGGCTCGGCCGGGCCTTCGACCGCATGCTGGGGCGGCTGGCCCAGTCCGAGGAGGACCAGCGGCGCCTGGTGCAGGACGCCGGCCACGAGCTGCGCACCCCTCTCACCTCGCTGCGGACGAACATCTCACTGCTGCGGCGGATCGACGAACTGCCGCCCGACGCGCGGGAGGAACTGGTCGCCGACCTCGGGCAGGAGGCCCGCGAGCTCACCGACCTCGTCAACGAGCTGGTCGACCTCGCCGCCGGGCAGTCCGACGGCGAGCCGCCCCAGCGGGTGGACCTCGCCGACCTGGCCGAGGACGTGGTCGGGCTGGCCCGGCGCCGTACCGGCCGGGACATCCTGCTGCACACCAGCGGTGACACGACGACCGACGGCCGGCCCGGGATGCTCCAGCGGGCCATTTCCAACCTGGTCGAGAACGCGGCCAAGTTCGACCGGGGCGGCAGGGCGCCGATCGAGGTCGCCGTCACCGGGCCGGCGCGGCCGGGCACGGTCCGGGTAGAGGTGCGGGACCGGGGGCCGGGGATCGCCGAGGGCGACCTCGTCCGCATCTTCGACCGCTTCTACCGCGCCGCCGACGCGCGCGCCCTGCCGGGTTCGGGTCTCGGCCTGTCCATCGTGCGTGAGGTCGCGACGGCACACGGGGGAGCGCCGTTCGCCTTCCGGCGGGAGGGCGGCGGGGCCGTCATCGGCTTCACGACCGGAGGCGGGTTCACGCACAGCGGGGGCGGTGCCTGACAGGGGATCGACGGGGCGTACGGGGCTCACGGGGCTGACAGGACCGTCAGTGCGTGTGGGGCTCGGGGGCTGAGGGGGCTGACAGGTTGCGACGCGCGGGCCGCTGTCAGCCGCCGCCGTCGCGCCGGGCCGCCGTCAGCAGCCAGGCCAGGTTGCCCACCGCCGCCCCGGCGGCCACCGTCGCGACGATCACCCCGCCGGTCGCCAGGCCGTCGCTGAACAGGTGCGGGCGCCGGTCCAGGCTGTGCAGGCCGAAGCCGCACAACTCGTACACGCCGATGGCGGCGATCGCGAGGCTGATGACGAGAACGGTCAGCGTCGGCGCGAGACTGCGCACACAGACCTCCCCGGCGGGCTCCGCTTCCGTGATGTCCTGCATGGATCCCCCGATGAACGAACGTGTGAAGAGCCCGGTGGTCGCTGGCGGTTGGGAAACTACAATACGTAGCGCGCGTCAGGGTCGACGCCGTGCTGACCTACCTGAGCGTGGACATGGAAGGCATCACCGGGCTCGTCGACGCCGACGACGTCCAGCCGGGCGGCCGGGACTACGAGCGGGGCCGCTCCATGATGGCCGAGGACGTGAACGCCGCCGTACGGGGCGCGCTGGCGGCCGGCGCCACCGGCATCCTCGTCAACGACGCCCACGGACCGATGCGCAACCTGCTGCCCGAGGCCCCGCACCCGGCGGCCCGGCTGGTGCGCGGCAGGCCCAAGCGGCTCGGCATGCTGGAGGGTCTGACCGGGGAGTACGACGCCGCGCTGTGCGTCGGCCACCACCTTGCTCGGCATCCCCGGCGTGACGGCCGACGACGCGCGGACGGTCCGCGCGACGGACCGGCTGCCCGCGCTGTACCGGCAGTTCGGGGTGTGGATGCGGGTGGCGACGTCACTGACCAATCAGCCGCCGTACTGCTGACCGCCCGGCCGCCCGGTACGACACCGCACTGCCCCGCGCCCCGCCCCGCATCTCCCGCGCCGCAGCCGGCCCGACCGGGAGTGTCACCGCGTCCCGCGCCGCAGGACGAGACCGCCGGCGAGCGTGCCGACGAGGACGACGGCCGCGTTCACCGCGATCGCGGTCCGCAGCCCGCCGAGGACAGCCACCGCGCCCGTACCCGACATCGCGGCGGTGGCCACGGTGCTCATCACCGGGGTGCCCATCGTGATGCCGATCTGCTGGGTCATCGTCGCCAGGCCGGTGGCCAGTCCCTGCTCGTGGTCGGCGAGCCCGGACGTGGCGGTGACCATGAAGCCGACGATGACCAGCATGTTGCCCACCCCGCCCGCGAACGTCGCCCCCAGGAAGAGCCAGAGCGAGGCGTGGCCGGTGCCGAGCCCGAGCAGGGCCGCCGTGAACAGGGCCTGCACGAGACCGCCGGCCAGGATCGTCCGGGGCGCGCCGAACCGGCCGATCACCCGGGGGGCGACGGCCCCGCCGACGACGGTTCCCGCGCCCAGCACGCCGAACGACAGCCCGGCGGCCAGCGGGGAGAAGCCGAGCACCTCCTGGAGGTAGAGGGTCAGCAGGAACACCAGCGACGTCTCGGTCAGGAACGCGATCAGCCCCACGACGTTGCCCCACGCCACCGACCGCTTCCCGAGCACGCCCCACGGCACCAGCGGCGCGGGCACCCGGCGTTCGACGGCCCGGAACGTCAGCAGCAGGGCGGCCCCGGCCACCAGCGGGACCAGCGTGGCCGGTGCGCCCCAGCCCTGTTCGCCGGCCCTCGTCAGACCGAGGACGACGGCGAGCAGCCCGAACGTGACCGTCACCGCACCCGGCACGTCCAGCTTCGGGCGTTCCCCGGGCCGTGACTCGGCGATGACCGCGGGCGCGACGAGGAGGACGGCCAGCGCGACCGGCACGTTGACGAAGAAGGACCAGCGCCACGACAGCAGATCCGTCAGCAGGCCGCCGAGGACCGCCCCGGTGGTGAAACCGGCCGACATCAGCGCCCCGTTGAGCCCGAGCGCCCTCTCCCGCAGCGGACCCTCCGGGAACGACGTCGTCAGCAGCGACAGCCCCGCCGGGGTCACCGCGGCGGTGGCCAGCCCCTGGCACACCCGGGCCGCGATCAGCATCCCGGGGCTCTGCGCCAGCCCACCCGCCAGTGAGGCCGCGGCGAGGACGACGAGACCGCCCAGGAACAGCCTGCGGCGGCCGAAGAGGTCGGCGACCCGGCCGAACAGCAGGGTGAACCCGGCGGCGCACAGGGCGAACGACGTGCCGATCCACTGGAGGTGGGCGAGGGAGAAGCCCAGGCCGGCGCCGATCACCGGCAGGGCCACGTTCAGGATGGAGAAGTCCACGGCCAGCATGAACTGGGCCGCGAGCAGCAGCACGAGCACCAGGCGGAGCCGTGGGGTGAGAACCGTGGGCGAACCCGCGGACGGTGTGACGGTGACGGACATGACGAGGAGATCCCCTCTGTGCTGCGGAGTCGCGCGGTACGAACTCGTCCGTCCCGGCCGGGGCGGAGCCGCGCGGTACGAGGCTGGTCCGCTCCGGCCGCCCCAGCCAGCACCGTCTCCTGACCACCCGCCGCGAGGGTGGTCATCACAGGACCACCCACGGGCGTCCCCTGCCCGTGCCCCGGCGGGCAGGATGGACCTCGACCGCCCGACACCCGGAGGCACGCATGGGCGCCCTGTCCGAGCTGGGAGACTTCCTCAGGTCCCGCCGTGGCGCGCTGCGGCCGGAGGACGTCGGCATCGCGACCGCGCCGGCCCGCCGCCGGGTCGCCGGCCTGCGCCGCGAGGAACTGGCCCTGCTCGCGGGCGTCAGCATCACCCACTACACCCGCCTCGAACAGGGCCGCGCGGCCGGCGTCTCCGACTCCGTGCTGGAGGCGATCGCCCGCACCCTGCGGCTCACCGAGGACGAGACCGCCCACCTCAAGGACCTGGCCCGCCCGGCCACCGGGCACCGCCCCGGCGGATCCCGCGCCGAGCACGCCACCCCGTCGGCCCGGCAGCTGCTCGCCGCCATGACGGACGTACCGGCGCTCGTCCTCGACCGGCGCGGCGACGTCCTCGCCTGGAACCCGCTCGGCCACGCGCTGCTCGCCGCCCACCTGCCCCGCGAGGCCCCGCACACCCCGGCGGACCGGCCCAACCTGGTACGGATGCTGTTCCTGGACGACCGGTACCGGAACCTGTATCCCGATCACAGGGAGGAGGCCCACCTCGCGGTCGCCTCCCTGCGCCTGGTCGCGGGCCGCCACCCCGACGACCGCGCCCTGGCCGAGCTGATCGGCCGGCTCTCCATCCACAGCGACGAGTTCGCCGCGCTCTGGGCCCGGCACCCGGTCCGCACCTGCACCTCGGGCGGCAAGTCCCTGCACCACCCGGCGGTCGGCGCGCTGCACCTGAGCTTCGAGAACCTGTGCCTGCCCGGCCCGGCGGGCCAGCGCCTCATCACCTACACGGCCGAACCCGGCACCCCGTCCGACGCGGCCCTGCGCCTGCTGGCCGGCACACCACGATCAGGGTCCGATCTCCTCCCGCTCAGCGGGCGCGTCCGGTGAGGGGGCGGGAAGATGAATGCGTCCCGGCTGCGGAACGGCGGGAGGAACAGGCATGGAGATCAAACCGCAGGCAGTCGTTCTCCCCAAGGAGACCGATCATCTCGAGCAGGGGAAGTACGGGCCCGTCTTCCCGAAGACTCCGGCGTGTTACGGGTTCACCATCGTCGCGAAGGTCAAGCCCGGCCACGCCGACGCGATGCGCGAGTACGGCCGGACACTGGCCGAGGCGCTGGAGAAGGATCCCTATCTGCTCGCGCCGTTGAAGCTGCACTACCTCCGCTGGGTCCTCTTCGATGACGACACGCGTTTCATGTACCAGGGAATCTTCGACACCGACTTCGACAAGTACACCGAGGATGCCGTCGCCCTCTTCTCCAAAGCGGGTGTGAGCACGGCGTTCGAGCATCTGGAGGGGTTCCCCGAGGACTGGCGGACCAACCCGGAGGCATTCGCCGGATTCGTCCGCGAACACCACTGTCCGAGCTTCATCGAGTACGGGGAGTACCCGTATGTGACGGCGGACGAGATCAAGAAGGCTCTGCGGGTCAAGGGCGCGCTGTCCGAGATGCTCGACCAGTTGCAGTGAGGGCTGCCAGAGATGAACAGAGCCGAGACCGCGCGGACCTACAACCAGAAGCACGTCCCACGGGAGTTCACCCGTGGCGGGAGACGGGTGAGTGTCTACGTCTCGTGGAGCTATCCGGCGGAGGCAGGACGGAAGGCGGCCGAGCTGGACAACCGCTTCTCCACCATGACCGAGGTCAGGAGGGCGGCATGGCCGGCCTACGAGGCCCCGAAATGGTCGGACCCGAATCAGTTCCAGCAGGGCATCGCCGGCTCCCTCGAACTCTTCTTCTGGGCCTGGCTGCCGTTCCAGGAGTTCGTCGAGGAGGTGACCGGGCATCCCGTCCCGGTGTATCAGCGCATCGACCAGGCGGGCTTTCACACACCCCTCGATGAGCGCGTGCTGGCCGACACGGACGTCTTGTTCGTGTTCGGACTGGATCACATGGTCACAGGACAGGATGCCCGGGCCGGGGAGATCGAGGCCCTCACGGCCTTTCTCGCCCGGGACGACGCCCGTCTCGTCCTCGGGCCTCATCACGATGTCGGCGCGTCGGACGATCTGTCCGTGCGCGAGATGGAGCACCGGCATCACGGCGATCCCCTGGTGCCGCGCCAGCAGCGGTTCGCCACCTACGTCAGGGATCTGATGAAGGGCCTGGGCGTGCCGGTCGTCAACCGGTACGGGCTGCGCCCCGCGACGGATGCGGACCGACGGATCGCCCCGCTGTCCACGGTCGGAGATCTGGACGAGAGGGGATGGCTGCGCGGAGTCACGAACCTCAACTTCCACCCGCACCTGCCGCACTACGCGGTGACGACCGATGAGCCGAACGACATCCATGTGCTGGCCCGGCAGCGGATCGACACGTCCCGGCCCCATCCCTTCACCGAGGCCGGGAACACCGAGTTCAACATGTTCCTGTGGATGCCCCCCGGCGGGGACCGGGCGGCGGATGTGCTGCTGGCCGATTCGACGATCTTCAGCACGCTCTTCGGCGCCGACGACAGCCTGCGGAACTTCTGGCGCAACCTCGTCTCGTAGCGATGCCGCAGGGAGGCGGACGTGAGCGCACCCATGGACACCACACTGGAACTCGACGACATTCAGCGCGGGGTGCTCAGCCCGCGGCCGACCCCTTACGCCGCGACGTACCTGGCCTTCCGCATCGACGATCGGACCCAGGGCCGGGAGCTGATGCGGCGGGCGGGTTCGGCGGTGACCTCCGCCGCCGACTCGTCCAGCCCCCTCGGGGACACCTGGGTCAGTGTCGCTGTCACCCGCTGGGGCCTGGAGGCCCTGGGGGTGCCACGCGCCTCGCTCGACACGTTCGCGTGGGAGTTCCGGCAGGGAATGGCCGCCCGCGCCGGAGCGCTGGGCGATGTGGGTGCGAGCAGCCCGGAGAACTGGGAAACACCGCTCGGCACGACCGACGTCCATGTGGTCATCACGGCGGTCGCACCCGACTCCCCGCGTCTGGAGGCGGCCATGGACCGGGCCCGGCCCGTCCACGACCGGCTGCCTGGCGTGACGGCGATCTGGCGGCAGGACTGCTATGCGCTGCCCACCGAGACGGAGCACTTCGGCTACCGCGACGGCGTCAGCCATCCGGCCGTCGAAGGCAGCGGCGTTCCGGGGTCCAATCAGTTGGAAGTCCCCTTGAAGAGCGGTGAGTTCGTCCTCGGCTATCCGGATGAGCTGGGCGGTGTCCAGGCGCCGCAGCCGACCGTGCTGGGGCGCAACGGCAGTTACGCGGCCTTCCGTAAACTCCACCAGAAGGTCGCCGAGTTCCGGGCCTACCTGAAAGACAACTCCACCGGGCCCGAGGACGAGGAACTGATCGCGGCGAAGATCCTGGGCCGCTGGCGCAGTGGGGCCCCTCTGGCGCTCGCCCCGCAGCGCGACGATCCGGCACTCGGTGCCGACCCGCACCGCCGTAACTCCTTCCTGTACGAGGAGGTCGATCCGGCGGGATTCATCACCCCCGGCGGCTGCCACATCCGCCGGGCCAACCCCCGCGACGCCTCGGTGGCCGGAGCGGTGCGGCTGCACCGCATGATCCGGCGCGGCGCCGTCTACGGCCCGCCGCTGCCCGAGGGAGCGTTGGCGGACGACGGAACGGACCGCGGCCTGATGTTCGCGTTCATCGGCGCCCACCCGGGACGGCAGTTCGAGTTCGTCCAGTCGGAGTGGATGAACGACGGAGTCTTCTTCGGGTCGAGCGACATGCGGGACCCCGTCGTCGGATCCGCCGACGGAGAGTTCGCCTTCACCATTCCCCGGCGGCCGCTGAGACGACGCCTTGCACCGCTGCCCCGGTTCGTGGTCACCCGGGGAGGCGAGTACTGCTTCCTGCCGAGCCTGAGCGCTCTGCGCTGGCTCGGGGACCTTCGCGACTGACCGGGAGGCGGCGTGCGGGGTGCCCCGCCCGTGACGTGCTCCGCCGTCGGAGGGGAGGCACCATGGACACCCTGCATCTCGTCCTCGACGCGGTCACCCCGCCGTCCTGGGCGCACGCGCCGCGATCCTCCTCAGCGGTCTGGCGATCGACGACGCCTTCACCAGGGCGAGGCCCGAGGACCCCGCCCGATCCGTAAGAAACCCCAGGTCACGGCCACACAAGGCAGTACGGCTGATGCCCCGCCTCGTGCAGCCGGTGGCTGAAGTCCTGCCACTCGTGCAGCAGCTGGTACACGTTGAACGCGTCGCGTGGGCCGCCTCGGTCCGGGACCGTCGACCAGATGAACGCCGCCGCGCCCACCGCTTCCTCGCCGATGCCCCGCAGGGGGTCCACGACCGTCATGGGGAGTTTGACCACCGCGTAGTCGGGGTGCAGGACGACCAGTTCGAGGGGTGGCACCTTGTGCAGGGGGACGCCCTCGATGCCGGTCAGGACCATCGCGGCCATCGTCTCCGGCTTGATCTTGGTGAACATGCCGTTCATGCCCAGCTCGTCGCCGCCGAGTTCCTCGGGACGCATCGAGATGGGAACGCGGGCCGCGGTCGCACCGTCCGGCGCGCCGAAGTATTTGTACGTCACCCCCACCCGACCACCATTCCTGCTCTCCGCCCGGAGGCGGTCGACCCGGTGGTCGAGCCGGCGGTCGGCCGGCCCACCCGGCCTGCCGTCCCGCCGCTGCTCCGGCTCGCGGTCCAGTTCACGCTCCAGTTCGCGGTCCAGGTCGCGGTCCGGTTCGCGGCCGGGTCCACGGTCCGGACCTCGGTCCCGTCCGCGGTCCGGCTCCCGGTCGATCCGCTCCCGGTCGACCTGCCGGTCGTACCGCTCGGGCTCGCTCGGTACACCCTGTGCCTGCCGTGCGTCAGCCTGCCACGTGTCGGACGGCCGTGCCTCGGACTGCCGTGCGTCGGCCTGGCGTGTTTCCTGTCGTCTTTCGGTCGTTTCCTCCGCGTCGCGCCGGTGCCTTCCCCGCCGGGCACGTCGAGGACCCAGGTCGTCAGTCCCCTCGCCCAGTCCGCCACCGCGATGCATATCTCCACCCGACTGCTTTTCTAGGACGCGTGGCCCCCGCCGCGCAACCCGATCATCGTGTCAGTGACCTCCCCCACGGCCGCCCGCCGAAACGTGCGGTGGAACAACAGTCCACGGGATCCGTCCGGCCCCTGATCACCCGGCTTCTGATGATTACGTGCGCAGGAGCTGTGTGTATCAGGTGCCAGTCTCGCAGATGCCCGCCGGATGGCGGCGCTGCGATCCCGAGGCCGCCCGCGGTCCGGCCGGGGCGCGGCCTACCCTGAGGAGGTCCCCCCGCAACCGGAGTCCGAGAAGCCGGAGAAGACGCACGTCATGAGTGCCCTGAGCGAAACGCCCTATCCCTACGACGCGCCCGCCTCACAGGCGCTCTTCGACCGTGCCTCCGTCGTCACCCCGGGCGGGGTGAACTCCCCGGTGCGCGCCTTCCGCGCCGTCGGCGGCACTCCCCGCTTCATGGTGTCGGGCAAGGGGGCCTGGCTGACCGACGCCGACGGGCGCGAGTACGTCGACCTCGTGTGTTCCTGGGGGCCGATGATCCTCGGGCACTCCCACCCCGAGGTGATCGCCGCCGTCCAGGAGGCCGTGGCCCGCGGTACGTCCTTCGGCACGCCCGGCGAGGGTGAGGTCGCGCTCGCCGAGGAGATCGTCGCCCGCGTCGAGCCCGTCGAGCAGGTCCGGCTCGTGAGCAGCGGGACCGAGGCCACCATGTCCGCCATCCGGCTCGCCCGCGGGTTCACCCGGCGGTCGAAGGTGATCAAGTTCGCCGGGTGCTACCACGGGCACGTCGACTCGCTGCTCGCCGCCGCCGGGTCCGGGGTGGCCACCTTCGCCCTGCCCGACACGCCCGGTGTCACCGGTGCGCAGGCGGGCGACACGATCGTGCTGCCGTACAACGACCTGGAGGCCGTGCAGGAGGCCTTCCACCGGCACCCGGGTGAGATCGCCTGCGTGATCACGGAGGCCTCGCCGGGCAACATGGGCGTCGTGCCGCCGGGCCCCGGGTTCAACCAGGGGCTCCGGGACGCCTGCCGGGAGAACGGCGCCCTGTACATCTCCGACGAGGTCATGACCGGGTTCCGCACCAGCCGCGCCGGGTGGTACGGAATCGACGGGGTCAGGCCGGACCTCATGACGTTCGGGAAGGTCATGGGCGGCGGGTTCCCCGCCGCGGCGTTCGGCGGCCGGGCCGACGTCATGGCCCACCTCGCCCCCGCGGGGCCCGTCTACCAGGCCGGCACCCTCTCCGGTAACCCGGTCGCCACCGCCGCCGGGCTCGCCCAGCTGCGGCTGCTGGACGACGCGGCGTACGAGACCGTGGACGCCGTCTCGGCGCAGATCCGGTCCCTCGTCGGCGAGGCGCTCACCAAGGAGGGGGTCGCGCACCGGCTCCAGACCGCCTCCAACATGTTCTCGGTGTTCTTCACGGACCGGCAGGTGCGCACCTACGAGGACGCCAAGCGCCAGGAGTCGTTCCGCTTCACCGCGTTCTTCCACTCGCTGCTGGCGAACGGCGTCTACCTGCCGCCGTCGTCCTTCGAGTCCTGGTTCGTGTCCACGGCCCACGACGAGCGGGCCATCCAGAGAATCGCCGACGCCCTTCCGGCGGCGGCCCGGGCGGCTGCGGAGGCCACAGCGGCATGAGCAACAGCAAGGACATCACCGTCGTCCACGTCATGCGGCACGGCGAGGTCGAGAACCCGGACGGCATCCTGTACGGGCGGCTGCCCGGGTACCACCTCTCGGAGCTGGGGCGGCAGATGGCCGACCGGGTCGCCGAGCACCTCGCCCCGCGGGACGTGACCCATGTCTGTGCCTCGCCGCTGGAGCGGGCGCAGGAGACGGCCACGCCGATCGCGAAGGCGCACGGTCTGGACCTGGACACCGACGAGCGGCTGATCGAGGCCGAGAACGTCTTCCAGGGCAAGACCTTCGGTGTCGGGGACGGCGCGCTGCGCAACCCGGACAACTGGAAGCACCTCGTCAATCCGTTCCGGCCGTCCTGGGGCGAGCCGTACGTCGACCAGGTCGTGCGGATGATGGGCGCCCTGAACGCGGCCAAGGACCGGGCGCGCGGACACGAGGCGGTGCTGGTCAGCCATCAGCTGCCGATCTGGATCGTGCGGTCGTACGTCGAGCGGCGGCGGCTGTGGCACGATCCGCGCAAGCGGCAGTGCACGCTCGCGTCCCTGACGACGTTCACCTACCAGGGCGACAGGATCGTGTCGGTCGGATACAGCGAGCCCGCCATCGATCTCGTGCCGGTCCATCTGCGCGCCGGTGCCAAGCCCCAGAAGGGCGGGGGCACGGCCCAGGGCAAGGCCTTCGGCGCCTGACCGCACGGACTCCCGCACGGACCTCCCGGGAGAGTTCCGGGGGACTCCCGCGCGGACGACCGGAACACAGAGTCCGATTGATGTGACTTAGGGTATTCCGCCGGAGATATTGCGAAAAACATAAGAATCACAGGAACCTCCCCGATCTTCGCGCCCTCTGACTGGGTGACCACCAGCAGGCGTGACGATCGGGGATCTCCATGCGCACCTTCTCCCGCACCCTCTCCCGGAGGGGAGCACTCGGCCTCGGCGCCGGCGCGGCGGCCGCCGCCTCGCTGGCCGGGTGCGGGAGCTCCACGTCCTCGGACGGCGCCGGGCACCCGAACGGTTCCGGCAAGGGGCGGCAGGAGCAGGGCAGCAACGGCGGCGCGCGTCCGGCGCGCCCCATCGGCGACGGCTCGACCTCCTTCACCGGCCGCCAGCCTCACCAGCCGGCCAAGCCCGAGCCGCTGGAGCCGGGCCAGACCCCGCCGCAGTTCGTGGTCTTCTCCTGGGACGGCGCCGGCGAGGTCGGCAACGGTCTCTTCCCCCGCTTCCTGGACCTGGCCAAGGAGCACGGCGCGAGCATGACCTTCTTCCTCTCGGGGCTGTATCTGCTGCCCGAGGCGAAGCGGCGGCTGTACGAGCCCCCGAACAATCCGCGCGGCGCCTCCGACATCGGCTACCTCACCGACCCGCACATCAAGGCCACGCTGGCCAACGTGCGCCGGGCCTGGCTGGAGGGCCACGAGATCGGCACGCACTTCAACGGGCACTTCTGCGCCGGTCACGGCACGGTCGGCAACTGGACCCCGCAGCAGTG
The DNA here is from genome assembly GCF_040637655.1 of Streptomyces sp. NPDC028722. Taxonomy (NCBI): domain Bacteria; kingdom Bacillati; phylum Actinomycetota; class Actinomycetes; order Kitasatosporales; family Streptomycetaceae; genus Streptomyces; species Streptomyces sp. NPDC028722. The sequence goes on from NZ_JBEZWU010000009.1 coordinate 50,535, forward strand.
GGGGAGCGAGATCCGGCAGGCCAAGGCGTTCGTGAAGGAGTGGCGGACCAACACCGGGTGGACCGATCTGCCGTCGCTGCCCTTCGACTACGACAAGGAGCTGACCGGCGGCCGTACGCCCTGTCTGCTCGGCCAGGACAATCTGCTGCCCACCGCCCGTGAGCTGGGCTGGCGCTACGACGCCTCCTCGCCGGGCGGCCGTCAGGTGTGGCCGGTGAAGAAGCTGGGGATCTGGGACCTGCCCCTCCAGCAGATACCTTTCCCCGGACGTTCGTTCGAGGTCCTGTCCATGGACTACAACATGCTCGCCAACCAGTCCGTGAACTCGACCAAGGCGCCCGCCTACAACTACCCGGCCTGGCGCAAGCAGTCCGCGCAGGCGTACATCCAGGGGTTCCAGCGGGCGTACGAGACGAACCGGGCGCCGTTCTTCGTCGGCAACCACTTCGAGCAGTGGAACGGCGGCATCTACATGGACTCCGTCGAGGAGGCCTTCCTGCACATCGCGCGGGAGAAGGAGAAGGGCGCCGACGTCCGGCTGGTCTCCTTCCGGCAGTACGTGGACTGGATGGACGCACAGAAGCCCGAGGTGCTCGCCCGGCTGCGGACGCTGGAGGTCGGGCAGCGGCCCGCCGGGGGATGGAAGGAATTCCTGCGGGGCGGCAAGGCGGCCTCCTCCGACGCCGCCTGATGGGGCCGGTGTCGGCTGTTGTCTGGAATATCCCTTGTAAATACGCCCTGAAATGCGGTTTTCCGCCCGGCAGGGGGGCGCGCGAGATGCGCGGAACAGGCATGCGAAACTTTTCACATGAGTACCCGTAGCCGCGCCGTCCTGCTCAGCGCTGTGGCCGCCGTCGCGGCCCTGACCGCGTCCGCGTGCGGTAAGGGCGGTATCTCCGGTGGCGGCGGCGACACCAACTTCGTCACCGGCAACAACGGCATCGACACCGTCCCGTCCGGCAAGCGCACCGCCGTCCCCGAGCTCTCCGGCAAGACCGTCGACGGCAAGACCCTCGACGTCGCCGACTACCAGGGCAAGGTCGTCGTCCTCAACGTGTGGGGCTCCTGGTGCGGGCCGTGCCGGGAGGAGGCGAAGTACTTCGCCCAGGTCTCGAAACGGTACGAGGGCAAGGGTGTCCAGTTCGTCGGCATCAACACCCGGGACGCCAGCACCATCCCCGCGCTCGCCTTCGAGAAGGCGCGCGGCATCACGTACCCGAGCCTGTACGACCCCACCGGCCGGCTGATGCTCCGCTTCAAGAAGGGCACCCTCAACCCGCAGCTCGTGCCCTCCACGCTCATCATCGACCGGCACGGCAAGATCGCCGCGCGCGCCCTGGAGCCGCTCGACGACACGACCCTGCTGAAGATGGTCAAGCCGGTCCTGGCGGAGAAGTGACGTGAGCGCACTGCTGACGCTGGCCGCGGAGACGGGCCCGGGCCGCAACCAGACCGTCCTGCACGGCGCCCTGCTGGTCTCGTTGCCGATCGCGCTGCTCGCCGGGCTGGTCTCCTTCTTCTCGCCCTGCGTGCTGCCGCTGGTCCCCGGCTACCTCTCCTATGTGACCGGTGTCGCGGGGACCGACCTGGCGGAGGCCAGGCGGGGGCGGATGGTGGCCGGTGCCTCCCTGTTCGTGCTCGGTTTCAGTGCCGTGTTCGTCTCCAGCGGCGCGCTCTTCGGTTACTTCGGCGCCAGCCTGATCGACTACCAGGGCACCCTGTCCAAGGTGCTCGGCGGGCTCATGATCGTCATGGGCGTCTTCTTCATGGGGCTGCTGCCCTGGTTCACCATGCGCGAGTTCCGCTTCCACAAGCGGCCGACCGGCAGCCTGCTGGGCGCGCCCCTCCTCGGCGCCCTCTTCGGTGTCGGCTGGACGCCCTGCATGGGCCCGACCCTCTCCGCGGTGAACTCCCTGTCCTTCCAGGAGTCGAGCGCCGCGCGCGGCTCGCTGCTGATGCTGGTCTACTGCCTCGGCCTCGGTGTCCCCTTCGTGCTCACCGCGATCGCCTTCCGCAAGGCGCTCGGCGCCTTCGCCTGGGTCAAACGCCACTATGTGTGGGTGATGCGCATCGGAGGCTCGATGATGATCCTGACCGGTGTGCTGCTGCTGACCGGCGCATGGAGCGGTCTGATCCAGCAGATGCAGACCTGGTCCGACGGCTTCGATGTGGGGATCTGACCGATGAGCAAGACCGACACCGGCACGAGTGCGGAGCAGGAGGACCTGGGGGCCGCCGGCTCCCGGCTGTCCACCGCGCCGCAGGAGGAGCAGGCAGCCCCGGCCGGCTTCGGGGCCGTCGGCTGGGTGCGCTGGTTCTGGCGGCAGCTGACCTCCATGCGCGTCGCGCTGCTGCTGCTCCTGCTGCTCTCGCTCGGCGCGATCCCCGGCTCGCTGATCCCGCAGACCGGCGCCGACGTGAGCAAGGTCGACGACTTCCGCGCCGCCCACCGGACGCTGGCCCCGGTCTACGACAAGCTGGGCCTGTTCCACGTCTACAGCTCGGTGTGGTTCTCCGCGATCTACATCCTGCTCTTCGTCTCCCTCGTCGGCTGCATCATCCCGCGCACCTGGCAGTTCGTCGGCCAGCTGCGCGGCCGTCCGCCGGGCGCGCCCAAGCGGCTGAACCGGCTGCCCGCCTACACGACGTGGCGTACGCAGGCCGACCCCGAGCAGGTCCGCGAGGCCGCGCTCGCCCTGCTGAGGAAGCGCCGCTTCCGCGCCGATGCCGCCGGTGACGCCGTCGCCGCCGAGAAGGGCTATCTGCGCGAGGTGGGCAACCTGGTCTTCCACGTCGCGCTGATCGTGCTGCTGGTCGCCTTCGCCTCGGGCCAGATGTTCAAGTCCGACGGCACCAAGCTGATGGTGGAGGGCGACGGTTTCTCCAACACGCTGCCGATGTACGACGACTTCAAGTCCGGCAGCCTGTTCCGCAACGACGATCTCGTGCCGTTCAGCTTCGACCTGAAGGACTTCAAGGGCACCTACGAGCTGACCGGCCCCAACCGCGGCACGCCGCGGACCTTCCAGGCGCGGATCCGCTACAGCGAGGGCGTGAGCGGCAAGGAGCGGACGACGACCGTCAAGGTCAACGAGCCGCTGAAGATCGACGATGCCAAGGTCTACCTCGTCAGCCACGGCTACGCCCCCGTCATCACCGTCCGCGACAGCAAGGGCGAGGTCGTCTACCGCGCCCCCGTCCCGCTGCTGCCCCTCGACGGGAACGTCACCTCGCAGGGCGTCATCAAGGTCATGGACGGCTACCGTGACGCCAGGGGCGTCAAGGAGCAGCTCGGCATCAAGGCCTTCTTCCTGCCGACCTACGGCGGGGCCGGCATGGAGATCGCCTCGGCGTTCCCCGCACTGCTGAACCCGGTGCTGAACCTGGAGCCGTACCACGGCGACCTCGGTGTCGACTCGGGTATCCCGCAGAGCGTGTACCAGCTCGACAAGACGCACATGAAGGACTACAAGGACGCCAAGGGCGCGCAGCTCCGGATGAACCTGAGGCCCGGCCAGACCATGAAGCTGCCGAACGGCGCCGGGTCGGTCACCTTCGAGAAGGACGTCAAGGAGTGGGCCGGCTTCGAGATCGTCCAGGAGCCGGGCGGCGGCTGGGCGCTCGGTGGTGCCCTCGCCGCGATCTTCGGTCTGGCCGCCTCCCTGTTCATCCAGCGCCGCCGCGTGTGGGTGCGTGCGGTGCGCGGCGCCGACGGCGTCACGGTGGTGGAGATGGCCGGGCTCGGCCGCAGCGAGTCCGCGAAGGTGCCCGAGGAACTGGGCGCCCTCGCCGGCGTCCTCTACGACCAGGCGCCGGGGGCACCCGACCCCGGCGACGACTCCGCACAATCCCCAGTCGTACCTGCCGAAGGGGCTGAGAAGTGACTCTCGCCGCCGCAACCAACGAACACCTCGCGAGTATCAGCAACACGCTGATCTACTCGTCGATGGCCGTCTACACCCTGGCGTTCTTCGCGTACATCGCGGAGTGGCTGCTGGGCAGCCGCAGCAAGGTGGCCCGGACGGCCGCCGCGCTGACAGCGCCGGCCCGGGCCGCGCAGGCCCCGGCCGTCACCGTGCGGCAGGCCGGCGGGACCGCCGTGCTGGAGCGGCCGAAGGTCGTCGTGCGCTCGGCGTCCGGCGCGCGGGACGTGCCGGACGGGCCGGGCGCGCACGGCGGGGACGTCCAGGGCGACCTGTACGGCCGGATCGCCGTCTCGCTCACCGCGCTGGCCTTCCTCGTGGAGCTGGTCGGCGTCGTCGCCCGCGCGGCCTCCGTGCAGCGGGCGCCGTGGGGCAACATGTACGAGTTCAACATCACCTTCTCCACGGTCGCCGTCGGCGTGTACCTCGCGCTGCTGGCACTGCGGAAGAACGTGCGCTGGCTCGGCCTGTTCCTCATCACGACGGTCCTGCTCGACCTGGGCCTCGCGGTCACCGTCCTGTACACGGCCAGCGACCAGCTGGTGCCCGCCCTGCACTCGTACTGGCTGTACATCCACGTCTCCACCGCGATCTTCTGCGGCGCGGTGTTCTACGTCGGCGCGGTCGCCACGATCCTGTACCTGTTCAAGGACTCGTACGAGAACAAGCTCGAGAGCGGCGGCCGGCCCGGCCGGTTCGCGACCTCGGTGCTGGAGCGGCTGCCCGCCTCCGCGTCCCTGGACAAGTTCGCCTACCGGGTGAACGCGGCCGTCTTCCCGCTGTGGACGTTCACGATCATCGCGGGCGCGATCTGGGCGGGCGACGCCTGGGGCCGGTACTGGAACTGGGACCCGAAGGAGACCTGGTCCTTCATCACCTGGATCGGCTACGCCTGCTACCTGCACGCGCGGGCCACGGCCGGCTGGAAGGGCCGCAAGGCCGCCTACCTGGCGATGATCGCCTTCGGCTGCTGGCTGTTCAACTACTACGGCGTCAACATCTTCGTCACCGGCAAGCACTCGTACGCCGGCGTGTGACGCGGCCGGCCCCGCGCCCGTAACCGCGTGCGCATCCCCGGCGCCGGGGGCAGGCTGGTGTCATGAGCGGTTCCATCGCACAGGGCATCAGCCAGACCCACGGGAACACGCACATCCTGCACTTCACGGTGCGGCTCCCGCGGCGCATGGAGGACGTCTGGGCCGCGCTGGCCACGCCCGAGGGGCTCGGGGCCTGGCTCACCCCCGCCGATGTGCTCGAACCCCGGCTCGGGGGCGCCGTCACCCTGCGCGACCTGGGCAGCGGGGAGATCACCGCGTGGGACGTGGACCGGGTCGCGGAGTACACCGTCGGGGGCGGTGGCCGGATCCGGTTCCATCTGGAGCGGGACGGGGAGGACGGCACCGCCCTGCGGTTCACGCACGAGTTCCAGGGCGAGGAGGCGTCGGAACGGGGCTGGCGAGCCCATTTCGAACGGTTGATCGACAATCTGGAGTCCTCCCGTCCCGCGCAGCCGTAGTCGTCCCGCCGGCCGGGCCGGGCGCGCCTACGACGGCGGCAGGCACTCCTTCCCCGGCGGCTTCCCCTCCGGCCAGGCGATCCGGACGAACCGCGAGCCGCCCGCGGGGGTCAGCTCCACGATCGGCACCGCCTTGTCGTACGGATTGCCGTGCACGTCCAGGCAGATCCAGCCACTCGCCCCGTCCACCCGCAGCGAACCCTTGACCTGCGGCCACTGCAACCCGACGTCCGCGAGCGCCGGGACGGTCCGGCCGTCCGGCACCGCCTCGCGGACGCCGTGCACGGCGAGCCGCAGGGTGTCGTAACCGATGATCAGCTGCCCGTCGTCCAGCGCGACCTGGCCGACCGGGCCCACCGGCCCGCGGTCCGCGGCCGTCAGCAGCTTGCGCAGCGCCGCCAGGTCGGCCGCCGAGCCGCCCGTCCGCGCCGGGTCCTTCGCCCAGGCGTCCGGGTGGGCGAGGGAGGTGTAGCGGACGGCGAGGCTGCGTCCCAGCACACTGCGGTCCAGGTCCTTCTCGTGGGTCAGGTACGACGCCTCGTCGCCGGTCAGCACCGTGAACCTCCGGTCCTGGCAGCCGCGCCCGCCCAGGGCGTTGATGAACTGCCGCAACTGGGTGTGCCGGCCCGCGAACAGCAGCGTGTCCGTCTCCCGCGGGGTGTCGCACACCAGGTGGGTGATCTGCCGGAACGTGTTCGCGGTCGTGCCCTCCTCGCTGCGGTCGGCGGGCGGGGTGAACGGCTGCGACTCGAACGGCGAGCCCTTGATCAGCGCCGCGAAGGACTGCTGGAGGGTGCGCGTGTAGGGGTCGCCGGGCCGGTCGTACACCAGCAGCGCCTTGCCCGCGCTGACCTTCGCGAAGGAGGCGAGCGCGCGGGCCTCGTCGGTGTTGGTCGGCGCCACCCGGGCCAGCCCGGGGTAGGGGTCCGCGCCCCGCTGCCCGTTGGCGAGGTCGTCGGCGGTGATGGAGGAACCGATCACCGGGATGTGGTGCCGGGTCAGCTCCCTGACGGCCTGTTTGTTGGGGTCGGTGCTCTGCCCGATGCCGGCGACCACCCGCAGCCGGTCCGTGCTCGTCGTCATCGCGACCAGCCGGTCGACGGTCTGCCGCCAGTGCGTGCCGGTCGCGCCCGGGTTGGCGAGGACCAGCCGGATCAGCGGACGCTCGCCGTTGGCGTCGTGGTTGGCCTGGTACTGCGCCAGGTAGGCGCCCTGGAGCTGGTGGCGGATGTCGTTCTGGTTGGTCGGCGACGTCGAGGTGTACGGCAGCATCAGCGCCACCGTCACATAACCGCCGGGGCGCAGGCGGTCGTTCTCCCGGCCGATGGCCCGGACCACGTCCCGCAGCCGGGGCTGCCCGAAGTCGTACGGCCCGGTCGCCACCCCCACGCACTCGTCACCGCCGGCCGGCCGGGACACCCCGGGCGCGCAGGACAGGTCCTCGTGCAGCAGGGCCCGCACCGCGAAGCCCAGGCCGGCCAGCAGGGCCAGCGTCACCAGCAGGGCCGTGTAGCGGCGCAGCGGGATCTCCCACACGCCCTCCCGCAGCCATGTGCCCGCACCTCTGCGCGCCATCACGCCTCCCCGCGTCGGTGGTCCGGGCCGTCGTCCGCGGTGTCCGGGTCGTCCGCGCCGTCCGGGTCGTTCGCGCCGTCGGTGTCCTCCGGGCCGTCTCCGCCGGGCCCGGGGCCGGGGCCGTCCAGCGGGCGTCCGGCCAGCGCCGCCGCCGGCCAGTCCCGGGAGGCCCGCCACAGCAGCGCGTTGGCCGCCGGCCGCAGGTTGGACAGCTGCTCCAGCTCGAAGCGGAGCCGGTCGCACACCTGCGGGTCGGGCAGGACCAGCGGGTCCGCCAGCAGCCACACGGCGTGCAGCAGCCGCCGTATCCGCAGGTGCAGTACGGCGTCCGCGCCCTGAGGCACGGTGTGCCCGGCGTCCGTGCGGCCGAGCGCGACCGCGGCCCGCCGGTCGTCGCGGCCGGTGAAGTCGCGGCCCTCGGCGTCGTGCGCGTGGAAGTAGGGCGCGGACGCGATGAAGCGCAGGGCGCGCAGCCACGCCCGGGGGTCGGCGGTGGCGAAGGTGTCCCGCAGGTGGGCGACCGCCGGCCCGGTGTCCCCGAGGGCGAGTTCGTGGTGCAGCCGGTACCGGGCGTGCTCGGGGCCGGGGTAGTGGGCGGCCAGCGTCTCGTGGGCGGTACGCCAGGACGCGTGGTCGGCGTCGCGCAGGTGCAGCCGGAGCAGCAGCAGGGTGCGCACGAACGGGTCGCCGACGAAGCGGCCCGGCACGGCGGGCAGCCCCTCCTCGACGAGCAGCGTCTGGAGCGCCCGCACGCTCGCCGGTCCGAAGGTGTCCGGCAGCAGCGCCGCGGCCAGCGCGCAGGCCGAGCCGTGGTCGTGGGCGGCGGCCAGCACGGTCAGCTCGTCCAGGTGCTCGGCCGGCACCAGCCGGTCCAGCAGCGCCTCGTAGGCGGGTACGGCGGGCAGGTCCTCGGCGGGCCGCAGGCCGGCCGTGAGGAGGCCGCCCAGCGAGTTCACGCCGGGCAGGGCCTGCGCGGCGGACTCGGCGAGCAGCGTGATGCCCAGCGGGTTCCCGCCGGTCAGCCGGTGCACGGCGGGCGGCAGCTGCGGCGGGACGGTGAGGTCGGCACGGACCGCGCCGACGATGTGCAGGGTGTCGTCCTGGCTCAGCGGCCCCAGCGCGAGCAGCAGCGCCCGCGAGGAGGGGGCGGCGTCGGGCGCCCAGTCGCAGCGCCGGGCCGCCTCCGCCAGCTCCCGCCGCGCCGCGCCCGGCAGTTCCTCGCGGGCCTCGCCGCGCCGGGCCGCGACGAACGCCACCCGGTCCCTGATGCCCTCGGTACGGTCCCGCAGCACGGCCGCCACCAGCCCGGGGCCCGGCGCCGACTGCGCGTTGTCCAGCAGCACCAGCGGCCGGCCCAGCCGCTGCATCCGCGGCAGCATCCCCGCGTACGCCTCCGTCAGGTCGGCCAGCAGCGCCCGCACCAGATACCGCTCGGCGTGCTCCCGCGAGCCGCCGCCGTCCCGGAAGTGCCCGGACAGCAGCATCAGGCCGCGCTGGGCGTTGCCGCCCGCGTTGGGATACGTCCGGTACCACACCGACGCCTTCTGCTGCCGGCGGCTGGTGAACCCCTCGGCGACGGACTCCAGGGTCGCCTCGATGGCGCCCGACACCAGCGGCCCGGTGCCGGTGGCCGCGGCGACCACCTTGGCCGCCACCTTCCCGGCCCAGCGCCCGGCCAGCCCGCTGATCCACGTGCCGCTCTCGTTCAGCAGCAGGATCCGCTCGACCTCGCGGCGGATCCGCTCCGAGTCGGCGTCGCCCCAGCCGCCCGCGGCCACCGCGACCAGGCCCGGCATCAGCCGCGGGAACGTGATCCGGCCGGCGCCCGTCACCGGCGCCGCGAGCTGCTCGGCGATCACCAGCAGCCCCTGCGCGAGCGGCGACCAGGACGCGGCGGGCCGGTCCGCGGGCGGCGCCGCGAACTGGGCCTCCGCGCAGTCGGCCAGCGCGACCGGTGTGTGCCCCCGGTAGGCGTCCCGCAGTTCGGCGAGGACCGCGCTCTTGCCGAGCCCGCGCGCCCCGGTGAGCACCACGAACGGCGGTTCGTCCGGGTGCTCGTACGGATGGCCCCGGTGCTGGTGCGGGCGCAGGCCCACGAGCCGCGGCGCTAGGCCGGCCGGATCCACATCGAACAGCGCCCCGCGCCCGTGCAACCGTCTGTGCACCGCATCTCCCCCTCAACACCAGTGTAGAAAGGGATAGTTGATCCACACCAGGGCCCGTGATGACCGTTGGGTCACGAAACCGCCGGGAGGCGTCCGCGGGCCACCGAGGCGATCCGGTCCCGCAGCCGCTCGACGTAGAGCCGCATGTTCTTGGCCGCGATGTCCGTGTCCGGGTAGCGGCTCGCCAGCCACAGCCCCTCGTGCAGCCGGCTCACCCACACGCACACCTGGTCCCCGTACGACACCCGCAGCAGTGCGTGCGCCCGCTGCTCGGCCCACCGCTCGGCGCCCGCGATGGTGCGCGCGTCGAGGTAGGAGACGATCGAGTACAGGTCGGGGGAGGTCGGCCGGAAGTCCGTGCCGAGCAGGGCCAGTACCCGGGCCAGCGGCATCCGGGCCAGCGGCCGGTTCGCCTGGAGTTCGGCCCGCACCGCCCGCACGGTCTCCGGGAAGCCGCGGGTAGGGCTCACGGGCACTTCGATGGGGGCGCCGCCCACGTACCAGCCCACCGAGTCGCTCCACCGCGTCTTCACCCGGGTGTGGAACGGCACCACCGTCCGGTACACCGGCTGCCCGCCCAGCTCGTGGACGATGAGCCCGGTCGCGGCCAGCAGCCCGACCATGCTGCCGCCGTAGGGCCGGCAGTACGCCTCGAACGCCGCCGCGTCGTCCGCGTCCGCCAGCGGCTCGCACAGCATCTGCTGCGTCGGCAGCGGGCCGTCCGGGTCCAGGCCGAGGTCGACGGGGAAGCCGGGCAGCGTCCCGTCGCAGCGGCGGATGAACTCCCGCCAGCGCGTGACGATGTCGTGTCCGCCGTCGAGCCGGTCGGCGTCCGCCCGTTCGATCTCGCAGAAGTCGACGTAGCTCGCGACGGGGGCCGGGGTCTCCGGGGTGGCGCCCGTGGCGCCGGCTGTGTAGAGCTCGTGGATCTCGGCGGCGATCCGGTGCACGGAATAGGCGTCGACGTTGCTGTGGTCGAAGGCCATGTACACGCTGGCGCCGTCGGCCCGCAGGACCGCCGTGTAGATGAGGTTCGGCCAGCGCAGCGCGTCCGCGACGCTGTCGAAGCGGTCCTGGAGGTGCCGCACGAGCCGGCCGGGGTCGGGGAAGTCGCCGACCACCTCCCGGCGCAGGGTCACGTCGGCCGCGTCGAGCGTGAACCGGCGCAGCTCGTCGCCCGTGCCGCCGGCCCAGCGGAAGCCGCTGCGCAGCGTCTCGTGCCGCACGGTCCAGGCGCGCAGCGCCTCTTGGAGCACGTCCAGGTCGACCGGGCCCGGCAGGTCGAAGGCGGTGCCGAGCCAGGTCGGCACGAACAGCCCGTCGTCCCGTACGCACTTGGCCGTTCTGATGTGTGACTCCTGGATGTAGGCGGCCGGCCGGGAGTCGTCCGGGAGTGCCGTCGCCGCCTCGACGGTCGCCGGGCTCAGCGTCCACTCGACGAGCCGTCCCGGCCGGACCTCGCAGCGCTGGATGTCAGTGATTCGCACGCGTCTCCCCTCGCACAGGGACCCCTGGGTGCGGGCTCCCCGTCAAGGCAATGCCGTGGGACGCGGCCGGGACATGCCCGGCGGGTTCGTTTCAGCGGAACGGGTGGCAGGCCGAACGCGGAAGTGAATAACCGACGGTGACCGGCGCGGCGGATCCGGCCGGCCGGCGCCGTCTTCCGCTAGTCGTGCCGGGGATCGTCGTCCTTGTCCAGCTTGCCCCGTTCGTCCAGGGACTTGAGGAACTCGGGGTTGTCGTCCGGGGCGACCCAGCGCGCGGCGGTGCCGTCGTGCCGTGCCGGGGCGGGGCCGTCGGCGGTCCCCGGTCGCACCCGGCCGGTCAGCAGCCAGGCGACCGGTCCGACCAGTACCTCCCCGAACACCAGGACGATGACCAGCCAGGCCGACTTCGGCAGGTGGCGGACCTCGTCGTCGGGGGTGTTCAGACAGTCCACGAAGGCGTAGATCCACAGGGCGAGGACCAGCAGGAACGGCAGATACCTGAGCATGGCCGCGCGTACTCCCCACGCCGTGAGACGACCCTGGTGACCCGGCCAGAGTAGCGGGTGGCCGATACTGGGACGCATGGCTTACGACGATCTTCGCTCCCTGCTGCGGGCACTGGAGCGCGAGGGAGACCTCAGGCGCATCAAGGCCGAGGTCGATCCTCATCTGGAAGTCGGGGAGATCGTCGACCGGGTGCAGAAGTCCGGCGGCCCGGCGCTGCTCTTCGAGAACGTGCGCGGCTCGGACATGCCTCTCGCCATGAACGTGTACGGCACCGACCGCCGCCTGCTGAAGGCACTGGGCCTCACGTCGTACGCCGAGATCTCCGAGCGGATCGGCGGCCTGCTGCGGCCGGAGCTGCCGCACGGCTTCGTCGGGGTGCGCGAGGCGTTCGGCAAGCTCGGCGCGATGGCGCACGTGCCGCCGAAGAAGGTGAAGGACGCCCCGGTGCAGGAGGTCGTCCTGCACGGCGACGACGTCGACCTCGACCGGTTGCCGGCGCTGTTCACCTGGCCCGAGGACGGCGGTTCCTTCTTCAACCTGGGCCTGACGCACACCAAGGACCCGGAGACGGGCATCCGCAACCTCGGGCTCTACCGCCTCCAGCGCCACGACAAGCGCACCATCGGCATGCACTGGCAGATCCACAAGGACAGCCGCAACCACTACCAGGTGGCGGCCCGCCGGGGCGAGCGCCTCCCGGTGGCCATCGCCTTCGGCTGCCCCCCGGCCGTCACCTACGCCTCGACCGCCCCGCTCCCCGGCGACATCGACGAGTACCTGTTCGCCGGGTTCCTCGCCGGCAAGCGGATCGAGATGACGGACTGCAAGACGGTCCCGCTCCAGGTGCCCGCGCAGGCCGAGGTGGTCCTGGAAGGGTGGCTGGAGCCGGGTGAGATGCTCCCCGAGGGCCCGTTCGGCGACCACACCGGTTTCTACACCCCGCAGGAGCCCTTCCCGGCGCTGACGATCGACACGGTGACGATGCGCAGGCGCCCCCTGCTCCAGTCGATCGTGGTCGGCCGCCCCCCGACGGAGGACGGCCCCCTCGGCCGGGCCACGGAACGCTTCTTCCTGCCCCTGCTGAAGATCATCGTCCCGGACATCGTGGACTACCACCTGCCGGAGGCCGGCGGCTTCCACAACTGCGCGATCGTCTCGATCGACAAGAAGTACCCGAAGCACGCGCAGAAGGTGATGCACGCCGTCTGGGGGGCGCACATGATGTCCCTCACCAAGCTGATCGTGGTCGTGGACGCCGACTGCGACGTCCACGACCTGCACGAGGTCGCCTGGCGGGCGCTCGGCAACACGGACTACGGCCGTGACCTCACGGTCGTCGAAGGCCCCGTCGACCATCTCGACCACGCCTCCTACCAGCAGTTCTGGGGCGGCAAGGCGGGCATCGACGCCACGCGGAAGTGGCCGGAGGAGGGCTACACCCGTGACGGCGGGTGGCCGGAGATGGTCCTGTCGGACCCGGGAACGGCGGCCCTGGTGGACCGCCGCTGGAAGGAGTACGGACTGTGACGTCGATGTCCGCCGCCATGCCCCGGCCGGGGCGCACCAAGGCGTTCCTGCGTCTGGTGATGATCGAGCACTCGGTCTTCGCGCTGCCCTTCGCCTACATCGCCACCCTGACGGCGATGTACGCGTGGGACCGGAACATCCACTGGGCCCGGCTGCTCCTGGTCACGGTCTGCATGGTCGGCCTGCGCACCTTCGCCATGGCCGTCAACCGGATCATCGACCGCGAGATCGACGCCCGTAACCCGCGCACGGCCCACCGCGAGCTGGTGACCGGCGCGATGTCGGTGAAGCACGCCTGGACGGGCGCCCTGATCGCCCTGGTGGTCTTCCTCGGCGCGGCGGCCCTGCTCAACCCGCTCTGCCTGGCCCTGGCGCCGGTCGCGGTGATCCCGATGGTGGTCTACCCCTACGGCAAGCGGTTCACCGACTTCCCGCAGGCCATCCTGGGCCTCGCCCAGGCCATGGGCCCCATCGGCGGCTGGCTGGCCGTCTCCGGTACGTGGTCCTGGGACGCGGTCGTCCTCGGTCTCGCGGTGGGCGTCTGGATCGGCGGCTTCGACCTGATCTACGCCTGCCAGGACGTCGAGACCGACCGGGAGGTAGGCGTCCGGTCGGTGCCGGCCCGCTTCGGTGTCCCGGCCGCGATCTGGGGCGCGCGCGCCTGCCACACGGTGACGACGGCCCTGTTCGCCTGGTACGGCGTCGCCACCCACGCCGGTGCCTTCTTCTGGCTGGGCCTGCTGATCGTCGCCGCCGCGTTCGTCTACGAGCACCGCATCGTGCGCCCCCACGACCTGTCCCGGCTGAACCGGGCGTTCTTCTCGGTCAACGGCTTCATCGGCATTGCCCTGTTCGTGTGCGCGCTGCTGGATCTGCTGGTGCGCGGGCTCACCGTCTGAGGGGCCTGGGGACCACCGGTCCTGAGCCCTTTCGCGTCCGCCGGTACGCTCAAGGTGTGAACGCAGGAGAAACGCAGCGCGTGCCTTGGATCGTGGGGGTGTCCGGAGCTTCGGGGACGCCGTACGCGGCGGCCGTGCTGCGCGCGCTGCTGGCGGCGGGGGAAGCGGTGGACCTGGTGGTCAGCCGGGCCTCGCGGCTGACCCTGCTGGACGAGACGGGGATCTCGTTCCGGGACGCGCACTGGCGGGACGACCTGCGCGCCTGGCTGGCGCGGGGCGCCGACGGCAAGCCCGGGACCTTCGACGTGGACGTCAGCGGGGTGCGGTACTGGAACGCGGGTGATCTCGCCGCCGGCCCGTCCTCGGGGTCGTACCCGGCGAAGGGGATGCTCATCGTGCCCGCCTCCACCGCCTGTGTGGCGGGTGTGGCGCTCGGGCTGTCCAAGGATCTGCTCCAGCGCGCGGCGAGCGTCACGCTGAAGGAGCGCCGGACGCTCGTCGTTGCCGTACGGGAGACCCCGCTGAACGGGCAGACGCTGCGGCACCTGGTGGCCCTGGACGACGCCGGCGCCGTGGTCGTCCCGGCCTCGCCCGCCTTCTACGCGGGCGCCACCCACATCCAGGACCTGGTGGACTTCGTCGGCGGCCGGGTGCTGGACGCGGCGGGAGTGGGACACGGCCTGTACCGGCGCTGGCGGGGCGAACTGGGCGGCGGCACGGCGGACAAGTAGCAGTACGTACGTATCTCTCATCACTTCAGGAACATTCACCGGAAGGCTTCGATCGCATGGACGCGGTGGACAGGCAGCTCATCCAGGCTCTGCGGGAGAACGGCCGGGCCTCCTACGCGGAGCTGGGCCGCCTCGTGGGCCTGTCGGGCCCCAGCGTCACCGACCGCATCAACCGGCTGGAGGCTGCCGGTGTCATCACCGGTTACCGCGCGACGGTGGACTCGGCCTCGCTGGGTCTCGGCGTGACCGCCCTGATCGGCATCTCGCTGTCGGACGCCGCCGACCACGAGGACGTGGCGCAGCGGCTGCGGGACCTGCCGGAGATCGAGGACTGCTGGTTCATCGCCGGTGACGACTCCTTCATGCTCAAGGTGCGTTCGCCGGACGTGGACGGCCTGGAGAAGACGATCCGGCGGCTGAGCGGCACCAGGGGCGTGTCCCGCACCCGCACCACCATCGTGCTCTCCACGAAGTGGGAGAACCGGGTCGGCGAGCTGCCGGAAGAGGTCTAGGGATACCGTTGGCCGGGTTGTCGGAGAAAGGTGTGGGCATGGACGTCGGGCTCAAGCGCGAGCTGGAGGAGAAGGTCCGTTCCGGGGAGCGGCTGACCCGCGAGGACGGCATCGCGCTGTACGAGTCGGACGACCTGGCCTGGCTGGGCGGGCTCGCGCACGAGGTGCGGACCCGCAAGAACGGTGACGTGGTGCACTTCAACGTCAACCGGCACCTGAACATGACGAACGTGTGCACGGCGTCCTGCGCCTACTGCTCGTTCCAGCGCAAGCCGGGCGAGAAGGACGCGTACACGATGCGCATCGAGGAGGCCGTCCGGCTGGCCAAGTCGATGGAGTCGGAGAACCTCACCGAGCTGCACATCGTCAACGGCCTGCACCCCAACCTGCCGTGGCGGTACTACCCGCGGTCGCTGCGGGAGCTGAAGGCGGCCCTTCCGCACGTCTCGCTGAAGGCGTTCACGGCCACCGAGATCCACCACTTCGAGACGATCTCCGGGCTGTCGGCGTCGGAGATCCTCGACGAGCTGATCGACGCGGGCCTGGAGTCCCTCACCGGTGGCGGCGCCGAGATCTTCGACTGGGAGGTCCGGCAGCACATCGTGGACCACCGCACCCACTGGGAGGACTGGTCCCGCATCCACCGCCTGGCGCACGAGAAGGGTCTGAAGACCCCGTGCACCATGCTGTACGGCCACATCGAGGAGCCCCGCCACCGCGTCGACCACGTACTGCGGCTGCGTGAACTCCAGGACGAGACCGGCGGCTTCCAGGTCTTCATCCCGCTGCGCTACCAGCACGACTTCGTGGACGTGAAGGACGGCAAGGTCAGGAACACCCTCCAGGCCCGCACCCAGATGGCGACGGGCGCGGAGGCCCTGAAGACGTTCGCGGTCTCCCGGCTGCTCTTCGACAACGTCCCGCACGTGAAGGTGTTCTGGGTCATGCACGGGGTGCAGACCGCGCAGCTCGCCCTCCAGCACGGCGCCGACGACATGGACGGCTCGGTCGTCGAGTACAAGATCACGCACGACGCGGACAACTACGGCACGCCGAACAAGCTGACCCGCGAGGACCTCCTGGACCTGATCCGGGACGCGGGATTCCGCCCGGTGGAGCGCAACACCCGCTACGAGATCATCCGCGAGTACGAGGGCCCGGACCCGGCGCGCCGCGAGTCCCCCCAGCCGATGCGGGTCTGACCCCCGCGGCACGGGTCCCCGTCCCCGTGGCGGGTACCCGTACCGCATGGCCGGCACCCCTGCCCCCGAGGACGCGTACACGGCGGAGCCCTTCGTGCCGCAGGGCGGCAGTCTCGCCGCCCTCCGCGAGGCCGCGGCCGGCTGCCGGGGCTGCCCCCTGCACCGGGCGGCCACGCAGACCGTGTTCGGCACCGGGCCGGCGCCCGCCCGCCTGATGCTCGTGGGCGAACAGCCCGGTGACCAGGAGGACCGCCAGGGCAAGCCGTTCGTGGGCCCGGCCGGCAAGCTCCTGGACCGGGCCCTGGCGCAGGCCGGCCTCGACCCGGCGCAGGCGTACGTCACCAACGCGGTCAAGCACTTCAAGTTCACGCGGGCGGAACCCCGCAAGCGCCGCATCCACAAGGCCCCGAGCCTGCGGGAGGCGACGGCGTGCGGACCCTGGCTGGCGGCCGAGCTGGCGCTGGTGGAGCCCGAGCTGATCGTGGTGCTGGGCGCCACGGCCGGCAAGGCGCTGCTGGGGTCGTCGTTCCGGGTGAACCAGGTGCGCGGGACCGTGCTGGAGGAGGAGATCCACGGCCGGCCGGAGCGGCTGGTGCCGACCGTGCATCCGTCGGCCGTGCTGCGCGCGGACGACCGGGAGCAGGCGTACGAGGGCCTGGTGGCCGACCTGAAAGTGGCGGTGAGCGCCCTCGGCCCCCTCAAGTAATGGCTACTATTGCCTCATGCCCCTTACCTTCACGTTGGATCCGCCGGTCACCCCCGCCCTCCGTGACGGCATCCTCGGCCTGTGGGCGGACGTCACGAACGCGGGCGGAGCCGTCGGCTTCGTCGCCCCGGTGACCCGCGAGGAGGTACGGCCGGAGCTGGTACGGCACTTCGTGCAGATGGCCGAGGGACGCACCCGGCTGCTCGTCGGCCACGACGAGGCCGGCGAGGTGGCCGCGACCGCCTTCCTCACCCGCAACACGCACCGGCTGATGACCCACTGGCTGTGGCTGTACACGGTGATGGTCCACCCCCGGCACCAGGGCCGGGGCCACGGTCGCGACCTGCTGGCCGCCGCCGCGGACGCGGCCCGGGACACGGAGGGCATCGAGGCGGTACGGCTGACCTGCCGGGGCGGGCTGGGCCTGGAGCGGTTCTACGCCTCCTGCGGCTACAAGGAGGTCGGCCGCGTACCCGACGCCGTCCGGGTCGCGCCCGGCGACGACCGGGACGACATCGTCATGCTGCTGCCGCTCGGCTGACAACCACCCCCCTGCGCCGCCGCCCACCGCTCGTGCTTCACTGGACGCTGACCCTTTTGGAATCGGACGAGTGGATTGAGATGCTCCGCTACACGCTGATGCGCCTCGGTATCTTCGCGGGCTGCCTCCTGGTCGTCTGGGGAGCCGTCTACTCGGGCATCTTCCCGCGCGGCTTCGGCGACTCCAACGTCCTCTGGGTCCTGCTGCTCGCCCTCGTCGTCTCCGCGCCGGTCAGCTGGGTCGCGCTGCGCAAGGAGCGGGAGCGGGCCTCGGTGCAGATCGTGCACAAGGTCGACCGGATGAAGGCCAACCTGGACGCCAACCGCAGCCAGGAGGATCTGGCCGACGACGCGTCCCGGGCACCGGGCGGGGCGGCCGCGCCCAACTAGTCTTGCCCCCATGGGTGGCGTCAAGACCAAACGGATGCCGAGGGCGGTGCGGGAGCAGCAGATGCTCGACGCGGCCGTACGGATCTTCGGGCAACGCGGGTACATGGCCGCCTCGATGGACGAGATCGCCGAACTCGCGGGCGTGTCCAAGCCGTTGGTCTATCTGTACCTGACCTCGAAGGAATGCCTCTTCACCGCCTGCATCCGCCGTGAGGCCGCCGCGCTCACGGCGGCCGTCCGGGCGGGGGTCCGGCCGGACCTGCCCGTCGACCGGCAGCTCTGGGACGGGCTGCGGGCGTTCTTCGCGTACACCGCCGAGCATCCCGACGGCTGGTCCGTGCTGCACCTCCAGGCCCGCACGCACGGTGAGCCCTTCGCGGCCGAGGTCGCCGCGATGCGCGCGGAGATCGTCGCGTTCGTGACCCGGCTGGTCGTGGTCGCGGCGCGGGAGGCGCACCGGGATCCGGACCTGCCCGAGCGGGAGGTGGCCGGGATCGCGGAGGCGCTGGTCGGCGCGGCGGAGTCGCTCGCCGCGTGGGCGAACGCGACACCCGGGGTGACCGCGCGGCAGTCGGCGGCGACCCTGATGAACTTCGCCTGGGCGGGCCTGTCCAACCTGATGACCGGCCACCCCTGGGCTCCGCCCCCGGCCGACTCCTGAGAACGACCCGTTGTTCTTCGGGTGCGGGCCCGTCGCGGCTTGTCGCGCAGTTCCCCGCGCCCCTCGGGTGGGGCGGGTGCGGCGTGCCTCAGGGGCGCGGGGAACTGCGCGAACGGCCACGACGCTCCCGCGCCCGGCGATGGTGGTGCGCCCCCGGGATCAGGGGAGGGGCTGGACCTCGCCGGTGAGGTGGAGGGTGCCGCTCGGGGCCCTGAGGGCGAAGCGACCGGTGCCGTCGGCGCCGTAGGCCACCGTGCCCGGCAACGGCACCGGCGCCCGGAAGCGGACCCGCACGACGGCCGCGTCGGGCGTGCCGTGGGCGGCCAGGCACCGCGCGGCGGTCCACATGCCGTGGGCGATGGCGCGCGGGAAGCCGAAGAGCCGGGCGGTGAGGGGGTGGAGGTGGATGGGGTTGCGGTCACCGGACGCGGCGCCGTACCGCCGTCCCACGTCCCCGGCGAGCCGCCACTCGGCGAGGACGGGCAGCGCGCCGCCCTCGGGGAGGGAAGCCGGGTGAGCGGCATCGGAGGGGAGGCCCGGCCGGGCCGGATGCCGGGCGAGGTACGTGCTGCGGGACTCCCAGAGCAGGGCCCCGCCGGACCGCAGCGCGGTCACCACGGTCGCCTCGGTGCCACGCCGGTGCGGAGCCAGCCCCTGGATCCACACGGCGAGTTCGTACTCCCCGCCGGCCGGCAGCTCACCGGTGCGGACGATCTCGATCGAGGTGTGGACCAGCCCCAGCAGCGGCAGCGGAAAGTCCCGGCCGCTCATCAGCCGCATGGCCAGCGGGAAGCCCAGGACGTGCGGGTAGGTGACCGGGAGGTCGGGCTCGCCGGTGGGGAAGCCGCAGACCCGCTCGTACGCGGCCAGCCTGACCAGGTCCACGCGCAGGCCGGGCAGGACGAGCCGGGTGCGCGGGAAGGCCGCGTCGGCGGCGGGGCGCTTGAAGGGGGAGTGCAGGGCGCCGCGGGCGAGCAGCGGGCCGAGTGCGGGGGCGGCGGTGAGGGTGACGGCGCTCAACAGGCCTCCAGCGGGCTCCGTCTCGGTCCTGATGCTTACTCGGGAGTAAAGTTACCGGAGGTAAGGCGAGCTGGGCCACCTGCGCTCCCGGCCACGCACGCGCGAAGGTGAACGCCTCTCACATAACCCCCGAGGCTGCACATTCCCGGCCCCGGATGCTCCCCGTACCCGCACAACCCCCTCACAGCAGGCCCGTACGATCACCTGCCTAACCAGCGGTAACAGCCCCTTGTCGGGGCCACCGCAGGTGCACGCATGCCAGAGGAGCCGCCCGTGTCCACGCCGTACCCGCACGCCCTCGCCTCCTCCGGCAATCCCGTCCACGCCGTCGACTACGACGGCCGCCCGGTCCTCGTCGCACCGCAGATACGCCGGCTGGACGGCGCCGTACGGGAGGCGTCCGTCCCCCCGTTCGCACCCCCGGTCACCCACGGCTCCCTCGCCGACCTTCCGTACGACAACGCGGAAGCGGCCCCCGCCGTGACCGTCCTCAGCCGCAGACAGGCCGACGGCGGCTGGACGGACGTGACGGCGGCCCGGTTCGCCGCCGAGGTCCAGGCGGTCGCCCGGGGCCTGATCGCCCAGGGCCTCGTGCCGGGCGACCGGATAGCGGTCATGGCACGGACCACCTACGACTGGACCCTGCTGGACTTCGCCGCCTGGGCGGCCGGCCTGGTCACGGTCCCGGTGTACCCCACCTCCTCCGTCTTCCAGACCCGCTGGATCCTGCACGACTCCGGCGCGGTCGCGCTGGTCACGGAGACCGCCGCGCAGGCCGCCGCCCTCGGCCCCGAACGCCCGCACCTGCCCGACCTGCGCCACGTGTGGGTGATGGAACGGGACGACGTGGCCCGGCTCGCCGGGACGGGCGAGCCGGTGCCGGACGGTGAGGTGGCCGTGCGCCGGGGCATGCTCGGCCCCGACACGCTCGCCACGCTCATCTACACCTCCGGCACCACCGGCCGCCCCAAGGGCTGCGCCCTCTCCCACGGCAACTTCCTCGCCGAGGTCGACAACGCGATCGAACTCCTCCACCCGGTCTTCAAGTCCCCGGACGAGGAGCCCTCGGTCCTGCTCTTCCTGCCCATGTCGCACGTCTTCGGCCGGATGGTGGCCGTCGCCTGCGTCCGCGCCCGCGTCCGCCTCGGCCACAGCCCCAGCCTGGACCCGCGCGACCTCCTGCCGGACCTGGCCGCGTTCCGGCCGACGTGCCTGCTGACCATCCCGTACATGCTGGAGAAGGTCTACAACTCCGCGCGGGCCAAGTCGGAGGCCGGCGGCCGGGCGGCGGTGTTCGACCGGGCGGCGGACGTGGCCCGGCGCTACGGGGAGGCGCTGGAGGCCCGCCAGACCGGTACCGGTGGCGGCACGAGCCGCTCTCTGAAGACGCAACGCGCCTTCTACGACCCGCTCGTCTACCGCCGTATCCGCGCCGCCATGGGAGGCCGTGTCCGGTACGCCATCTGCGGCGGCTCCCCGCTCGGCCGGCGCCTGGCCGCGTTCTACGCGGGCGCCGGCATCGAGATCTTCGAGGGGTATGGCCTGACGGAGACCACCGGCGCCTCCACGGTCACCCCGCCCCTCAAACCCCGGCTGGGCACGGTCGGCTGGCCGCTGCCCGGCACCCGGGTGCGGATCGCGGCCGACGGCGAGATCCTCCTCGCCGGCGACCACGTGCTGCGCGGCTACTGGGACCCGCAGGCGGGCGGCGTGGTCCCCGCGACCCGCGACGGCTGGCTGGCCACGGGCGACATCGGCGAGCTGGACGACGAGGGCTACCTCACCATCACCGGCCGCAAGAAGGAACTCCTCATCACCGCGGGCGGCAAGTCGGTGGCCCCGGCCCCGCTGGAGAACTGGCTGCGCCAGCACCCGCTGATCTCCCAGGTGATGCTGGTCGGCGACGCCCGCCCGTACGTGGCCGCCCTGATCACCCTCGACCCGGTCGGCATCACGCACTGGCGCCAGATGATCGGCAAACACCCGGTCCCCCCGGAACTCCTCGTCGGCGACCCGGAGCTGACCGAGGTCCTCCAGCGGGCGGTCGACGAGGCGAACCGCATGGTCTCCCGTCCCGAGTCCATCCGCCGCTTCGCCATTCTGCCGGTGGACTTCACCGAGGAGGCGGGCCACCTCACCCCGTCGATGAAACTCCGCCGGGACCGCGTCCTGTCCGACTTCGCGGACGAGGTGGAGGGGCTGTACGCGCACTGAGCGCCAGCTCCACCCAGACCGTCTTGCCCACCTCCCGCTCCGTGACGCCCCAGAGCGTCGCCAGGACCTGGACGACGACCAGTCCCCGCCCGGACTCGTCCAGCAGGCCCCCGTCCAGGAACCGCAGGGTGCGGTCGCCCCGGGTGTCGCTCACCTCGATACGCAGGGTGTGCCTCCCGGGCAGCAGTTTCAGCCGCAGTTCGAAGTCCCGTCCCGGGACGCGACCGTGGGTGACGGCGTTGGCGGCGAGCTCGGCCACGACGAGCTGGGCGGCGTGGTTCAGGTCGCCGTCGTACGGATATCCCCAGGCGGCGAGCTGACCACCGGTCAGCCGCCGCGCGAGCCGGGCCCCTCGCGGGGTCGCGCTGAGCCGTTGCGCGAGTTCGGTCGTGGGGGTGGAGATTTCTGCGTTCACCTCACCGAGCGTGTCCGGTTCTCTCTGCGCTGACCAGGGGCAACGTGGCGACTGTGCGTAGTCGTACGGGTGCGGCTTGTTGGTGTACGGCTCGTCGGAGGTGGCGCGTTGGAAGAACAGGAGCGGAGGCCGGAGACACCCGCGGAGGAGAACGGGTCGACTGCGGTGTTCGTCGTACTGGGCAAACAGTTGCGGCTGATGAGGGAGCGGGCGGGCCTCAGCCAACGGGAGTTCGGCAGCCTGGTGAACTTCGGCCCCGACCAGATCTCGGCCATGGAGAGAGGGGTGCGGACCCCGAGGCCGGAGTTCTTGCAGAGGGCGGACGAGATCCTGGGTGCCGGGGGACTGCTGAAGGAGGTCATCCCGCAGGTCGAGGAGGCGATGACCAAGGCGCGCACGCGGCATCCCGAGTGGTATCGGGGGTATGCCGAGCTGGAGGCTCAGGCAGTGTCCTTGCACGACTACAGCACCATGGGCGTGCTGGGCCTCCTACAGACCGAGGACTATTCACGCGCGGTCTTCACCCAGCGCCACCCGCCTCTGGACGAGCAGACGATCGAGAAACGGGTAGCAGACCGGCTGTCACGGCAACAGATCTTCGAGCAGTGGCCACCCATGGAGCTCAGCTTCGTCATGGAGCAGGCCGTGCTAGAGCGGCCGATCGGTAGTCCGGAGGTACACGCCGAGCAGCTCCGTCAGTTACTGCGGATCAGCCGGATGCGTAACGTGCAGCTACAGGTGATGCCGACGGGTCGACACGAACACCCCTGTCTGGACAACTCGTTCACCTTGCTGACGCCGAAGGGGAAGGAGCAAGTGGGCTACATGGAGAGTCACGGTTACCCGCGTTTGATCACCGACAGGGAAGAAGTCCGCGTCCTCGCCGCTCGCTATGGGATCATCCGGGCGCAGGCTCTCAACCCGCACGAGTCCCTAGAGTTGATCGAGAAGATGCTGGAAGAGCGATGACCATAGAGCAGTTGAGCTGGTTCAAGTCGAGCTACAGCGACGGCGAGGGCGGGCAGTGCGTCGAAACGGCCTACAACTGGCGCAAGTCAAGCTACAGCAGTGGTGAAGGCGGCCAGTGCCTGGAGATCGCCCCCCACCCCACCGCCATCCACATCCGTGACTCGAAGCGTCCCGCCGCCCCCCACCTCACCGTCACGCCCGCCGCATGGTCAGCCTTTCTTCTGGGCGAGCAGGAACGCCTGCGGGGCTGACTCGCCGTACGCCTCGTCCCGCTCGCGGACGGTGGTGGAGCGGACGGTGAGGCCCGCGTCGGTGAGCAGCTCGGCCATCCGGTCGGGCCGGCGCCGGAGGAAGTCGAGGACCACGGGCCGGCCCCAGGGGCGGTCGAGGCGGAGCGGTGCCTCGCCGGTCTGGAAGGCGAGGAGGAGCCGGCCGCCGGGGGCGAGGACACGGTGGAACTCGGCGAGGAGCGCGGGGAGCCGGTCGTCCGGGGTGTGGATGCTGGAGTACCAGGAGACGGCCCCGGCCAGCGTGCCGTCGGCCAGGTCGAGGTCCAGCATGGAGCCCCGCTCGAACCGCAGCCCGGGGAAGTCGCGGCGGGCGATGGCGACCATGGACGCGGACAGGTCCACGCCGTGGACGGACAGGCCGAGACCGGCGAGGTGGGCGGTGACCGCGCCGGGACCGCAGCCGAGGTCGGCGACCGTGCCGCCGGGGCCGACCAGTTCGGCGAACGCGCCGAGCAGCGCCCGTTCCAGCGGCCTGTCGGCGAGCGGGTCGGCGAAGTGCCCGGCGTAATCCTCGGCGATGGTGTCGTAGAAGGTGCGGGTGGCGGAGAGGAAGTCGGTACCGGTCATGGGGAGGGACCGTAGCGGGGCCCACTGACAGAGGTGAACCGGAAATGAACGGGAAAAGGCAGGAGCCCCGTTGCCGGAAGGCGCGGGGCTCCTTGGGTACTGCACTCAGGTTCTGCGATCAGGGAGCGATCAGACGGGGGTGACGTTCTCCGCCTGCGGACCCTTCGGGCCCTGCGTCACGTCGAAGGAGACCGCCTGGTTCTCCTCCAGCGAACGGAAACCCTGCGCGTTGATCGCGGAGTAGTGGACGAAGACGTCGGGGCCGCCGCCCTCCTGGGCGATGAAGCCAAAGCCCTTTTCGGCGTTGAACCACTTCACGGTTCCGGTAGCCATAAGCCCTCCCTGGGCTCAAAAGGGTTGCCCTGCTCCAGAACCTGCACGTGCGAAACGGTGCTGCACAACTGCATTCGTCTGAAAACGACGAGAGCCCGCGGTCACATGCTCCGCAGGCTCTGTACTGCAAGGGAAACCAAACTGCAACTTGCGGCGAGCCTAGCACGCGGGCTGCCGAAAGCAATAGAGGTCAAGATCACGTCACCCGGAGGTTTGAACATGGGGTCCGCCGTTCGGCGGTGGGGCCGGTTCCGGCACCGTGACGCACGGGGTCTAGTGTCGCGATGTGGACAATTCTCGCACCCGGCCGCGCGTCGGCCACATCCAGTTCCTGAACTGCCTGCCCCTCTACTGGGGGCTCGCGAGAACCGGCACGCTCCTCGACTTCGACCTGACGAAGGACACGCCGGAGAAGCTCAGTGAACGCCTCGTGCGCGGCGACCTCGACATCGGCCCCGTCACCCTGGTCGAGTTCCTCAAGCACGCCGACCAACTGGTCGCCTTCCCCGACATCGCCGTCGGCTGCGACGGCCCGGTGATGTCCTGCGTGATCGTCTCCCAGGTCCCGCTGGACCGGCTGGACGGCGCCCGCGTCGCCCTCGGCTCGACCTCGCGCACCTCCGTCCGGCTGGCGCAGCTGCTGCTCGCGGAGCGGTACGGCGTCGAGCCCGAGTACTACACCTGCCCGCCGGACCTGAGCCTGATGATGCAGGAGGCCGAGGCCGCCGTCCTCATCGGCGACGCCGCGCTGCGCGCCAACCTCCTCGACGGCCCCCGCTACGGCCTGGAGGTCCACGACCTCGGCGCGCTGTGGAAGGAGTGGACCGGCCTGCCGTTCGTCTTCGCGGTGTGGGCGGCCCGCCGGGACTACCTGGAGCGCGAGCCGTTCATCACCCACCGGGTCCACGAGGCCTTCCTCGACTCCCGCAACCTCTCCCTGGAAGAGGTCGGCAAGGTCGCCGAACAGGCCGCCCGCTGGGAGGCCTTCGACGAGGAGACCCTGGCCCAGTACTTCACCACCCTCGACTTCAGCTTCGGCGCCCCGCAGCTGGCGGCCGTCGCCGAGTTCGCCCGCCGGGTCGGCCCCACGACGGGCTTCCCCGCCGACGTGAAGGTCGAGCTGCTCCAGCCGTAGGGCACACGGGGTCCCCGGCCGCGCGAGCGGTGCCGGCCGCCCGAGCCGGGTAGGGACCGGGGCAGGCAGGGCGACGGGGGAGGGTGACGTGGAGCTGGCCACGGGGGCGCTGGTGTTCGGCGCCGGGGTGTGGGGCGCGCTGGCGGGCACGCTGCTGCCCCGCGCGGCCTACCGCTTCGCCGTCCCGCCCGGCGACCCCTGGCGCACCCACTGCCCCGCCGGCCACCCCCTCCGCGGCTGGCTGGGCCGCGCGAGGTGCGCCGAACACGGCGCGGACGGCGGGCCGTACGCCGGTGCCCCCGCCGCGCCGCGCCTCGCCGCCGCCGGCGCCCTCGTCTGCGCCGCGCTCGCCGCCGCCACCGGCACCCGGCCCGAACTGGCGGTCTGGCTGCTGCTGGCGCCCGTCGGCGTCCTGCTGACCGCCGTCGACCTGCGGGTGCGGCGGCTGCCCGACCCGCTGACCCTGCCGCTCGCCGCCGCCGCGCTCGCCCTGCTGGGCCTCGCCGCCCTGCTCCCCGAACACGCGGGCCACTGGCCCACCGCCCTCTACGGCGCCCTCGCCCTCGGCGCCGGCTACTGCGCGCTGTACCTGGTCAACCCCGCCGGCATGGGCTTCGGCGACGTGAAACTGGCCGTGGGCGCGGGCGCCGTACTCGGCTGGTACGGCTGGCCCACCGTGCTGCTCGGCACCTTCGCCGGCTTCCTGCTCGGCGCCCTCTACGGCGGCGCGCTCGTCCTGGCCCGGCGCGCGGACCGCAGGACGGCCGTACCGTTCGGCCCGTTCCTCCTGGCCGGCGTCCTCGCCGGGGTGCTGATCGGTGCGTACGCGGCCTGAGGTCAGCGCGGGAAACCCGCTGGCGTAGGCTGGTTCGGTCCGTCCACAACCCTGACGAAAACCTTGCGAAAGGGACGCCGGTGACCGAGAAGGCCGACCTCCAGTCCGTCCTCGACCGTGCCGCCGCCGGTGGGCGGATCACCCCCGAAGAGGCGCTGGAGCTGTACCGCGACGCGCCCCTGCACGCCCTCGGCGCCGCCGCCGACGCCGTCCGCCGCCGCATGTACGCCGGCATCGAGCACATCGCCACGTACATCATCGAGCGGAACATCAACTACACGAACGTGTGCGTCACGGCGTGCAAGTTCTGCGCCTTCTACGCGGCCCCCAAGGACACCGCCAAGGGCTGGACCCGCGACCTCGACGACATCCTGCGCCGCTGCGCGGAGACCGTCGAACTCGGCGGCACCCAGATCATGTTCCAGGGCGGCCACCACCCGGACTACGGCGTCGAGTACTACGAGCAGCACTTCAAGGCCATCAAGGACGCCTTCCCGCAGCTGGTGATCCACTCGCTGGGCGCGTCCGAGGTCGAGCACATGGCCCGGATCTCCGGTGTCTCCGTCGAGGAGGCCATCACCCGGATCCACGAGGCCGGTCTCGACTCCTTCGCGGGCGCCGGCGCGGAACTCCTGCCCGCACGGCCGCGCAAGGCCATCGCCCCGCTCAAGGAGAGCGGCGAACGCTGGCTGGAGATCATGGAGACCGCGCACCGGCTGGGCGTGGAGTCGACGTCGACGATGCTCATGGGCACCGGCGAGACCAACGCCGAGCGCATCGAGCACCTGCGGATGATCCGTGACGTGCAGGACCGCACCGGCGGCTTCCGCGCGTTCATCCCGTACACCTACCAGCCCGAGAACAACCACCTGAAGGGCCGCACCCAGGCGACCCTCTTCGAGTACCTGCGGATGATCGCGATCGCCCGCCTCTTCCTGGACAACGTCCGCCACATCCAGGGCTCCTGGCTCACCACCGGCAAGGAGGTCGGCCAGCTGTCCCTGCACTACGGTGCGGACGACCTCGGCTCGATCATGCTGGAGGAGAACGTGGTCTCCTCGGCCGGCGCCAGGCACCGCTCCAACCGGCTGGAGATCATCGACCTGATCCGCAAGGCCGGGCGGGTGCCGGCCCAGCGCGCCACCACCTACGAGCACCTCGTCGTCCACGACGACCCGGCGAACGACCCCGCCGACGACCGCGTGGCCTCCCACATCTCCTCCACGGCCATCGAGGGCGGCACCGCCCACCCCGAGCTGAAGCTGCTGGCGTCCAACTGAGCCTGCCGTGCTGACCCTCCACACCGCGGACCTCCTCGTCACCGGCGACCCGCACCGCGCCCTGCTGCCCCGAGGCGCGATCCTCGCCGACGGCCGGACGATCGCGGCCGTCGGCCCGTACGACGAGCTGGCCGCCGCACACCCGGCCGCGCGCGTACGCCGCTGGCCGGGCCTGATCACGCCCGGCCTGCTCAACCCGTACGGGCCCGAACTGCTGGAGCGGGCCTACCACCCCGACCCGCGCGAGGCCGGCACGCTCGGCACCGAGCCGCTCACCGGCGAAGCGGCCCTGGCCGCCCTCGGCATGACCGACGCGCGGTGGGGCGCGAGCGCCCGGCGCGGGGTGCAGCGGATGCTCGCCCACGGGACCGTGGCCGTGGCCGGGCCGCCGCGGCGCCCGGCCGTGGCGGACGCCGTGCGCCGGGCGGGGCTGGCGAGCCGGGAGCGGACCGCCGAGCCGCCGGGGCCGCCGTCCCTCGACCCGCTGGCCGGGCGCCCCCTCGGTGAGGCCGTCCTCACGCCCCTCCTGCCGTACGAGGGCAGGGCCGCGACCTTCGCCGTGTTCGACGTGCCGGACGAGAGCGCCCTCGCCGCCCGCGGGGCCGCCACCTGCGTGGCGACCGTCATCGAGGGCCGGCTGCTGTACCGCCGCCGCTGACCCGGGACCGTCGCCGGCCCGCGGCGCGAGCCGGGGCTCCCGCCGCGGGACCGGGCTGCAAGAATGGACGGGTGACCCGCGCCTCCCTGAACAAGCAGCCGCACGAAGTCGCCTCGATGTTCGACGACGTGGCGGAACGGTACGACCTGACGAACGACGTGCTGTCGCTCGGCCAGGACCGGCGCTGGCGCAGGGAGGTCGCGAAGGCGGTCGACGCGCGCCCCGCGCAGAAGGTCCTGGACCTCGCCGCCGGCACGGCCACCTCCTCGCTGCCCTTCGCGCGGACCGGCGCGTACGTCGTCCCCTGCGACTTCTCGACCGGCATGCTCCAGGTCGGCAAGCGCCGGCACGCCTGGCTGCCGTTCACCGCGGGCGACGCGACGAGGCTGCCCTTCAAGGACGACACCTTCGACGCCGTGACGATCTCCTTCGGCCTGCGCAACGTCCAGGACACGGACGCCGCCCTGCGGGAGATGTACCGGGTGACCCGGCCCGGCGGACGCGTCGTCATCTGCGAGTTCTCGCACCCGACCTGGGCGCCCTTCCGGACCGTCTACACCGAGTACCTGATGCGGGCGCTGCCGCCGGCCGCGCGCGCGGTGTCCTCCAGCCCGGACGCCTACGTCTACCTCGCCGAGTCCATCCGCGCCTGGCCCGACCAGCCCGCCCTCGCCGGACGGCTGCGCGACGCCGGCTGGTCGAAGGTGGCGTGGCGCAACCTCACCGGCGGTGTCGTCGCGCTGCACCGGGGCTTCAAGGAGGCCTGAGCCGCTCCCGGGCGGCTCAGCGCCCGATCATCTCGAACGCGTCCCCCCGCTCGCCGAGTTCGCGGGGCAGACCGCCCGCCGGAGGCCGCGGAACGCGCGGTTCCCGCACCCCGCCGCCGCCCTCGCCCTCCGCGAAGTCGAAGTACACGTACACCGTCGAGTCCGGCGGGACCTCGGCACCGGGCTGCGGATACTGGCGTACGACGTAGTCGACGACGGCGCGGTGGAAGTCCGGGCGGTCCGGCGCGGTGAGGAACAGGCCGTGCGCCCGAGCCGCTTCACGCGCGTCCACGGCCATCAGACCGACCAGACGCGGGACGCGCACGTCGGGTGTTTCGGGTGGTATACGCACAGATGTCACCCCCAGCGGTACTGGAAGGGTAACTCCCGCCCGGCCCACCCGGAAGGGTTTCGTGTCTTTCCGTGACAGACAACTACGGTGTGTCACCGAAGTGGAGGCGGAAGCAGAGCGCCGGCTCGTCCCGCACCGGATGCGTGCAGGTCTCCGCCGGCTCCATGCCGAGCCGCCGAGTCACCGCGATCGACCGCTCGTTGCCCGGCCGGACCACCGCCACCACACCCGGCACCCCGGCCGCCCGAACCCGAGCGAGCGTCTCCCGCGCCGCCGCGGTGACATACCCCCGGCCCCAGTGCGCCCGGCCCAGCCGCCAGCCGATCTCCGTCTCGCCCACGGGACCCCAGTCCGGCCGCCACGGCTGGGCGCCGGTGAACCCGATCACCTCGCCGCTCTCGTCCAGCAGGGTCCACAGGCAGAAGCCCAGCTCCGCGTCGTGCCGCCGCTGGCGCGCGGTCAGTTCCTCGTAGACCGACAGTGCCGCCGGCCTGCCGCCGTGGAACTCCATGACCTCCGGGTCGTCGAACACCCGGTGCCAGGCGACCGCGTCCTCGTGCGTGGGGACGCGCAGCCGTACCGCGGGGAGAGGTCGGTTCACGAGGCAGCCCTTCAGCCGGGTGATCAATTCTGCTGAATAGACTGCCCATGTCCAGTGCCGGTCGGCACGCAGATTCCGAACCTCTGGGGAGATCCCGCCGTGACCGAGCCCCTCTCCGACCACACCGCCGATGTGATCGTCGTGGGCGCGGGGCCAGCCGGCTCCACGACCGCGTACCACCTCGCCAAGGCCGGCCTCGACGTCCTGCTGCTGGAGAAGACCGCGTTCCCGCGCGAGAAGGTGTGCGGCGACGGCCTCACCCCGCGCGCGGTCAAGCAGCTCGTCACCATGGGGATCGACATCTCCGAGGAGGCCGGCTGGATGCGCAACAAGGGCCTGCGCATCATCGGCGGCGGCTCCCGCCTCCAGCTCGACTGGCCGGATCTCGCCTCCTTCCCGGACTACGGACTCGTCCGCAAGCGCGACGACTTCGACGAGCAGCTCGCCCGCAACGCCCAGAAGGCCGGCGCCCGCCTGTACGAGCGCTGCAACGTGGGCGAGCCGGTCCTCGACGAGCGCACCGGCCGCATCACCGGTGTCACCGCCAGGCTCGGCGAGGAGAAGCGCGAGGTCACCTTCCGCGCGCCGCTCGTCGTCGCCGCCGACGGCAACTCCACCCGCCTGTCCCTCGCGATGGGCCTGCACCGCCGCGAGGACCGCCCCATGGGCGTCGCCGTGCGCACGTACTTCACCTCGCCGCGCCACGACGACGACTACCTGGAGTCCTGGCTGGAGCTGTGGGACCGGCGCGGCGCCCAGGACCGCCTGCTGCCCGGTTACGGCTGGATCTTCGGCATGGGCGACGGCACCTCCAACGTCGGCCTCGGCGTCCTGAACACCTCCGCCTCCTTCAAGGAGCTGGACTGGCGCGAGGTCCTCAAGGCGTGGTGCGCCTCCATGCCGCAGGACTGGGGGTACACCCCCGAGAACATGACCGGCCCGATCCGCGGCGCGGCCCTCCCCATGGCCTTCAACCGCCAGCCGCACTACACGCGCGGGCTGCTGCTCGTGGGCGACGCCGGCGGCCTGGTGAACCCCTTCAACGGCGAGGGCATCGCCTACGCCATGGAATCCGGCCAGATCGCCGCCGACGTCATCGTCCAGGCCCACGCGCGGGCCACGCCCGCCCAGCGCGAGATCGCCCTGACCCGCTACCCGCGCGTCCTGAAGGACACCTACGGCGGCTACTACACCCTGGGCCGCGCCTTCGTGAAGCTCATCGGCAACCCGAAGGTCATGCAGATCGCCGCCCAGCGCGGCCTGACGCACCCGATGCTGATGAAGTTCACCCTGAAGCTCCTCGCGAACCTCACCGACCCGACGGGCGGCGACGCGATGGACCGCATCATCAACGGCCTGAGCAGGGTGGCCCCGAAGGCGTGAGCCGTCCCTGAGCCGGCCCCGGGCGCACCCGGGGACGACGTGAGGGCCGCAGCCCCCGAGAAGGGGCTGCGGCCCTCACGCGCGTGTGAGAGGTGCCGGAGGCGCTCAGAGCACCCGCACGGCGCCGGTGGGCGGGTCGTACGACAGGGGGCGCTCCACGACGCCGGTGGAGGGGTTCTGCGCGCCGACGAACATGCCGCCGCCGACGTACACCCCGACGTGGTACGCGCTGCCCGCGCTGCCCCAGTACAGGATGTCGCCCGGCTGAAGGCTGTCCAGCGAGACCTGGGTGCCGGCGGTCGACTGGTCCTGGGAGACGCGCGGCAGGCTGATGCCGACCTGCCGGAAGGCCGTCTGGACCAGGCCGGAGCAGTCGTAGGCGGACGGGCCGGTGGCGCCGGAGACGTACGCCTTGCCGACCTGCGCCTTGACGAAGTCGATGACGGACGCGGCCGAACCGGTGGCCGTGGACGTGCCGGTGGAGGTCGAGGTGCCGGTGGACGTGGACGTGGAGGTGTTCGTGGTGCCGGTGCCGCTGCCCGCCGTGGTGGACAGCGTCGTCCGCACCGCGGTGCGCGAGGCGCGTGCGGCGGCCTCCTTGCGGGCGGTCTCGTCGGCCTTCTTCTTGGCCTCGGCCGCCTTCTGCCTGGCATCGGCGAGGTCCGCCTTGGCCTGCTTCGCGGCCTTTGCGGCAGCCGCGTCACGCTCGGCCTGCAACTGGTAGTTCGCGGCGGCCTGCTGGGTGGCGTCCGCGGACTGGGCGGCCTGGACGGCCAGGTCGGCCGTCAGGGTGGGCAGTTCGAGCGTCTGCGTCACCGGCTCGGCCGCGTTCGCCGAGCCGGACGCCCCGGCGACCGCCAGGGTGCCGAGGACACCACCGGCGACTCCGGCCCGCATCGCGAGGGTCGACGCGCTGCGGCGGGGCTTCCGGTGGCTGCGTATGTGAGCGGTGTGGGACATGGGAACAACCGGTACCAGGGGCTCCTTCATATCTTCAAAAAACGTGTGGTGCGCCACAGTTGCTCAATCGAACCCCGTAATGCCGGGCGTGTCGCTCTTTATTGACGCCCTAACGGACATTGCGGACTGTCACGATCAAGCCCTTGATCACGGTCTTTGATCATTAAGTCCGGATTGCCCCGCACCTACCACCGGTGAGGGTCGTTGGCCAAGCCCGGTTCTTACGGCCCCTTCATCGGTGTGGCGGAGGTCACGGAACGGTCACCGGAACCGCGGCGTCCCGTACGCGTGCGACTGGTGAACGCGCGCACACGCTCCGGCCCCGCGTCCACACCCCGCCCCTCCTCTCCCTCTGACGTGTGAACGGGGCCCCCTATCAGCCCCCGCCCGTCCAGCACCAATTTGCATGCATCGGAAGCCTCTTGATATGGAGACGACCCCTCCGGCCTGCGATGACGAGCGGAAATGTCACTTCTGGTGATCAACTGAACGCTTCGCGTACGAAGATCACCCATCATCCGGCTTCATGATCCTTCGTCAGGTGGTGGAGATCACAAAGCTTGTGGAATACCCCGTGTCGCAGATCACAGAGCGGCAGGCATAAGATGCGAGGCAGTTGGGCTTGTGACCTGCTTCACATGTTCTCGATCTTCGCCCGGGACGAGCGGGGCTCGTGGGACCGGTGAGACGGACGTGAGCCCGGTAACCGCCAGCAGTCAGCGCCGACTGAGAGGAGCGAGGAGCGGTGAACGCGTATGCGCCCATCCTCGTACTGGGAGCCCTCGGGGCAGGCTTTGCGATCTTCTCCGTGGTCATGGCCACGCTGATCGGTCCGAAGCGGTACAACCGCGCCAAGCTCGAAGCCTACGAGTGCGGCATCGAGCCGACCCCCACGCCGGCCGGCGGCGGGCGCTTCCCCATCAAGTACTACCTGACGGCGATGCTCTTCATCGTCTTCGACATCGAGATCGTCTTCCTCTACCCCTGGGCCGTCACCTTCGACGCCCTGGGGATCTTCGGGCTCGTGGAGATGCTGCTCTTCGTGCTCACCGTCTTCGTCGCGTACGCGTACGTATGGCGGCGCGGCGGCCTGGAATGGGACTGAGGGGCCTTTAAAGACATGGGACTCGAAGAAAAGCTGCCGAGCGGATTCCTGCTCACCACCGTCGAGCAGGCCGCGGGCTGGGTGCGCAAGGCGTCCGTCTTCCCGGCCACCTTCGGCCTCGCCTGCTGCGCCATCGAGATGATGACCACCGGCGCCGGCCGCTACGACCTGGCCCGCTTCGGCATGGAGGTCTTCCGCGGCTCACCGCGCCAGGCCGACCTGATGATCGTCGCCGGCCGGGTCAGCCAGAAGATGGCGCCGGTCCTGAGGCAGGTCTACGACCAGATGCCCAACCCCAAGTGGGTGATCTCCATGGGCGTCTGCGCCTCCTCGGGCGGCATGTTCAACAACTACGCGATCGTCCAGGGCGTCGACCACATCGTGCCGGTCGACATCTACCTGCCGGGCTGCCCGCCCCGCCCCGAGATGCTGATGGACGCGATCCTCAAGCTCCACCAGAAGATCCGGTCCGCCAAGCTCGGCGTGAACGCCGAGGAAGCGGCCCGCGAGGCGGAGGAGGCGGCCCTCAAGGCCCTGCCCACGATCGAGATGAAGGGGCTGCTGCGGTGAGCGACGCGAACGGCACCCACGGCGCCGCCGCGAACGGCGGCACCGGCGGGGCGAACGGGACGGGGAACGGGGCCAACCCCGAGAACGACCTCTCCGCCGCCAACCTCCCCGGCCGGCGCGGCCAGGGCGGCGAGGAGATCCGCGTCCAGCGCGGCATGTTCGGCGCCGACAACGGCGGCGACACCTCCGGCTACGGCGGCCTGGTCCGCTCGGTCCGACTCCCGGGACCGACGGCCCGCCCCTACGGCGGCTGGTTCGACGAGGTCGCCGACGAACTGGAAGGCGCCCTGGAGGAACAGGGACTCCTCCCGGACAACGCCATCGACAGGACGGTCGTCGACCGCGGCGAGCTGACCTTCCACATCGAACGCGAGCACCTGCTCCTCGTCGCCCGCACCCTGCGCGACGACCCGGCGCTGCGCTTCGAACTGTGCACCGGCGTCAGCGGCGTCCACTACCCCGAGGACAAGGGCCGCGAACTCCACGCCGTCTACCACCTGCGCTCGATCACCCACAACCGGCTGATCCGCCTCGAAGCCGCCGCCCCCGACAGCGACCCGCGCATCCCGTCCCTGGTCTCCGTCTACCCGACGAACGACTGGCACGAGCGCGAGACCTACGACTTCTTCGGGATCGTCTTCGACGGTCACCCGGCCCTCACCCGGATCATGATGCCGGACGACTGGCAGGGCCACCCCCAGCGCAAGGACTACCCCCTCGGCGGCATCGCCGTCGAGTACAAGGGCGCCCAGATCCCGTCTCCGGACCAGCGGAGGTCGTACTCGTGAGCACGCAGTCAGCATCGGCGGCCTCCGCCGCCTCGGCGCGCGAGACCACCGAGGGCACCGTCTACACGGTCACCGGTGGCGACTGGGACGAGGTCGTCCAGTCCGCGGCCCGCGCCGACGACGAACGCATCGTCGTCAACATGGGTCCCCAGCACCCCTCCACCCACGGAGTGCTCCGCCTCATCCTCGAGATCGACGGCGAGACGGTCACCGAGGCCCGCTGCGGCATCGGCTACCTGCACACCGGCATCGAGAAGAACCTCGAGTACCGCACGTGGACGCAGGGCACCACCTTCGTCACGCGCATGGACTACCTGACGTCCTTCTTCAACGAGACCGCCTACTGCCTCGCCGTCGAGAAGCTCCTCGGCATCGAGGACCGGATCACCGCACGCGCCACGATCATCCGGGTGCTGCTGATGGAGCTGAACCGGCTCTCCTCCCACCTGGTGTGCATCGCCACCGGCGGCATGGAGCTGGGCGCCACCACGATCATGATCTACGGCTTCCGTGATCGTGAAATGATTCTCGACCTCTACGAGCTGATCACGGGCCTGCGCATGAACCACGCGTACATCCGGCCCGGCGGACTCGCCCAGGACCTCCCGCCCGGCGCGGTGGACCAGATCCGCGAGTTCGTGAAGAAGATGACCAAGAACCTCCCGGAGTACGACAAGCTCGCCACCGGGAACCCCATCTTCAAGGCCCGTATGCAGGACGTCGGCTACCTCGACCTGGCCGGCTGCATGGCCCTCGGCGCCACCGGCCCGATCCTGCGCTCCACCGGCCTGCCCCACGACCTGCGCAAGGCCCAGCCGTACTGCGGTTACGAGACGTACGACTTCGACGTCCCCACCACCGACAGCTGCGACGCCTACGGCCGCTTCCTCATCCGCCTGGAGGAGATGCGCCAGTCGCTGAGGATCATCGAGCAGTGCCTGGACCGGCTCGAGCCCGGCCCCGTCATGGTCGCCGACAAGAAGATCGCCTGGCCCGCCCAGCTCGCCCTGGGACCGGACGGACTCGGCAACTCCCTCGACCACATCAAAAAGATCATGGGCACCTCCATGGAGGCCCTGATCCACCACTTCAAGCTGGTCACCGAGGGCTTCCGCGTCCCGCCGGGACAGACGTACGCGGCCGTGGAATCACCCAAGGGCGAACTCGGCGTGCACGCCGTGTCCGACGGCGGCACCCGCCCCTACCGGGTCCACTTCCGCGACCCGTCCTTCACCAACCTTCAGGCCATGGCGGCGATGTGCGAAGGCGGCCAGGTCGCCGACGTCATCGTCGCCGTGGCATCCATCGACCCCGTGATGGGAGGCGTCGACCGGTGACCACCTCTTCCTCGGAGCGGGGCGTCAGCCTGGGCATGCCCGCACTGCCCGCCCCCGCGTACCCGGACGACGTCCGGACCCGGCTGGAGGCGGACGCGCGCGAGCTGATCGCCCGCTACCCCGACTCCCGGTCCGCCCTGCTGCCGCTGCTCCACCTCGTGCAGTCGGAGGAGGGCCACGTCACGCGCACCGGCATGCACTTCTGCGCGGACATGCTCGGCCTGACCACCGCCGAGGTCACCGCCGTCGCCACCTTCTACACCATGTACCGGCGCCGGCCGTCCGGCGACTACCAGGTCGGCGTGTGCACCAACACGCTCTGCGCGGTCATGGGCGGCGACACCATCTTCGAGACCCTCCAGGAGCACCTGGGCGTCGGCAACGGCGAGACCACCGACGACGGCAAGGTCACCCTGGAGCACATCGAGTGCAACGCGGCCTGCGACTTCGCGCCGGTCGTGATGGTCAACTGGGAGTTCTTCGACAACCAGACCCCCGACAGCGCCCGGCGCCTGGTCGACGACCTCCGCGCGGGACGGCCCGTACAGCCCACGCGCGGCGCCCGGCTGTGCACCTTCAAGGAGACCGCCCGGATCCTGGCCGGCTTCCCCGACGAGCGGCCCGGTGCCGTCGAGGAGGGCGGCAGCGCGGGACCCGCGTCGCTGGTGGGCCTCCGCCTGGCCAGGGGAGAGGCCGAACCGGCGCGCGTGGTGCATCCGCGGGACGGCGGCCCGCACCGGACGGGAGCGTCCGGGGAACCGCACGACCGGGCGGCGCACGGGCCGTCGCCGGCCGAGCACCTCAGTTCCCACGACGCGCCGCAGGACACATCGGCCTCCGACCCCGCCCACCCGGCAGGGCCCACCGCCGAGGAGGGGGAGTGATGACCGTGCAATCCGAGGTGAAGGACACCAGCCCGGAGAAGCTGCTCGCACCCGTGCTGTCGGCCTTCTGGGACGAGGACCGGTCCTGGACCCTGGACGTCTACCGCAGGCACGACGGGTACGAGGGGCTCCGCAAGGGGCTCGCCATGTCCCCCGACGACCTCATCGCGTACGTCAAGGACTCCGGGCTGCGCGGCCGCGGCGGCGCGGGATTCCCGACCGGGATGAAATGGCAGTTCATCCCGCAGGGTGACGGGAAACCGCACTATCTGGTGGTCAACGCCGACGAGTCGGAGCCGGGCACCTGCAAGGACATCCCGCTCCTGTTCGCGAACCCGCACAGCCTCATCGAGGGCATCGTGATCGCGTGCTACGCCATCAGGTCGTCGCACGCCTTCATCTATCTGCGGGGCGAGGTCGTCCCCGTGCTGCGGCGGCTGCACGAGGCCGTGCGCGAGGCCCGCGAGGCCGGCTACCTCGGAGAGAACATCCTGGGCAGCGGACTCGACCTCGAACTCACCGTGCACGCGGGCGCCGGCGCGTACATCTGCGGTGAGGAGACCGCGCTGCTCGACTCGCTCGAAGGCCGCCGCGGCCAGCCCCGACTCCGTCCCCCTTTCCCCGCGGTCGAAGGCCTCTACGCCTGTCCCACCGTGGTGAACAACGTCGAGTCGATCGCGTCGGTTCCCGCCATCCTCCAGAACGGCAAGGAATGGTTCAGGTCGATGGGCAGTGAGAAGTCCCCGGGCTTCACGCTCTACTCGCTCAGCGGCCACGTCGCGAGCCCCGGCCAGTACGAGGCCCCGCTCGGCATCACCCTGCGCCAGCTCCTCGACATGAGCGGCGGCATGCGGCCCGGGCACCGCCTGAAGTTCTGGACACCGGGCGGCTCCTCGACACCCATGTTCACCGACGAGCACCTCGACGTCCCCCTCGACTACGAAGGGGTGGGCGCCGCGGGCTCCATGCTCGGCACGAAGGCCTTGCAGTGCTTCGACGAGACGACCTGCGTGGTGCGGGCGGTGACCCGCTGGACGGAGTTCTACGCCCACGAGTCCTGCGGCAAGTGCACCCCCTGCCGCGAGGGGACGTACTGGCTGGTGCAGCTGCTGCGGGACATCGAGGCCGGCAAGGGCGGCATGTCCGACCTCGACAAGCTCGCCGACATCGCCGACAACATCAACGGCAAGTCCTTCTGCGCCCTCGGTGACGGCGCCGCATCCCCGATCTTCTCCTCGCTCAAGTACTTCCGCGAGGAGTACGAGCAGCACATCACGGGCCGGGGCTGCCCCTTCGACCCGGCCAAGTCGACGGCCTGGGCGGACCGCCCGGAGGTGAACGCATGACCGTGACCACCAGCGCCTCCACCCCGGGGGGCCGGCCGGCGGTTCCACCGGAGGACCTCGTCACGCTGACGATCGACGGCGCCGAGATCAGCGTGCCCAAGGGCACCCTGGTCATCCGGGCCGCCGAGCAGCTCGGCATCGAGATCCCGCGGTTCTGCGACCACCCCCTGCTGGACCCGGCCGGCGCCTGCCGCCAGTGCATCGTCGAGGTCGAGGGCCAGCGCAAACCGATGGCGTCCTGCACGATCACGTGCACCGACGGCATGGTCGTCAAGACCCACCTCACCTCACCGGTCGCCGAGAAGGCCCAGCACGGGGTGATGGAGCTGCTGCTCATCAACCACCCGCTGGACTGCCCGGTCTGCGACAAGGGCGGCGAGTGCCCGCTCCAGAACCAGGCCATGTCGCACGGCAACGCCGAGTCCCGCTTCGAGGGCAGGAAGCGCACCTACGAGAAGCCCGTAGCGATCTCCGCCCAGGTCCTGCTCGACCGCGAGCGGTGCGTGCTGTGCGCCCGCTGCACCCGCTTCTCCAACCAGGTCGCGGGCGACCCGATGATCGAACTGGTCGAGCGGGGCGCGCTCCAGCAGGTCGGCACCGGTGAGGGCGACCCGTTCGAGTCGTACTTCTCCGGCAACACCATCCAGATCTGCCCCGTCGGCGCCCTCACCTCGGCCGCCTACCGCTTCCGCTCCCGCCCCTTCGACCTCATCTCCTCCCCCTCGGTCTGCGAGCACTGCTCCGGCGGCTGCGCCACCCGCACCGACCACCGGCGCGGCAAGGTCATGCGGCGGCTCGCCGCCGACGACCCCGAGGTCAACGAGGAGTGGATCTGCGACAAGGGACGCTTCGCGTTCCGGTACGCCCAGCAGCGCGACCGGCTCGACACCCCGCTGGTCCGCAACGCCGACGGCGTCCTGGAACCCGCCTCCTGGCCCGAGGCGCTCCAGGCGGCCGCACAGGGTCTGAGCGCCGCCCGCTCCCGGGCCGGCGTCCTCACCGGCGGCCGGCTCACCGTCGAGGACGCCTACGCGTACAGCAAGTTCGCGCGCGTGGCGCTCGACACGAACGACATCGACTTCCGCGCGCGCGTGCACAGCGGCGAGGAGGCCGACTTCCTGGCGGCCCGGGTGGCCGGCCGCGGCCGTGACCTCGACGGTACGGGCGTCACGTACACCTCCCTGGAGAACGCGCCCGCCGTCCTGCTCGTCGGCTTCGAGTCGGAGGAGGAGGCGCCCGGCGTCTTCCTGCGGCTGCGCAAGGCCTGGCGCACACGCAAGCAGCGGGTGTTCTCGCTGGCCACCCACGCCACCCGGGGCCTTCAGAAGGCGGGCGGCCTGCTGTTGCCGGCCGCGCCCGGCACCGAGCCCGAGTGGCTGGACGCCCTCGCGAGCGGCACCGGCCTGGAGGAGCCCGGCTCCCACGCCGCCGAGGCACTGCGCACGCAGGGCGCGGTCATCATCGTGGGCGAGCGGCTGGCCGGCGTCGCGGGCGGCCTCACCGCCGCGCTGCGCGCCGCCACCGCGACCGGCGCCGAACTGGTGTGGATCCCGCGCCGGGCCGGCGAGCGCGGCGCCGTCGAGGCCGGTGCCCTGCCGTCGCTGCTGCCGGGAGGCCGCCCCTCGACCGACCCGCGCGCGCGGGAGGAGGTCGCCGCCGTCTGGGGCCTCGCCGAACTCCCGTCCCGCTACGGCCGCGACACCCACCAGATGGTGGAGGCCGCCGCCAGCGGTGAACTGTCCGCACTCCTGGTCGCCGGTGTGGAGGTGGCCGACCTTCCCGACCCGGCAGGCGCGCGTGAGGCCTTCGCGAACGTCGGCTTCCTGGTGTCGCTCGAACTGCGGCCCAGCGAGGTCACCGAGCACGCCGACGTCGTCCTGCCGGTCGCCGCGGTCCCCGAGAAGGCGGGCACCTTCCTCAACTGGGAGGGCAGGGTGCGCTTCTTCGAGGCCGCGCTCAAGCCCGACCAGATGACCCGCCGGCTCGCGCCGGCCGACACGCGCGTGCTGCACATGCTCGCCGACGCCATGGACGTCCACCTGGGGCTGCCCGACCTGCGCACCACGCGCGCGGAGATCGACCGGCTCGGCCCCTGGAACGGCCCCGGCGCCGCCGCACCCACGGAGTCCGCGGGCGTACTGCCCCGCCCGGCCGCCGGTGAAGCGGTGCTCGCCGGGCACCGGCTGCTGCTCGACCAAGGCGTCCTCCAGCAGGGCGACGAGGCGCTCGCCGGCACCCGGCACGCCGCCCACGCGCGCGTGTCCGCCGCGACGGCCGCCGAGGCCGGCGTCGTGAACGGCGGCCTACTGGCCGTCACCGGCCCCACCGGCTCCCTGGAACTCCCCCTCCAGGTCACCGACATGCCCGACCGGGTGGTCTGGCTCCCGCTGAACTCCACCGGCCCCGGCGTGGCCTCCGGCACCGGGGCCCGGCCCGGCTCCCTCGTCCGCATCGGCCCGGCGGCACTCGCCGGCGAGGCCCCCAAGGAGGTGGAGGCATGAGCGGGTACCTGGCCGCTGAAGACCTCTCGATGTTCGGCCGCGACCCCTGGTGGCTGGTCGTCGTCAAAGCGGTGTTCTGCTTCGCGTTCCTGATGGTGACCGTGCTGTTCTCCATCGTCTGGGAACGCAAGGTCGTCGCCTGGATGCAGCTGCGCATCGGCCCCAACCGGCACGGCCCCTGGGGCATGCTCCAGTCGCTCGCCGACGGCGTGAAGCTGATGCTCAAGGAAGACCTCATCGTCAAACGCGCGGACAAGGTCGTCTACGTCCTCGCGCCGGTCGTCGCGGCCATCCCGGCCTTCATGGCGATCGCGGTGATCCCCTTCGGACCGGCCGGAAACGAGATCTCGATCTTCGGCCACCGCACCACGATGCAGCTGACCGATCTGCCGATCGCGATGCTCTACATCCTCGCGATCGCCTCCGTCGGCATCTACGGCATCGTCCTGGCGGGCTGGAGCTCCGGCTCCACCTACCCGCTGCTGGGCGGCCTGCGCGCCTGCGCGCAGATGATCTCCTACGAGATCGCCATGGGCGCCGCGTTCGCCTCCGTGTTCCTGTACTCGGGCTCGATGTCGACGTCCACGATCGTGGCGCAGCAGCACGACCGCTGGTACATCGCGCTGCTGCCGGTCTCCTTCATCCTCTACATCGTCACGATGGTCGGCGAGACCAACCGCGCCCCCTTCGACATGCCGGAGTCCGAGGGCGACCTGGTCGGCGGCTTCAACACCGAGTACTCGTCCATCAAGTTCGCGATGTTCATGCTCGCCGAGTACGTCAACATGGTGACCGTCTCGGCCGTGTCGGCCACCCTGTTCCTCGGCGGCTGGCGCGCCCCCTGGCCGATCAGCGGCTTCTGGACGGGCGCGAACCACGGCTGGTGGCCGCTGCTCTGGTTCGTCATCAAGGTGCAGCTGCTGCTGTTCTTCTTCATCTGGCTGCGCGGCACGCTGCCCCGCGTCCGCTACGACCAGCTGATGAAGCTCGGCTGGAAGGTCCTCATCCCGGTCTCCGTGACCTGGCTGATGCTGGTCGCGACCGTACGGGCCCTGCACAACGAGAACTACGACTTCGCCGACATCGCCCTGTACGTGGGCGGCGGCGTCCTGGCCCTGCTGCTGCTCTCCTTCATCGCCGACATGTTCCGCGACAAGGCGAAGAGCGGCGGACAGGCCGCCGAGGAGCAGCCGGCCTTCGACCCGATGGCGGGCGGGTTCCCCGTACCGCCGCTGCCCGGACAGGAGCTGCCGCCGGTGCCCAGGCGCCGCCCGCACCGCGAGCGGGAGCTGATTGTCAGTGGTGGACCGGACACTGTCAGTGACGGATCTACGGATGGAAAGGAGGCGTCCGATGGCTGAGGAGCCTCAGGAGGCCGGGCACACCACGCCCGGCTTCCAGAACCCCGTCGCCGGCTTCGGCGTGACCTTCAAGGCCATGTTCAAGAAGCGGCTGACCGAGCAGTACCCGGAGCAGAAGAAGACCACGGCTCCGCGGTTCCACGGGCGGCACCAGCTCAACCGCCATCCGGACGGCCTGGAGAAGTGCGTCGGCTGCGAGCTGTGCGCCTGGGCCTGCCCCGCCGACGCCATCTACGTGGAGGGCGCCGACAACACCGACGAGGAGCGTTACTCGCCGGGCGAGCGGTACGGCCGCGTCTACCAGATCAACTACGCCCGCTGCATCCTGTGCGGGCTGTGCATCGAGGCGTGCCCCACGCGCGCGCTGACGATGACCAACGAGTTCGAACTGGCCGACTCCAGCCGCGCCGACCTCATCTACACCAAGGAGCAGCTGCTCGCCGGTCTGGAGGAGGGCATGGTGGAGACGCCCCACTCGATCTTCCCGGGGACGGACGAACAGGACTACTACCGGGGCCTGGTGACGCAGGCCGCGCCCGGCACGGTCCGGCAGACCGCCGTCTCCAGGGGCGAGGTCCCGCAGGAGGCCACGTCCACCTTCGGCGAGGAGGAGCCGGCCTCGGAGAAGGTGATCGGCGGATGAACGCGCAGCACCTCGCCGCCTACGCGACCTCCACCGGTGAGGCGTTCCAGTTCTGGGTCCTCGGCACGGTCGCGGTGATCGGCGCCCTGTGCACCGTCTTCATGAGGAAGGCCGTGCACAGCGCGCTCTGTCTCGCCGGCACGATGATCGTCCTGGCGGTCTTCTACCTCGCCAACGGCGCCTACTTCCTCGGGATCGTGCAGATCGTCGTCTACACCGGCGCGATCATGATGCTGTTCCTGTTCGTGGTGATGCTCGTCGGCGTCACGGCCGCGGACTCGCTGAAGGAGACCATCAAGGGCCAGCGCTGGCTGGCCCTCGTGTGCGGGGCCGGCTTCGGCGTCCTGCTGTTCGCCGGCATCGCGAACGCCTCCCTGAAGGAGTTCGCCGGCACCGGTCCGGCGAACGCGAACGGCAACGTGGAGGGCCTCGCGAGCCTCATCTTCACCAAGTACGTCTTCGCCTTCGAGATCACCGGCGCCCTGCTGATCACGGCCGCCGTCGGCGCCATGGTGCTCACCCACCGCGAGCGCACCGAACCCGCCAGGACCCAGCGCGAGCTGTCCGAACAGCGCATCCGCGAGGGTGTCCACATCCCGCCGCTGCCGGCTCCCGGTGTCTACGCCCGGCACAACGCCGTGGACGTCGCGGGCCTGCTCCCCGACGGCACCCCCTCCGAGCTGACCGTCAGCAAGACGCTGCGTGAGCGCGGCCAGGTCCGGGACGTCTCCGCGGAGGCGCTGAACGACCTGCGGGCGCTGGAACAGCGGTCCGAGGAGCGCCTGGAGCGCAGGGCGGTCGCACCGGCGACGTTCAAGCGGCCCGAGGAGGCGTCCAAGTGAACCCGGTCAACTACCTCTACCTCGCCGCCCTGCTGTTCACGATCGGCGCGACCGGCGTACTGATCCGGCGCAACGCCATCGTGGTCTTCATGTGCATCGAGCTGATGCTGAACGCCTGCAACCTCGCGTTCGTCGTCTTCTCCCGGATGCACGGCAACCTCGACGGCCAGATCATCGCCTTCTTCACGATGGTCGTCGCCGCCGCGGAGGTCGTGGTGGGCCTCGCGATCATCGTGTCGCTGTTCCGTACCCGCCACTCGGCCTCGGTCGACGACGCCAGCCTGATGAAGCTGTAAGGGGTCGGAAGAATCGTGGAGAACCTGATCGCGCTGCTCATCGCGGCGCCCCTGCTCGGAGCGGCCGTCCTCCTGGTCGGCGGCCGGCGCCTGGACCGCGCCGGCCACTGGATCGGCACGCTGCTGTCGACCGCCTCCTTCGTGTGCGGTGCCGTCCTCTTCGCCGACCTGCTCGGCAGGGGCGCCGAACACCGCACGCTGACCCAGCACCTGTTCAGCTGGGTCCCGGTGGCCGGCTTCCAGGCGGACGTCACCTTCCGCCTCGACCAGCTGTCGATGACGTTCGTCCTGCTCATCACGGGCGTCGGCTCCCTGATCCACCTGTACTCGGTCGGCTACATGGAGCACGACGAGCGCCGCCGCCGCTTCTTCGGGTACCTCAACCTGTTCCTGGCGGCGATGCTGCTGCTCGTCCTCGCCGACAACTACCTGCTGCTCTACGTCGGCTGGGAGGGGGTGGGCCTGGCCTCGTACCTGCTGATCGGCTTCTGGCAGCACAAGCCCAGCGCGGCCACCGCAGCGAAGAAGGCCTTCCTGGTCAACCGCGT
Organism: Streptomyces sp. NPDC028722; assembly: GCF_040637655.1. NCBI lineage: Bacteria > Bacillati > Actinomycetota > Actinomycetes > Kitasatosporales > Streptomycetaceae > Streptomyces > Streptomyces sp. NPDC028722. Next base: position 94,876 of record NZ_JBEZWU010000009.1, read on the forward strand.
CGGCGACATGGGGCTGTCGATCGCGATCATGCTGATGTTCACCACCTTCGGCAGCTTCGCCTTCGGCCCGGTCCTCAGCCACACCGGTGACGCCTCCCAGGGCAAGCTCACCGCGATCGGCCTGATGCTGCTGCTCGCCGCCTGCGGCAAGTCCGCCCAGGTGCCGCTCCAGTCATGGCTCGGGGACGCCATGGAGGGCCCGACGCCGGTCTCGGCCCTGATCCACGCGGCGACCATGGTGACCGCGGGCGTCTACCTGATCGTCCGCTCCGGTGCCCTCTTCGACGCCGCCCCCGACGCCCAGCTGGCCGTTACCGTCGTCGGCGCGGTCACGCTGCTGTTCGGTGCGATCGTCGGTTGCGCCAAGGACGACATCAAGAAGGCACTGGCCGGTTCGACCATGTCGCAGATCGGCTACATGGTCCTCGCGGCCGGCCTCGGCCCCATCGGCTACGTCTTCGCGATCATGCACCTGGTGACGCACGGCTTCTTCAAGGCCGGCCTGTTCCTCGGCGCCGGCTCGGTCATGCACGGCATGAACGACGAGGTGGACATGCGCAAGTACGGCGGCCTGCGCAAGTACATGCCGGTCACCTTCATCACCTTCGGCCTCGGCTACCTCGCCATCATCGGCTTCCCGGGCCTGTCCGGTTTCTTCTCCAAGGACAAGATCATCGAGGCGGCCTTCGCCAAGGGCGGCACCGAGGGCTGGATCCTCGGCGGCACGGCCCTGCTCGGCGCGGCCATCACCGCCTTCTACATGACGCGCGTGATGCTGATGACCTTCTTCGGGGAGGAGCGCTGGAAGAACCGGCCCACCCGCTCCCCCGAGGCGCCGAGCGCCGAGCCCGTCGCCGAGCACCGCGGCGAGCACGCGGAGCCGCACCCGCACGAGTCCCCGAAGGTCATGACGATCCCGATGATCGCGCTGGCCTTCGGCTCGGTCTTCGCCGGCGGCTTCTTCAGCATCGGCGACCGGTTCCTGCACTGGCTGGAGCCGGTCACCGGCCACCAGGAGGGCGACTCGCCGGTCAGCGCGGGCACGGTCACCGGCGCCACCATGGTCTGCCTGGTCATCGGCGTCGCCATCGCCTGGGCTCGGTACGGCCGCAAGCCCGTCCCGGCCGTCGCCCCGCGCGGCTCCCTGCTCACCCGCGCGGCCCGCCGCGACCTGCTCCAGGACGACTTCAACCACGTGGTCCTCGTGCGCGGCGGCGAACACCTGACGCGCTCCCTGGTCTACGTCGACCACACCCTGGTCGACGGCGTCGTCAACGGCACAGCGGCCGGCTTCGGCGGTTTGTCCGGCCGGCTGCGCCGGCTCCAGAACGGCTTCGCCCGCTCCTACGCGGTGTCGATGTTCGGCGGCGCGGCACTCCTGGTCGCCGCGACCCTGCTGATGAGGGCGGTCTGATACCGATGTCCTTTCCTCTACTGACAGCGACGGCGGTGCTCCCTGCGCTCGGGGCCGTCGCCACGGCCGCCGTACCGGCCACCCGGCGCACCGCCGCCAAGTGGCTCGCGCTGGTCGTCTCGCTCGCCACGCTCGCCCTGGCCGTCACCGTCCTGGTCCGCTTCGACCCGGGCGGCGCCCGCTACCAGCTCATCGAGTCCCACGCCTGGATCAAGGACTTCGGGGTCAGGTACGAGCTGGGTGTCGACGGCATCGCGGTCGCGCTGCTCGCGCTGACCGCCGTCCTGATGCCGTTTATCATCCTGGCCGGCTGGCACGACGCCGACCCGCTGGAGACCGGCAACCGCCGCTGGCGGCCCACCCAGGGCTTCTTCGCGCTGATCCTGGCGGTCGAGGCGATGGTGATCATCTCCTTCGAGGCCACCGACGTCTTCCTCTTCTACATCTTCTTCGAAGCCATGCTCATCCCGATGTACTTCCTCATCGGCGGCTTCGGGGACCGTGCCCACGCGCACGGGGAGGAGACGGCCGCCACGCAGCGGTCGTACGCGGCGGTGAAGTTCCTGCTCTACAACCTGGTCGGCGGCCTGATCATGCTGGCCGCGGTGATCGGCCTCTACGTGGTGGCCGGGAACTTCAGCCTCCAGCAGATCGCCGAGGCCCGCGCGAACGGCTCGCTGCACATGGCGACCGGTACGGAACGCTGGCTGTTCCTCGGCTTCTTCTTCGCCTTCGCGGTGAAGGCGCCGCTGTGGCCGCTGCACACCTGGCTGCCCAACGCCATGCAGGAGTCCACCGCCCCGGTCGCCGTCCTCATCACCGCGGTCGTCGACAAGGTGGGCACCTTCGCGATGCTCCGCTTCTGCCTCCAGCTGTTCCCGCAGGCCAGCAAGTGGGCGACGCCCGTCATCCTCGTACTGGCGCTCATCAGCATCCTCTACGGCGCGCTGCTCGCCGTCGGCCAGCGGGACATCAAGCGCCTGGTGGCGTACGCGTCGATCTCGCACTTCGGCTTCATCGTCCTCGGCATCTTCGCGATGACCAGCCAGGGCCAGTCCGGCGCCACCCTCTACATGGTCAACCACGGCATCTCCACGGCCGCGTTGATGCTGGTCGCCGGATTCCTGATCTCCCGGCGCGGCTCGCGGCTCATCGCCGACTACGGAGGCGTGCAGAAGGTCGCCCCGGTACTCGCCGGCACCTTCCTGATCGGCGGCCTCGCCACCCTCTCGCTGCCCGGCCTCGCACCGTTCGTGAGCGAGTTCCTGGTCCTGGTCGGCACGTTCACCCGCTACCCGGTGATCGGCATCATCGCCACCCTCGGCATCGTCCTCGCCGCGCTCTACACCCTCGTCCTGTACCAGCGGACGATGACGGGCCCGGTGAAACCCTCGGTGGCGGCGATGCCCGACCTCCGCGTGCGCGAGCTGGTGGTCGTCGCACCGCTGATCGCGCTGCTGATCGTGCTGGGCGTCTACCCGAAGCCCGTCACGGACATCGTCAACCCGGCGGTCAAGCACACCATGTCCGACGTCCAGAAGAAGGACCCCAAGCCCGAGGTGGAGGCGGCCAAGTGAGCGCAGCAGCCGTCCACAGCCTGTGGACAACCGCGGCCGACCCGATCTCGAAGATCGACGCGCCGAAGATCGAATACGCACAGCTGTCACCGACCCTGATCGTCATCGGCGCGGCGCTGGCCGGGGTGCTCGTCGAGGCGTTCGTCCCGCGCAGGTTCCGCTACCACGCCCAGCTGATCCTGTCCGCCGCGGCCCTGTGCGCCGCGTTCGCCGCGGTCGTCGGGCTCGCGTCCGGCGGATACGGCACCACCAAGGCGCACATCGCGGCCATGGGCGCCATCGCGGTCGACGGCCCGGCCCTCTTCCTCCAGGGCACGATCCTGCTGGCCGGACTGGTCGGCCTGTTCACCTTCGCCGAGCGGCGCCTGGACCCGGCCGCACACGGCAACCGCGTCGACTCCTTCGCCGCGCAGGCCGCCGCCGTACCCGGCAGCGACAGCGAGAAGGCGGCGGTGAAGGCCGGCTTCGCCACCACGGAGGTCTTCCCGCTCCTCCTCTTCGCGATCGGCGGCATGCTGGTCTTCCCGTCGGCCAACGACCTGCTGACCCTCTTCGTGGCCCTGGAGGTCCTCTCCCTGCCGCTGTACCTGCTGTGCGCACTGGCCCGCCGCAAGCGGCTGATGTCACAGGAGGCCGCGGTCAAGTACTTCCTGCTCGGCGCGTTCGCCTCCGCGTTCACCCTGTTCGGCATCGCCCTGCTGTACGGCTACGCCGGCTCGGTGTCGTACGCGCGCATCGCCCAGGTCGTCGACGGCACCGCCACCAACGTCGACCCGGCCCTCGCCGGCACCATGGGCAACGACGCGCTGCTGCTGATCGGCGCCGCCATGATCATGATGGGCCTGCTGTTCAAGGTGGGCGCGGTGCCGTTCCACATGTGGACGCCCGACGTCTACCAGGGCGCGCCCACCCCGGTGACCGGCTTCATGGCGGCGGCGACGAAGGTGGCCGCGTTCGGCGCGCTCCTGCGTCTGCTGTACGTCGTCCTGCCCGGGCTGCGCTGGGACTGGCGGCCGGTCATGTGGGCCGTGGCCGTCATCACCATGCTGGGCGGTGCGATCGTCGCCATCACCCAGACCGACATCAAGCGGCTGCTGGCGTACTCGTCCATCGCGCACGCCGGCTTCATCCTCGCGGGCGTCATCGCCACGTCGAAGGACGGGGTGTCGTCCGTCCTCTTCTACCTGGCCGGCTACTCCTTCGTGACGATCGGCGCGTTCGCCGTGGTCACGCTGGTCCGCGACGCGGGCGGCGAGGCGACCCACCTGTCCAAGTGGGCCGGGCTCGGCCGCCGCTCACCACTGGTGGCGGCCGTCTTCGCGGTGTTCCTGCTGGCCTTCGCCGGCATTCCGCTCACCTCGGGCTTCGCCGGAAAGTTCGCCGTGTTCAAGGCGGCGGCGGACGGCGGAGCGGCCCCGCTGGTCGTGGTCGGTGTGATCTCCTCGGCGATCGCCGCCTTCTTCTACATCCGGGTGATCGTCCTGATGTTCTTCAGCGAGCCGCGGCCCGACGGCCCCACCGTCGCCGTGCCGTCACCGCTGACCATGGTCGCGATCGGCATGGGCGTGGCGGTGACCCTGGTCCTCGGTGTGGCACCGCAGTACTTCCTGGACCTGGCCGGCCAGGCCGGAGTCTTCGTCCGCTGACCCCTCGATCCCGTCCCCGCCGCTGCCCGGCACCCCCGCTCCGAGGGCGCCGGGCAGCGGCGCGTCCGGGTCACCGGGGATCACCATTCCGGGGCCGAGCCTGTGGATAACTCCGGCGCTGTCGGTCCGGCCCCCTATGGTGGAGGCAGCGGTCGAGAGACGACACACGGGGGACCGACGGGGGACACGACGATGGGCGCGACGGGCGGGATCAGCGAGATGCCACAGGTGACCGAGGGGCCGGGCACGGCCGACAGCGAGGCACTGGCCACCGACAGCGAGGCACTGGCCACCGACAGCGAGGCGCTGGCCACGCTGCACCGGGTCTTCGGATACGGCGCCTTCCGGGGCGAGCAGCAGGCCGTCATCGAGCATGTGGTCGCGGGCGGCGACGCCCTCGTCCTCATGCCGACCGGCGGCGGCAAGTCGCTGTGCTACCAGATCCCGGCCCTGGTCCGGCCCGGCACCGGCGTGGTGGTCTCCCCGCTGATCGCCCTCATGCAGGACCAGGTGGACGCCCTGCGCGCCCTCGGCGTCCGCGCCGGCTTCATGAACTCCACCCAGGACTTCGACGAGCGGCGCACGGTCGAGGCCGAGTTCCTGGCCGGCGAGCTGGACCTGCTGTACCTGGCGCCGGAGCGGCTGCGCCTGAACTCCACGCTGGAGCTGCTCTCCCGCGGCAAGATCTCCGTCTTCGCGATCGACGAGGCACACTGCGTGGCCCAGTGGGGCCACGACTTCCGCCCCGACTATCTCTCCCTGTCCCTGCTCGGCGAGCGCTGGCCGGACGTCCCGCGGATCGCCCTCACCGCCACGGCCACCCGCGCCACCCACCAGGAGATCACCGAGCGGCTGAACCTGCCGACGGCCCGCCACTTCGTCGCCAGCTTCGACCGGCCGAACATCCAGTACCGGATCGTGCCCAAGGCCGACCCCAAGAAGCAGCTGCTGGCCTTCCTCCGGGAGGAGCACGCGGGGGATGCCGGCATCGTGTACTGCCTCTCGCGCAACTCGGTCGAGCGCACGGCGGAGTTCCTGACCGCCAACGGCATCGCGGCGGTGCCGTACCACGCGGGCCTGGACGCGCGCGTCCGCGCCGCCCACCAGTCCCGGTTCCTGCGCGAGGAGGGGCTGGTCGTCGTGGCGACCATCGCCTTCGGCATGGGCATCGACAAGCCGGACGTCCGCTTCGTCGCGCACCTGGACCTGCCCAAGTCCATCGAGGGTTACTACCAGGAGACCGGCCGCGCGGGCCGCGACGGCCTGCCGTCCACGGCCTGGATGGCATACGGCCTCAACGACGTCATACAGCAGCGCAAGCTCATCCAGTCCGGTGAGGGCGACGAGGCGTTCCGCCGCCGTGCCGCCGCCCACCTCGACGCCATGCTCGCCCTGTGCGAGACGGCCCGGTGCCGCCGCGGCCAGCTGCTCGCCTACTTCGGCCAGGACCCCGAGCCGGTGGCCTGCGGCAACTGCGACACCTGTCTGACCCCGCCGGAGACCTGGGACGGCACCGTCGCCGCGCAGAAGGTGCTGTCCACGGTCGTGCGGCTACAGCGGGAGCGCGGGCAGAAGTTCGGCGCGGTCCAGATCATCGACATCCTGCTCGGCAAGCGCAGCGCCAAGGTGATCCAGTTCGACCACGACCAGCTGTCCGTCTTCGGCATCGGCCAGGACCTCACCGAGGGCGAATGGCGGGGCGTCATCCGGCAGCTGCTGGCCCAGGGCCTGCTCGCGGTCGAGGGGGAGTACGGCACCCTGACGCTCACCGAGGCGAGCGGCTCGGTCCTGCGGCGGGAGCGCGAGGTGCCGCTGCGCAAGGAGCCGAAGAAACCGGCCGCCGCCCGGTCGCGGTCGGGCAGCGGCTCCGGAGGCGACCGCAAGGCCAGGACCGCCGCGGCCGAACTGCCCGGAGAACTGCTCCCCGCCTTCGAGGCCCTGCGGGCCTGGCGGGCCGAACAGGCCCGGGAACAGGGCGTCCCGGCCTACGTCATCTTCCACGACGCCACCCTGCGGGAGATCGTCACCCAGCGGCCCGGTTCGGTGCGCGAACTGGGCGCGGTGAACGGCGTCGGCGAGAAGAAGCTGGTGACGTACGGGGAAGGCGTGCTGGAGGTACTGGCCTCCCTGGACGGACCGGCCCCGGACACCGCCCCGGCCGACACCGCCCAAGCCGCCAGCACCTCGGCCGACACCGCCCCGGCCGTCACCGCCCTGGCGGGCGCCGCGGCCCCGGACGACGACTGGCCCGAGCCGCAGGACGAGCCGGAGCCCGACGACTGGATGTAGCCGGTACGGGGGCCCGGGCCCGGCGAACCCGCGCCGGACCGCGGCCCTGACCGGGCCCCGGCCCTGACCGGACTCCGGCCCTGACCGGACGCCGGGCGGGAGTTGCCGCCCGGCGGGCCGTCAGGACAGTGCCGTCAGACCCGGCGCGAAGGTGATCAGCAGCGGTACCAGCGGCACCAGCGCGGCCACCGTCGTCGTCAGGGCCCGGTGCCGGCGCAGCAGCCGAGGGGGCGGCTCCAGCAGGCGGTCCACGCGTTCGCCGAGCAAGCGGCGGCTGGAGTCGCAGGACAGGACACCCCGGTGCTGGTTCAGCTCGATCAGTGCGAGGGCCGTGGTGAGGTGCCCGCAGCGCCGGGAGGCGGTGTCGTCGGCGGCCAGTTCGACCAGGCGGTGCGTCTGGTCGCAGAAGTGGGCGAAGAGCGGCACGCGCGGGAAGCCCGTGGCCAGTGCGGTGGACAGGTGCAGCAGCCAGTTGTGGTGGGCGCGGGCGTGGCCGCGCTCGTGGGTGAGGACGGCGTCCAGCTGGTGGTCGGTGAGGCGGTGCAGCGCCCCGGTGGTGACGACCAGCTGCGGCGGGTGCCCGGGCAGCCACCAGGCGTCCGGGTACTCGTCCTCCAGCACCAGCATCGGCCCGCGCGCCGGCGGCAGACCGGCCGGCAGGTCGGGGGCGCGTTCCCGCAGCTGCGCCCTGGCCTGGCCGCGGCTGCGGTGGGCCTCGACGAGTTCCCGGCCCAGCATGGCCGTCGTCCAGGCGGCCCCGCAGGCCAGCAGCACGGTGAGCGCGGCGGCCCACACCGGCGCGGCGGACAGGTCGTACGCGGCGGTGACGGCGGGCGGCGCGGGCGCGAACACGCGGTCGCGGACGGTGTGGAAGACGGCCGCCGTGCCGAGGACGAGCGCGGTCAGGCAGCACAGCAGGACGGTGGCGACCAGGCACTGCCACACCCACAACGCGACCACGGGGTCCCGTTCGGGCCAGGCGGCACGGGTCAGCGCGCGCGGTGCCGGCACGGCGGCCGTCAGGGCGACGACGCTCAGCAGGAGCAGGCAGACGGTCATGCCGGGGCTCCGGTTCCTGGTCGGAGAGGCGTGCGGGTCTCGGTGGTGCAGGGCGCGCGGCGGGCGGCTGCGCGCCGCGTGTGGTGCGTGTCCCTGTCAGTATGACGAAGACCGGCGTCCGGAGGCAGGTGTCGGCGCCGATCCGGGCGGACCGCGGCACGCGCGGGGCCGACTCGCGGGGCCCGGGGTGCCGGACCCCGCTGCCGGACGCCGTGGCGATGGCGCTCGGCGGCGGGGTCGGCCGGACCGGGGCGGCGGTCGGGAACCGCCGGCCGGTGGCTCAGCCCGTCACGACCCGTCCGGTGACCTCGCCCAGTCCCACCCGGCGTCCGTCCGCGCCGGGCGCCCAGGCCGTGAGCGTCACCACGTCGCCGTCCTCCAGGAACGTCCGCTTGCCGTCGGGTAGTTCGAGGGGGTCGCGGCCGTTCCAGGTCAGCTCCAGCAGCGAACCGCGCTGGTGCTCGGCGGGGCCGCTGACCGTGCCGGAGCCGTACAGGTCGCCGGTGCGCAGCGAGGCGCCGTTGACCGTCATGTGGGCGAGCTGCTGGGCGCCGGTCCAGTACATGGTGGAGAACGGCGGCTCCGCGACCACATGGCCGTTGATCGCGACGGAGATGCGCAGGTCGTACCCGGCGGGCTCCACGCCGGGCGCCGTGTCGTCCAGGTAGGGCAGCAGGGGGTGCGTGCGCTGAGGGGGTGCCACGCGCGCGTGCTCCAGTGCCTCCAGCGGGGTGATCCACGCCGACACCGAGGTGGCGAAGGACTTGGCGAGGAAGGGGCCGAGGGGCACGTACTCCCAGGCCTGGATGTCCCGTGCGGACCAGTCGTTCAGCAGGCACAGCCCGAAGACGTGGCTCCGGAAGTCGCCGAGCCCTACCGGGCGGCCCGGCTGAGAGGGAGCGCCCACGACGAAGCCGACCTCGGCCTCGATGTCCAGCCGGACCGACGGGCCGAAGACGGGCGCGGGGTCACCCGGGCCCTTGCGCTGTCCGGAGGGCCGTACGACGTCCGTGCCCGAGACCACCACCGTGCCGGCCCGCCCGTGGTAACCGACCGGGAGGTGCTTCCAGTTGGGCATGAGGGAGTCCGCGGCGTCCGGTCGGAAGATCCGGCCGGCGTTGCGGGCGTGGTGCTCCGAGGCGTAGAAGTCGACGTAGTCCGCGACCTCGAAGGGCAGGTGCAGGGTCACCTCGGACAGCGGGTGGAACAGCGGCTCGACCGTCGCGCGGTGCGCGGGGTCCGTGACCCAGGAGACGAGGTCGCGCCGTACGTTCGACCAGGTGCCGGGGCCGGCGGCCAGCAGGGGGTTGAGGGTGGGCCGGCCGAGCAGCGAGTGGTGGGGCGAGCCGAGTGCCGCGGCGGCGCCGCCCGCGTCGAGGACGTGGTCCCCGAGCCGGACTCCGACCCTCCGCTCGGTGCTGCCGGAGGGCGAGAACACGCCGTAGGGAAGGTTGTGCGGGCCGAAGGGGTCGCCCTCGGGGACGTCGAAGGGGGGCATGGGGTGCTGCCTCGCTCTCATCCAGGCCATGCATGGCGCTGCGTTCCATGTGGTCGCGCCACACGTTACGGCTGATCCACGTGTCTTGGGCAGTGCCTTCCGGGGCGTCCGGGAGGTTGCCCGCACAGTGTCTAAAGAGTTCGCCATGTCCGGATAAGCCTTGTCGGAGGCGGTAGTTCCGGCTTAGCGTCCTTTCGGGACACGGACGGGGCGGATCCGTTCCATCTGGAGGGGACACGTGGGGAGACCCGTGGCCGAGGACGCCGCCGGCGCGCCGTGGACAGCCGACCGCGACGTGCCGGGCCTGATCGTCAAGTTCGGCCACTACCCGCTGCACCACGGAGGCGTCGGCGCGATCCGCAGCCTGGGCCGTCTGGGGGTGCCCATGTACGCGATCACCGAGGATCCGTACACACCGGCGGCCTCCTCCCGGTATCTGCGCAAGGCGTTCGTGTGGCCGACGACCGGTGCGGAGGACCCGGACCACCTGGTGGAGGGCCTGCTGCGGATCGGCCGCCGGATCGGCCGCCCGGCCGTGCTGATCCCGACGGACGAGGAGGCCGCCGTCCTGATCGCCGAGCACCAGGACCACCTGGCCGGCTCCTTCCTCTTCCCGCGCGTGGACCCGGTGCTGCCGCGCCGGCTGGCCAGCAAGCAGGGGCTGCACGAACTGTGCGCGGAGCACGGCGTCGCGAGTCCCACGGCCGCGTTCCCGCGGTCGTACGACGACGTCGTCGCCTTCGCGGACCGGACCCGTTTCCCGGTGGTGGCCAAGAACCGTGAGGCGTTCGTGCGGCGCAGGCGGCCCGCGGTGAACGGCACCACGAGGATCGGCACGCGCGAGGGACTGCTCAGCCTGGCCCGCGGCTGGGGCGGGGAACCCGGCGTCATCCTCCAGGAGTACCTGCCGCGCGAGGACGCCGAGGACTGGATCGTGCACGCCTGCTTCGACCAGGACTCCAGCCCGCTCGCGCTGTTCACCGGCGTCAAGGTGCGCTCCTGGCCGCCGCACGCCGGCATGACGGCGAACGCGTACGTCGTCGACAACCCGGAACTCGCCGGGCTCGCCGCGCGTTTCGTCAAGCGGATCGGCTTCAGCGGTGTCCTCGACCTCGACCTGCGCTTCGACCGGCGCGACGGACGGTACAAACTCCTCGACTTCAACCCGCGGGTGGGCGCCCAGTTCCGGCTCTTCGAGAACGAGTCGGGCGTGGACGTCGTACGCGCGCTGCACCTGCACCTGACCGGCCGCGCGGTTCCGCGGGGCGAACAGCGCGCCGGCCACCGCTACATCGTGGAGAACATCGACCTGCCCGCCCTGCTCGCCTACCGCCGCAGCGGTTACACGACACCGCACGCGCCGGTGCGGGCGAGCGGGACCGAGCTGGCCTGGTTCGCGGGTGACGACCCGCTGCCGTTCCTCACGATGCTGGCCCGCTTCGTGCGCCCGGGCGCCAAGCACCTCTGCCAGCTGTGGCGGGCCCGCCACAGCGGCAGCGGCACCGCGCGAAGCGGCCGGCAGAGCACGAAGTAGGCAGGGCACGAAGCAGAGGCAGGGCACGAAGCAGGCAAGGCACGAAGCAGGCAAGGCCACCACGGTGTGGCGTACCGCGTCCTGGGGAGGGACTTCGTGAACCGACCGGTTGCAGTCATCGGGGCGGGGCCGTTCGGCCTGTCCACCGCCGCGCATCTGCGGGCGCGCGGCATCCCGGTCCGCGTCTTCGGCGAGCCCATGGTCAGCTGGCGTGACCACATGCCCGAGGGCATGCTCCTGAAGTCGACACCCGCCGCCTCGAACCTCGACTGCCCCCAGCCCGGCCACACCCTCGCCGACTACTGCGACGCGGCCGGCGTCCGCCGGCTGGTGACCGACGAGGACATCATCCCGGTGGAGACGTTCACCGCCTACGGCGAGTGGTTCCAGCGGAAGCTGGTCCCCGGCCTGGAGCGGGTGCGTGTCGTCTCGGCCGACGGCGGCCCGGGCGGCGGCTTCGCGCTCGGGCTGGACTCCGGGGAGCTGTTCACCGCGCGCGCGGTCGTCGTCGCCACCGGCCTGGCGGGGCTCGCCCATCTGCCGCCGGAGCTGGCGGGAGCGGCGCCCGACGGGCCTTCCCCGTCCGGTCCCGTCTCGCACAGTTCCCAGCACCACGACCTCGGCCGGTTCGCCGGCCGGGAGCTGATCGTCATCGGCGCCGGCCAGTCCGCGCTGGAGACGGCGACACTCGCCGCCGAGGCGGGCGCAAGCGTGCGCGTGGTCGCGCGCGGGCGGGGGCGGGTCGCCTTCGGCAGCCCGCCCTGGCAGCAGCCGGCGTTCCGGCCGCGGTCCCCGTTCGGCCGCGCCTGGTCGCTGTGGGCGCTCAGCCATCACCCGCACCCCTACCGCTTCCTGCCCGAGCCCACCCGCCACTACCTGGTCCGCCGGGTCCTCGGTCCGCTCGGCGCCTGGTGGCTGCGCGAGCGCTTCGAGAAGGGTGTGCGGGTGCGGGACGTCGAGCGGGTGGTGGGCGCCGAGGCCCGGGACGGCAGCCCCGTGGTCACCGTCCGCACCCACGCCGGGCGGACCGAGCGGCTCACCGCCGACCACGTCATCGCCGCCACCGGCTACCGCGTCGACGTAGCGGCGATGGACTTCCTCGGCCACGGACTGCGCACCCGGCTCGCGGTGAGCCGCGGCACTCCGAGGCTCGGCCCCGGTTACGTCTCCTCCGTGCCGGGCCTGTACTTCACCGGCCTGCCGGCGGCGTCCTCGTACGGCCCGGTGATGCGCTTCGTCTGCGGTACGGAGTTCGCCTCCCCGCGGCTGGCGAGGCACCTGGCGGCGGCTCACGGGTGAGGCGTTCCGTCCGGTTCCGTCACCCGTTCCGCCGCCGTCCGGGCAGGCCGTGCCGGAGCCGCCGGGGAGCACGGTCGAAGGGCCCGCGGGGACCGGCCGGAACCGGCCGGTCGGGGCCGGTCAGCACGTAAGTGCCAGGAGAACGAGGTGAGTCGGCGGGGTGCGGGATCCGTATTCTCTGATCATGGCACCCACCCCCGCGTACGCCCTGATCGCCACCGACCTGGACGGGACGCTGCTGCGCGGCGACGACACCGTCTCCGACCGGTCGCTCGCCGCGCTCGCGCGGGTGGCGCGGGCCGGAGCCAGCCACCTCGTGGTGACGGGCCGCCCGGCCCCGCGGGTACGGCCGCTCCTGGCGGGCCTGGGCTGCACGGGGCTCGCGGTGTGCGGGCAGGGCGCGCAGCTCTACGACGCCGGGGCCGGCCGCCTGCTGTGGTCGGTCCGGCTGGACCGGGAGCTGGCGGAGACCGCGCTCGGCAAGATCGAGGCGGAGGTGGGGCAGGTCTTCGCGGCGGTCGACCAGGACGGCGTGGACGGGCTCACGCTCATCGAGCCCGGCTACCGGATGCCGCATCCGACGCTGCCCGCGCTGCGGGTCGGCCGGCGGGACGACCTGTGGCGCGCGCCCATCAGCAAGGTGCTGCTGCGTCATGCCGAGCTGTCGGACGACGAGCTGGCGGCCGTGGCGCGCGCGGTGGTGGGCTCGCTGGCGACGGTCACGATGTCGGGGCCGGGGACCGTGGAGCTCCAGCCGAGCGGGGTGACCAAGGCGACGGGGCTCGCGCTGGCCGCGGAGCGGCTGGGGATCGGCGCCGGACGGGCCGTCGCCTTCGGTGACATGCCCAACGACATCCCGATGTTCGACTGGGCGGCCCACGGCGTCGCGATGGCCGACGCCCACGCCGAGCTCAGGGCGGTCGCGGACGAGGTCACCTCGTCCAACGAGGACGACGGCGTCGCCGTCGTCCTCGAGAGACTGTTCCCGGCCGACTGACCGGGACGTCAGCAGCGCCCGCCGCCGGTGCCGGTCAGTACGCGCCGAACACGTTGTCGATCGAGCCGTACCGCGCGGCCGCGTAGTTGCAGGCGGCGGTGATGTTCGCGACCGGGTCGTAGATGTCGAACGACGTCCCGGCCACGTGGTAGGCCTTGAAGGTGGGGTCGATGACCTGGAGCAGGCCCTTGGACGGGATGCCCGCGGCCGCGTTGGAGTCCCACAGGTTGATGGCCGCCGGGTTGCCCGACGACTCGCGGATGATGTTGCGGTAGATGCCGTTGTAGGTGCCCGGGATGCCCTTCTGGGCCATGATCGCGAGCGACTCGCGGATCCAGCCGTCGAGGGTGTTCGGGTAGCCGGCGGGGGTGGCGGCGGCCGTCGCGGCGGTGGCGGGGGCCGCGGCGGCGCTCGTGGCGCCGATGAGCGGCAGGGCGAGGACGGCGGCGCCGGTGCCCACGGCGGTGAGGGCGCGGACGAGGCGGCTGTTGCGGGAACGGCGGTGCTGAACGGCGGCAGACATGGGGAAGTTCCTCTCCTACGCCTGCGAGGTGAGCTGTCGGGTTCGGGCGGGGAGGCGCCCGGCCGTGCCCTGGAGGAGGCACGGCTTCACCCCTAGCCGTTCCGGCGCGGCGTGTGCCGTTCCGGCCCGGCGGCTTACCTGGGTCCCCCGCTCCTGCCGTACGAATGGGTTCGTCGATGGGTGGTGCGGGCGGCGGCAGGATTAGGCGTCCGCCCGACGGCCGGGAACGTATGCGAGAGCACATGTCGGGAACAAGTGCCAGATTCACACAACGCACTATTTGACCTTGATCGACGCCGTATGGGGTGCTTGATCCTTTGCGGCTGCCAATCCTCAACTCACCCACGGGGCAAGGGTTCGGGAGGGCGCGGGAGCGGGGACCGGCCGGGACGCCGCGTGACCCAACTCACGAAAAGGCAAAACACTGCAAAACAGACAAGAGGGAATTGACGCATTCCCGCCCCGGGGTCCGGCGGAAGGAGTGGAGGGGTCACGGAACGATATATGAATAGCCGTTAAGTCGATAAATGTCCGTTGTTACCACCCGATCAGACTCATGTCTGGTCTGATCCGATACCGCCCAGGCTGGACCGGTGGGCGCTATCGGTGATCGAAAGAGGACCGGATACGCTGAGTTGAGTGAGGGCAGCGACCTATCGACAAACCGTGTGATCGCCAGCAGACAGCAGCAGACAGGAGACCCCTCGTGACCGTCGTCGGGCCGTTCGGGCTGAGCGTGCGGGACCAGGCTCTGGAAGCCGATGTCCAGGCCGGATTGACGGCTGTCGAGGAAGGCTTGCTCGAGGCCACCAAGAGCGAGGTCCCGTTCATCACGGAGGCCGCGCAGCACCTCGTACGGGCCGGTGGGAAGCGGTTCAGGCCGCTGCTCGTGATGCTCGCGGCACAGTTCGGCGACCCCTACGCGCCGGGTGTCGTCCCGTCCGCCGTGGTCGTGGAGCTGACCCATCTGGCCACGCTGTACCACGACGACGTCATGGACGAGGCGGCCGTGCGGCGCGGCGTGGCCAGCGCCAACACGCGCTGGGGCAACTCCGTCGCGGTCCTCACCGGTGACTTCCTCTTCGCCCGCGCCTCCCAGATCCTCGCCGACCTCGGCCCCGAGGCGGTCCGGGTGCAGGCCCTCGCGTTCGAACGGCTGGTCACCGGCCAGATCCTGGAGACCGCGGGTCCCTCGGACGGCCGCGATCCGGTCGAGCACTACCTGGACGTGCTCGGCGGCAAGACCGGCTCCCTGGTGGCGGTGTCGTGCCGGTTCGGCGCGATGATGTCCGGCGCCGACGAAAGGGTCGTCGACGTGCTCACCCAGTACGGCGAACGGCTCGGCGTCGCCTTCCAGCTCGCCGACGACGTCCTGGACATCGCCTCCGACTCCCACGAGTCCGGCAAGACCCCGGGCACCGACCTGCGCGAGGGCATCCCCACCCTCCCCGTGCTCCGGCTGCGCGAACGGGCCGCCCGGCTGGGCCGGTCCGAGGACCTCGCGCTGTGCGAGCTGCTGGACTCCGACCTCAGCGACGACGCCCGGCACGCCGAGGCACTGACCGCGCTGCGCGCGCACCCCGCACTGGAGCAGGCCCGCCGGGACACCGTGCGGTACGCGGAGGAGGCGCGGGCCGCGCTGGCGCCGCTGCGGGAGTGCGACGCCAAGGCGGCGCTGCTGGAGCTGTGCGACGCGGTGGTGCACCGCGCCGGCTGAACCGGCCGGACACCTCTTCGGGCGGCGTCTTCCCGCACGACCCCTACGGGTCGGGGGAGATGCCGCCTTCGTATGTCATACCGCAGGCGTACACGGAGTTGGCCCCGAGGGCTGACGCTTCCGCGTGGCCGATTTGGTCAGATGGTCACTACGCACATCACCACTCCTCACCGATTCGGGTGAGAATGGCGGCTCAGGTGGACCAGCGCGAGGACAGCCGCCGCCGACGACGGAGGTAAGGCACACATGGCACCGTACGCATCCGACGACGCAGTGGGCGCCGCGCACGACGAGGACCCGCGATCCGGCCGGCGCAAGGCCGCCCGGTACGCCGTCCCGGTCGCGGTGGTGGGGGTGGCCGCGGCCACGATCGGGCTCGTCCCGGCGCTCGCCGACTCCGGTGACCCCGATCTGCCGAGGATCAGCGCACAACAGCTCGTCGAGAAGATCGCCAGGTCGGACGTGCAGCAGCTGTCGGGCACCGTGAAGATCAGCACCGACCTCGGGCTGCCCGAACTCGGCGGCCTGGAGAACAACCTGCTCTCCGGGGCGGACAAGGGCTCCGGCGACGGCTCCTCCGCCGACCCGCGGACCCGGCTCACCGAACTGGTCTCCGGAACGCACACCCTGCGCGTCGCCGCCGACGGCCCCGACCGGCAGAAACTGTCGCTGCTGGAGAGCGGCGCCGAGTACAGCCTGATCCACGACGGCAAGGACGTCTGGGGCTACGACAGCAAGAGCAACGAGGTCCACCACTCCACCGCGGCCGGCTCCGGCGGGGACCGCGGGACCCGGCCGCCGGCCACGCCGAAGGACTTCGCCGACCAGGCCCTGAAGTCGGTCGACGCCACCACGTCCGTCACCGTCGACGGCACCGCCCAGGTCGCCGGGCGCGACGCCTACAAGCTGCTCATCAAGCCCAGGCAGTCCGGCACCACCGTCGGCGCGATCAGCATCGCCGTGGACGCGCGGACGGGCCTGCCGCTGAAGTTCACGCTCACCCCGAGCGGCGGCGGCGCCGCCGTGGTCGACGCCGGCTTCACCCGGGTCTCCTTCGCCGAACCGGCCGCCTCCACCTTCCGGTTCACCCCGCCCAAGGGCGCGAAGGTCACCGAGGGCAAGGACGGGGCCGCGGGTCCCGGGCACGCCCCGAGGCCGGACGGTAAGCCGAGGGGCGGGTCCCCGGCGCCGGAGCACGGCCCGCGGGGCGGCGGGGAGTTCGCCGAGGGGCTGGGCGGGGCCACGGTCCTCGGCAAGGGCTGGACGTCCGTCGCCGCCTTCGACACGGGCTCCAAGGGCGGCCTGCCCACCGGTTCCAAGGGCGGTGACCTCAGCGGTTTCCTCGGCTCGCTCGGCGAGCCGGTCTCCGGCGCCTTCGGCAAGGGCACGGTCTTCTCCACCCGCCTGGTCAACGCACTGATCACCGACGACGGCAAGGTCTACGCCGGTGCGGTCACCAAGGACGCCCTGGTGAAGGCGGCCGACACGGCGAAGTGACCCGTCCGGGCACGACGAAGCGAGGGGGAGCCGATGGACGAGCCGTCCGCCGCGGAGCCCGGCCGGGGGCCCACGCCGGAGCCCGGGCCCGCGGTGGCGCGGGCGAGTGTCATCGCCACGCGCGGGCTCACCAAGCGCTACCGCGGCGGACAGCTCGCCGTCGACGGTCTCGACCTGACCGTCCCGGCGGGCAGCGTCTTCGGCTTCCTCGGCCCCAACGGCTCCGGCAAGACCACCACCATCCGCATGCTCATGGGCCTGATCGAACCGACCGCGGGCACGGTCCGGCTCCTGGGCCGGTCCATGCCCCGGGCCGCCCGCACGGTCCTTCCGCAGGTCGGCGCGCTCATCGAGGGCCCCGCCCTGTACGGCTTCCTCTCCGGCCGGGACAACCTGCTGCGCTACGACGCCGCCGACCCGGCCGCCGACCCCCGCACCCGGCGCGCCCGCGTCGCCGCCGCACTGGACCGGGTCGGTCTCACGGCCGCCGCCGGCAAGAAGGCGAAGGCGTACTCGCTGGGCATGAAGCAGCGCCTCGTTCTGGCCGCCGCACTGCTCCGGCCCCGCGCACTGCTGGTCCTGGACGAGCCCACCAACGGCCTCGACCCGCAGGGCATGCGGGAGATCCGCACCCTGATCAGGGAGCTGGCCGCCGATGGCACGACCGTCTTCCTCTCCTCCCATCTCCTCGACGAGATCGAGCAGGTGTGCACGCACGCGGCGGTCATGACGCGGGGCCGGCTCGTCACCCAGGGGCCGGTGGCCGACCTGGCGGCCGGGGCGCGCGGCCGGCTGGTGGTGACCACCCCGGACACGGCCGAGGCGGCCCGGGTGCTCAAGGAGCAGGGCGTCGGCGACGTGGCCGCCGACGGCGACCGGGTCACCGGTGAACCGCCCGACCGGGACCTCGCCGAGGTGACCGCGGCCCTGGTCACCGCGGGCGTCCGGGTCCGGGGCCTCACCGTCGAACGGGCCTCGCTGGAGGACGCGTTCGTCGCGCTGACGGGCGAGGGATTCGATGTCGCGCGCTGACCCGGCGGGCGCCGTGCGCAAGCCGAACCCGCTGTGGACGCTCGGACTGCTGCGCAGCGAACTGGTCACCGCCGTCCGCCGCTGGCGCACGCTCGCCCTGCTCGGGGTGCTGGCCGCGGTGCCGGTGCTGATCGGGATCGCGGTGCGGATCGAGACGCGGGACGGCGCCCCGGCGGGCGGGAACGGCGCGGGCCCGGCGTTCCTCACGCAGGTCACCAACAACGGACTGTTCCTGGTCTTCACCGCGCTGGCCGCCACCCTGCCGTTCTTCCTGCCGATGGCGGTGGGTGTCGTCGCGGGCGACGCGATCGCGGGGGAGGCGGGCGGCGGCACGCTGCGCTATCTGCTGGTCGCTCCGGCCGGCCGCACCCGGCTGCTGCTCACCAAGTACGCGACGGTACTGGCCTTCTGTCTGCTCGCCACCCTGGTCGTCGCGGTCTCCGCGCTGGCCGTCGGCGTACTGCTCTTCCCGCTGGGCGAGGTGACCACGATCTCCGGCACCCGGATCGGCCTCGCCGAGGGATTCGGCCGGGCCCTGCTCATCGCCCTGGTCGTGGCGGCGTCACTGGTCGGGGTGGCGGCCGTCGGCCTGTTCGTGTCGACGCTCACCCAGAGCGGCATCGCGGCCATGGCGACCACGGTCGGCCTGCTCGTCACCGTCCAGATCGTCGACCAGATACCCCAGCTGCATGCGCTCCAGCCCTATCTGTTCCCGCACTACTGGCTGTCCTTCGCCGACCTGATGCGCGACCCCGTCTACTGGGACGGCCTGACGCGCAACCTCGGCCTCCAGGCGTTGTACGCGGCCGTGTTCGGCTCGGCGGCCTGGGCGCGGTTCACGACGAAGGACATCAGCGCCTGACCTCGGGGCGCGGGGCTCAGGCGCCGGCCGTCTCGTGGGGGAAGCGCGCGAGCGGAGCGTCCTGCGCGAAGAACGTCTTGGCACGTGCGAGCGCGTCCGCGTCCCCGTGTACGTCACCGGGTGCGCTGCCGTTGCCGAGCAGGACCCCGCCGAAGCGCATCTTCAGATAGGCGGCGGAGTGGGTGAGGGTGCCGATGTAGGGGGCGGCGACCGCCTGCTCGGGGTGCGCGAGGGCGGCCACGCCCCAGAGCGTGCGGCCGGCCATCGTGTCCCCGAAGTCGGCGCCGGGGGTGCGCAGCCAGGCCGACCAGTAGTCGAGGTAGCGCTTGGTGAGGCCGGACACCGAGTACCAGTACAGCGGCGAGGCGATCACGATGTCGGTCGCCGCGAGCGTGGCGTCCAGCAGCAGGCCGGCGGGGGTGTCCGGCGCCGGCCGGACGTAGTCGCTGTCGTGCCGCAGGTCGACGAAGTCGGGCAGGGGGTGGTCGGCGAGCCGGATCCACTGCTGCTCGATGTCCGCGGGCAGTTGCTCGGCTGCCGCGCGGGCCAGCAGCTCGGTGTTGCCCTCGGCGCGGGCGCTGCCCAGGACGAAGAGGAAGCGGCGGGTCATGGGTCCCCCAGGTGAGTGATGCCGTGCCGGATATACGCACATGCATCTTATGCATGTGCAATGAAATTTGACCAGAGTGTGGCTGGTGCGAGGCTGTGACGTCGCGGTGACGCGGGAACCCGGCCTACCCGACAGACTGGGTGGCAGGACGCGTACGACCGGATCGCGGCGCCTGGGGAGTGAGGGGCAAACCGATGGCTCGAGTCAGCTTCGACAAGAAGCGGGCGCTTCAGCCCGTGGCGCACCCGGCGGCGGTGTCCGTCGAGGTGTTCGGCACGGGGGACGCGTCGGTGGACGGGGCCCCGGTCGCGGCGGCACCGGGCGAGGAGATCCAGCAGGCCGTCCTGAACCACCTCCAGCGGCTGGCCATCAGCGTCGGCGCCCCCGTACGCGCCACGGTCCGCGACGACCGCACGGGCTGGGTGGTGCCCCTGGAGGTCGCGACGGACGGCTCCAGCCGGACGACGGGGGAGCCGGTCCGGGTCCCGGCGCCACCGGGACCGGGCGCGGCCACACCGACGAGGACCGCCACCGCCGCACCGCCGGCCGCCGCCGCCACCGCCACCGCCGTCCGTACGGAGGCAGCCGCCACCGCCGTCCGCGCGGGGGCCAGCACCGCCACCGCCGTACCGGCGCGGGCCGTCGCCGCCATACCGCCGGAGGCCGTCCTCGCCGTGTCGCGGGAGGCCGTCGCCCACACCCCGGCCCGCGGGTTCGACGCCGTCGCCGAGGAGGTGCTCGGCGACGGCCCCCTGACCGAGACCGCCGAGGGCGCCGAGCTGCTCACCGAGCCGATGACCCGCATCAACGAGGCCGTGCGGTCCGGCCGTCTCGACGCGGCGGCGGAACTGGCCGACCGTACGCTCGCCGAGGCCACCGCGTTGCTCGGCACTCATCACGCCGAGGTGCTGCACCTGCGGGAACTGTCCGCCTACATCGCCTACCTGGGGGGTGACCCGGTCCGCGCCTTCCGGCTGTCCCTGGACCTCGCCCGGCTGCGCCGCCAGGCACGGGACGGGGAGGCCGCCTACGGCAACGTGCAGAGCGCGGCGACCGCCTGGCGCGCGGTGCGCGACCCCGAGGAGGGCCTGCGGCTGGGCCGCGACCTGATCGACCTGTGGACGGACCTCAGCGCCGAGCCGGGCCCCGCCGCCGACGATCCGCGCCCCCTGGAGTCCGCCCGCGCCCGGATGGTCCGCCTGTCCGACCGCGCGGCCCGCGCCGCCCGGCCGTGACCCCGGCGGCCACCGTCACCGCACGCCTCTGATCCGGCCCTGATCCGAGCCGAGGACCCTAGTGGACGCAGAACTCGTTGTCCTCGGGGTCGGCCAGCACCGTCCACTGACCGGAGGGCTCCGCCACCTCCCGCAGCAGCCGCGCGCCCAGCGCCTCCAGCCGGGACACCTCCTCCGCGTGCCGGTCCGGGCCGGGGTGCAGGTCGAGGTGGAGCCGGTTCTTGCCGGTCTTCGGCTCCGGCACGCGCTGGAACAGCAGCCGCCGTCCGAGCCCGGTGCCGGACTGGGGGTCGTACGGGTCGTCGGGGTGCCGTACGGCGATCAGGTCCCGGAAGGCGAGCCGGCCGTGGTACTCGACGGTGGCCTCGCCGGACAGTGCGCCCAGGGACAGCAGTTGTTCGATGAGGGCGCTGTTGTCCTCGGCCGTGTAGTGCAGCGCGGCGGCCCAGAAGTCGGCCTGGGTGTGCGGGTCGGCCGCGTCGATGACGAGCTTCCAGTGCAGCGGGGCGGGCGCCTGTGTGGTCATGGCTCCCACTTATAACCGGACCCGCCGGCGGAGGGATGCGTTCCGCGCCGGTCAGACGTCGGCGGGAGTCGACGCCGGAGTCGACGCCGGAGTCGGCTCCGGGGCCGACGCCGGAGCCGGGGCGACGGCCGGTCCCCAGGGCGCGGTGCCGGCCGGTGCCGGTACGGCGAACCGTGCCGTCCGCCGCGCGGTGCGCAGGGCGTCGCCCGTGAGCAGGATCAGTGCCAGCCAGACCAGCGCGAACCCGGCCCACCGCTCGGCCGGCATGGCCTCGTGGAAGTAGACGACGCCGAGCAGGAACTGGAAGACGGGGGCGAGGTACTGCAACAGGCCCAGCGTCGACAGGGGCACCCGGATCGCCGCCGCGCCGAAGCAGACCAGGGGGAGCGCGGTGACGACGCCGGTCGAGGCGAGCAGGGCGGCGTGGCCCGTCCCCCCGGTCACGAAGGTGCATTCGCCGCGCGTGGTCAGCCAGAGCAGATAGCCGAGCGCCGGGACGAACTGGATCGCGGTCTCGGCGGCCAGCGACTCGACGCCGCCGAGACCGACCTTCTTCTTCACCAGCCCGTAGGCGGCGAAGGAGAAGGCGAGGCAGAGGGAGATCCACGGCGGGTGGCCGTAGCCGACGGTCAGGACGACGACGGCGGTCAGGCCGACCGCGACCGCGGCCCACTGCACGGGCCGCAGCCGTTCCTTGAGGACGAGCACGCCTATCGCGATGGTGACCAGGGGGTTGATGAAGTAGCCGAGCGAGGCCTCCACGACGTGGCCGGCGTTCACCGCCCAGATGTAGACGCCCCAGTTCACGGTGATGACGGCGGCCGCCACGGTGATGAGGCCGAGCTGCCGCGGGCGGCGCAGCAGCTCGCCGGCCCAGGCCCAGCGGCGGACGAAGAGCAGCGCGACGGCCACGAACGCGAGGGACCACACCATGCGGTGGGCCAGGATCTCCGCGGCCCCGGCCGGCTTGAGCAGGGGCCAGAACAGGGGGACCAGCCCCCACATCCCGTAGGCGGCGAAGCCGTTCAGCAGGCCTGTGCGGTGCTCACCCTCGGACGTCCCGGCCACGTCCCCTCCTTCCGCCCGCGCAACCCGGCGTACGCGCGCGAGAAAGAAGGTAACGCCGGACACCCCCGGATGTCATGTCCGTATCGCCATACGGTCATGACACTCGGGGGCTGCCGGGGTCAGCCCTGGAGCGCGGCGGTGACGGCCGCGGCGAGCGGGGTGGTCGGCCGGCCGATGAGCCGGGACAGGTCGCCGGAGGAGACGACCAGCTCCCCCTTCTCGATCGAGGCATCCACCGCGGCCAGGATCCCGGCCACCGGCGCGGGCAGCCCGGCGCCGGTCAGGATGCCGGTGAGGACCTCGACGGTGACCGGGGTGTAGGCGATCTCCCGGCCGGTCCGGCGGCTCAGCTCGGCCGCGTACTCGGCGAAGCTCCACGCCTCGTCACCGCCCAGCTCGTACGTGGTGTTCTCGTGCCCCTCACCGGTCAGCACCGCGACCGCGGCGGCGGCGTAGTCGGCGCGGGCGGCCGAGGAGACCCGGCCGTCACCGGCGGCGGCCACGACCGCCCCGTGCTCCAGGACCGGGGCCAGGTGCTCGGTGTAGTTCTCGTGGTACCAGCCGTTGCGCAGCAGGCTGTAGGGCAGGCCGGAGGCGAGCAGGGCCTCCTCGGTGGCCCGGTGGTCGTCGGCCAGCGCGGCGGTCAGGGTGCCCGGGGCGCTGGTGTAGGCGAGCAGCGCCACCCCGGCGGCCTTGGCGGCGTCGATGACCACGCCGTGCTGGCGCGCCCGGCCCTTGTCGAACTCGTTGCCGGAGATCAGCAGGACCTTGTCACCGGCGGCGAACAGGCCGTCGAAGGTCTCGGGGGCGTTGTAGTCGGCGACGGCCAGCCGTACACCGCGGGCCGCGAGGCCGGCACCCTTCGCCTCGTCGCGCACGACGGCGGTGATCTGTTCCGCGGGCACCTTCTCCAGCAGCTGCTCCACGACGTGACGGCCGAGCTGTCCGGTGGCTCCGGTGACGATGATGCTCATGGTTCAGCACTCCTGCTGCTTCTGGGGGGGGCGGCTTGGTGACACTCACCGTAGGAGTGGCGCTAACAAAAAGAAAGTACCCACTTTGAAGTAAGGTACTGGCATGGCAGTAACCAAGCGGGCCGTGGACGCCGAGGCGCTCTGCCCCTACCGGCTCGTCCTGGAACACGTCACCAGCCGCTGGGGCGTCCTCGTCCTCGTCGCACTGCTCGAGCGGCCGCACCGCTTCGGTGAGCTGCGCCGGACGGTCAGCCGGAACGGCGGCCGGGACGTCAGCGAGAAGATGCTCACCCAGACCCTCCAGACCCTGGAACGCGACGGACTGGTGCACCGCGATGCCAAGCCGGTCATCCCGCCCCGCGTCGACTACTCGCTCACCGGCCTCGGCCGCGAGGCGGCGGAACAGGTGCGCGCCCTCGCCGGCTGGACGCGGCACCGCATGGACGAGGTGGAGCGGGCCCGCCGGGCCTACGACGAGCGCCGTCGTGCGAACGAAGAGGCCCGGGGCGTCCCGCCCCGGGCCCCGTGAACCGGCGGACGGGTCAGCCGACGACCGTCCAGGTGTCCCCGCCGGCCAGCAGCGCGCCCAGGTCGCCCTTGCCGTGCTGCTCGACGGCCGTGTCGAGCTGGTCGGCCATCTGGGTGTCGTAGACCGGCCGTTCGACGGAGCGGAACACGCCGACCGGAGTGTGGTGCAGGGTGTCCGGGTCGGCCAGCCGGGACAGGGCGAAGGCGGTGGTGGGCGACGCGGCGTGGGCGTCGTGCACCAGGATGTCCGCCTCGTTCTCCTCGGTCACCGACACCACCCCGAGATCACCGGTCCGCGGGTCCCGTACGACGCCTCTCGCCCCGTCGGCCCCGAAGCGGATCGGCTGCCCGTGCTCCAGCCGGATCAGCGCCTCCTCGGCCCGCTGCTTGTCCTTGAGAGCGTCGAAGGCGCCGTCGTTGAAGATGTTGCAGTTCTGGTAGATCTCGATCAGGGCCGTGCCCGGGTGGGCGGCGGCCTGCCGGAGCACCTCGGTGAGGTGCTTGCGGTCGGAGTCGATCGTGCGCGCCACGAACGACGCCTCCGCGCCGAGGGCGAGGGAGACGGGGTTGAAGGGGGCGTCGAGCGAGCCCATCGGCGTCGACTTGGTGATCTTGCCGACCTCGGAGGTCGGCGAGTACTGGCCCTTGGTCAGGCCGTAGATCCGGTTGTTGAACAGCAGGATCTTCAGGTTGACGTTGCGGCGCAGGGCGTGGATCAGATGATTGCCGCCGATGGACAGCGCGTCGCCGTCACCGGTGACGACCCAGACGCTCAGGTCACGGCGCGAGGCGGCCAGACCGGTCGCGATGGCCGGGGCACGGCCGTGGATGGAGTGCATCCCGTAGGTGTTCAGGTAGTACGGGAAGCGGGAGGAGCAGCCGATACCGGAGACGAAGACGATGTTCTCGCGCGCCAGGCCCAGTTCCGGCATGAAGCCCTGCACGGCCGCGAGGATCGCGTAGTCACCGCAGCCCGGGCACCAGCGCACCTCCTGGTCCGACTTGAAGTCCTTCATCGACTGCTTGGCCTCGGCCCGGGGGACCAGGTGCAGCAGCCCGTGGGCGCCGTCAGTCATCGATGGCCTCCTTCAGTGCCGCGGCGAGCTGTTCCGCCTTGAACGGCATGCCGTTGACCTGGTTGTAGGAGTGGGCGTCGACCAGGTACTTCGCCCGGACCAGAGTGGCGAGCTGCCCGAGGTTCATCTCGGGGATCACGACCTTGTCGTAGCTCCTCAGGACCGTGCCGAGGTTGCGGGGGAAGGGGTTGAGGTGGCGCAGATGGGCCTGCGCGATCGGCTCGCCGGCCGTCCGCAGCCGCCGTACCGCCGCCGTGATCGGCCCGTAGGTGGAACCCCAGCCGAGTACCAGGGTCCGGGCGCCGTGCGGGTCGTCGACCTCCACGTCGGGGACGTCGATGCCGTCGATCTTGGCCTGCCGGGTGCGGACCATGAAGTCGTGGTTGGCCGGGTCGTAGGAGATGTTGCCCGTGCCGTCCTGCTTCTCGATGCCGCCGATCCGGTGTTCCAGGCCCTCGGTGCCCGGCACCGCCCAGGGCCGGGCCAGGGTCTGCGGGTCCCGCTTGTAGGGCCAGAAGACCTCCGTGCCGTCCTCCAGCGTGTGGTTCGGGCCGGAGGCGAACTGCACCCGCAGGTCGGGCAGCTCGTCCACCTCGGGGATGCGCCACGGCTCGGAACCGTTGGCCAGGTAGCCGTCCGACAGCAGCATCACCGGCGTGCGGTACGTCAGCGCGATCCGGGCCGCCTCCACGGCCGCGTCGAAGCAGTCGGCCGGGGTCCTCGGCGCGACCACCGGCACCGGCGCCTCACCGTTGCGGCCGTACATCGCCTGCAACAGGTCCGCCTGCTCGGTCTTGGTCGGCAGCCCGGTGGACGGCCCGCCGCGCTGGATGTCGATGACCAGCAGCGGCAGCTCCAGCGACACCGCGAGACCGATCGTCTCCGACTTCAGCGCCACACCCGGCCCCGACGTCGTCGTCACCGCCAGCGAACCGCCGAACGCCGCGCCCAGGGCCGCGCCGATGCCCGCGATCTCGTCCTCGGCCTGGAAGGTGCGCACGCCGAAGTTCTTGTGCTTGCTCAGCTCGTGCAGGATGTCCGAGGCCGGCGTGATCGGGTACGACCCCAGGAACAGGGGCAGATCCGCCTGCCGCGACGCGGTGATCAGGCCGTAGGACAGGGCGAGGTTCCCGGAGATGTTCCGGTAGGTGCCGACCGGGAAGGCCCGGGCGGCCGGGGCGACCTCGTAGGAGACCGCGAAGTCCTCCGTCGTCTCGCCGAAGTTCCAGCCCGCCCGGAACGCGGCGATGTTGGCGGCGGCGATCTCCGGCTTCCTCGCGAACTTGCTCCGCAGGAACGTCTCCGTGCCCTCGGTGGGCCGGTGGTACATCCAGCTGAGCAGGCCCAGCGCGAACATGTTCTTGCTGCGCTCGGCCTCCTTGCGGGAGAGGTCGAACTCCTTCAGCGCCTCGACCGTGAGCGTGGTCAGCGGCACCGGGTGAAGGCTGTAGCCGTCGAGCGAGCCGTCCTCCAGCGGAGAGCCGGCGTAACCGACCTTCTGGAGGGCCCGCTTGGTGAACTCGTCGGTGTTGACGATGATCTCGGCCCCTCGCGGGAGGTCGCCGATGTTGGCCTTCAGCGCGGCCGGGTTCATCGCGACCAGGACGTTCGGCGCGTCTCCGGGGGTGAGGATGTCGTGGTCGGCGAAGTGCAGCTGGAAGGACGAGACACCCGGCAGGGTGCCGGCGGGGGCGCGGATCTCGGCGGGGAAGTTCGGCAGGGTGGAGAGGTCGTTGCCGAAGGTGGCGGTCTCCGAGGTGAACCGGTCACCGGTGAGCTGCATGCCGTCACCCGAGTCCCCCGCGAACCGGATGATCACCCGGTCCAGGCGCCGCACGTCCTTCGCGCCGCCCGGTTTGCGCTGCTCTCCCACGACCGATCCGTCGTCGGCCTGCTCCGCTGGGCTGCTGACCTGGCTGGTCACTGAACTGGACCTCCTTCGAGGCGGCTGTCCGGGGCACGGTCGTCCCACGGACCATCCCGGATCAACCCTACGTCGGTTAGGGTCGCCTTCCCGAGGTCTTCCGTGGATCGGTCGACATTTCGAGACGGCCTGTCGCGCTGCGTCACATCATGTCCCGCGTCACCGGGCCGCCGGCCAGGCACTTACCGCGCGTTCCCGGTTCTGCGCCGGACCTTTCACCCGGCCGCGCGTCCGCGGGTTCCCGTTCCGGGACTCCCTGCGGTGCCCGCCCCCAACGGAAGCCGGGCGCGCTGACGGCACGCTGACGGGGTGCTGACGCCGGGCCGTCCGGTCAGGAGTTCAGGTACGTGAGAACGGCCAGAACCCGACGGTGGTCGCCGACGCTCGGAGCCAGGCCGAGCTTCAGGAAGATGTTGCTGACGTGCTTCTCCACGGCGCCGTCGCTGACCACCAGCTGCCGGGCGATCGCCGAGTTCGTCCGCCCCTCCGCCATCAGCCCGAGCACCTCCCGCTCCCGCGGGGTCAGCCCCACCAGCACGTCCTGCTTGCGGCTGCGGCCCAGCAGCTGCGCCACCACCTCCGGGTCCAGCGCCGTACCGCCCTCGGCGACCCGCACCACCGCGTCCACGAACTCCCGTACGTCCGCGACCCGGTCCTTCAGCAGATAGCCCACGCCACGGCTGGATCCGGCCAGCAGCTCGGTGGCGTAACGCTCCTCCACGTACTGCGACAGCACCAGCACCCCCAGCCCCGGGTGCAGCCGGCGCAGCAGTACGGCCGCCCGGACCCCCTCGTCGGTGTGCGTCGGCGGCATCCGTACGTCGGCCACGACCACGTCGGGCAGCTGCCCCTGCTCGTCCAGCGCGGAGATGGTCTTCACCAGCGCGTCCGCGTCCCCGACTCCGGCCACGACCTCGTGCCCGCGGTCGGTCAGCAACCGGGTCAGGCCCTCTCTGAGCAGCACTGAGTCCTCGGCGATGACCACCCGCACTCTGTCCTCCACGATCCTTCGGCCCCCCACAGCCCGATCCGGCGACCACGCCCGCCGCGTTGCCGGGCGGTGACGTGCGTCCGTGACGTCCTACGGAGGTCCAGCATTCCAGCATTCGTGCCGGGCCGCCGCCGTCCTGGGCGAATACCGGGTCCAGCGTCGGTCCTCAGGGCCGCCAGGGCAGTTCCGCGATCACCCGGGTGGGGCCGCCGGCGGGGGAGTCGATCACGAGGACGCCGTCCACCGCGTCCAGGCGTGCGGCGAGCCCGGCCAGTCCCGAACCGCCGGCGGGACCGGCGCCGCCGACGCCGTCGTCGGTCACCTGGACCAGCAGCCGGTCCTCCGCGCGCCACACGTCGACGGAGGCGGTCCGGGCCCGGCTGTGCTTGCTGACGTTCTGGAGCAGCTCGGAGACCGTGAAGTAGGCGATGCCCTCGATGGCCGCCGCGGGCCGGGCCGGCAGGTCGACGTCCACCGTCACCGGCACCGTGCAGCGGGAGGCGACCGAGGACAGGGCCGCGTCCAGGCCGCGGTCGGTGAGCACGGCCGGATGGATGCCCCGGGCCAGGTCACGCAGCTCCTGAAGCGCCGTCTTCACCTCGCCGTGCGCCTCCTCCACCATCCGCGCCGCCGCCCGCGGGTCCTCCCGCAGCTTCTCCTTCGCCAGCCCCAGATCCATCGCCAGGTTGACCAGCCGGGCCTGGGCACCGTCGTGCAGGTCCCGCTCGATGCGCCGCAGGTCGGCGGCGGCCGTGTCGACCACGGTCCCGCGGTCCGACTCCAGCTCCACCACCCGCGCCGACAGCGGCGACGGCCCGAGCAGCCCGCGCACGAGCAGCCCGTCCACCGTCGTCAGAGCCCGGACGAGCCACGGCGTCACCAGCGTGAACACCAGCCCGACCAGCGCGGTCACCGTGATCTCGAACGGGTTGTCGAGGTAGATGCGGTGGTGGGCGTCGCCGTACAGCTGGAGGCCGCCCTGGCCGGCGAACGCCGGGAACGCCCAGAACCACAGCGGGTAGGTCAGCAGGGCCCAGCCGAGCGTCCAGAAGGCGACCGTCACCGAGAAGGTGAACACTGCCCACGGCAGCAGCACCAGCGCGTACAGCGCGTTCCGCCAGGAGGTGCCGCTCTTGAGGACCGCCCCCGTCCAGGCCGCCGCGCCCGGCTTGTGCATCCGCAGCGGCTCCGGGCCGGCCACGTCCAGGCCGAGCAGCGCGCGCGCCCGCGCCCGCTCCAGCACGGCGAAGCCCCGGCAGCCCGCGAGCGCCGCCGCCAGCACCGGGATGCCGAGGAAGGTGACCAGCAGGCCCGCGCCGAGCGCCACCATCGTCACCGTCCAGGTGAACAGCACCAGGGACACCGGCAGGCTCAGCAGGACGTAGCCCAGCTCACGCCAGGCGCGCCCCTCGACGGGCGCCCGCAGCGCGGCGGGCAGCCGGTACCCGCCTCCGGCACGGCGCCCCTGCCCGTAACCCTGTCCGTATTCCCGCCCGTACTCCGTGGCCATCGACGCCGTCCCGTTCTCCTCGTCCGAGCGGCGCTTCAGCCGCCCCACCAGGGTCGCCCGCCCCGGGCCCCCGGGCCATGGCGTCCGTCGGCCTCTCGACCGGGGGGTTTTCCCCACCCTTCCGGGGGTGCCGGTGGTCTCGGTGGTGCCGGTGGCCCCGGTGGCCCCGGTGGTCCCGGGGGTGCCGGTGGTCCCGGGGATGCCGGTCGTCCCGGTCGTCCCGGTCGTCCCGGTGGTCCCGGTCGTCCCGGTGGTCCCGGTGGTCCCGGTCGTCCCGGTCGTCCTGGCGTCCGGGGAGTCCTGGCGTCCCGGGGGTCCTGGCGTCCCGGTGGCCCCGGCGGTCCCGGCGGTCCCGGCGGTCCCGGCGGTCCCGGCGGTCTCGGTGCGCCCGGTGCGCCCGGTGCGCCCGGTGCGTGCCGGGCGGGACGGCGTGGGATGTGGCCGCGTTCGCGTGGTGCACGCGCGCGTAGTGGTCGTTCCGGCACTCGCGTGACCGGCGCTCGGACGGGCCGCACCCGCGCGTGGCCGGTCGCGCGGGCGGGCCGCACGCGCGCGTGGACGTGCGGGGCCGCCGGGAAGCCCGGCCGCCCCGCACGCGTGTGTGCCACGGTGCCGCCGGCTACTCCTGCCGGTCACGCCACGGCAGCTCCGCGGTGACCACCGTCGGCCCACCGTCCGGCGAGTCGACGACGAACAGGCCGTCCACCGCGCCGAGCCGGTCCGCCAGGCCCCGCATGCCGCTGCCGGCGTCCAGCCGGGCGCCGCCGACGCCGTCGTCGGTCACCTGGACCAGCAGCCGGTCCTCCGCGCGCCACACGTCGACGGAGGCGGTCCGGGCCCGGCTGTGTTTGCTGATGTTCTGGAGCAGTTCCGAGACGGTGAAGTAGGCGATGCCTTCGATGGCCGCCGCGGGCCGGCCCACCAGATCCACGGTCACCGTCACCGGCACCGTGCAGCGGGAGGCGACCGAGGACAGGGCCGCGTCCAGGCCGCGGTCGGTGAGCACGGCCGGATGGATGCCCCGGGCCAGGTCACGCAGCTCCTGAAGGGCCAGCTTCACCTCGCCGTGCGCCTCCGCCACCATCGAGGCCGCCGTGTCGGGGTCCTCCAGCAGCTTCTCCTTGGCCAGGCCGAGCCCCATGGCCAGGTTGACCAGCCGGGCCTGGGCACCGTCGTGCAGGTCCCGCTCGATGCGCCGCAGGTCGGCGGCGGCCGTGTCGACCACGATCCCGCGGTCGGACTCCAGTTCGGCGATCCGGCGCTCCAGCTCGTCCGACGGCGACAGCAGCCCGCGCACCATCGCCCGGTCGGCGTTGGCGAGGAGCCGCGCCAGATACGGCAGCACCGGCCACAGCACGAACAGCGAGATCAGCACGGTGCAGAAGGTGACCACACCCCAGGGCAGCCGAATCGCGTCGTACAGCAGCGTCCGCCAGCCCACCGGGTCCTTCAGCGCCAGCCACAGCCGCTGCACCGGCCCCCCGCCCCTGGAGAGCGGCAGTGGTGTCGGCTCCTCCACCCGCACCCCGAGCAGTTTCCGGGCCCGGGCCCGCTCCAGCTTGCCCAGCTGCCGGGCGCCCAGCAGGCAGAGCGCGAGCAGCGGGAGGCCGATCACGGTGAGGGTGAGGGTGCCGCCGGCCACCAGCACCGTGAACGCGTAAGCGAACCCGAACACCGCCACCGGCAGGTTCAGCAGGAGATACGCGATCTCCTTCCAGGTGTGCGCGTCGTAGGCGGGCCGGGGCGGAGGCAGCCGGTCGAGGCCGTCGTGTCCGTCGGTGCCGTCGGTGCCGTCGGTCCGGTCGGCGGCGGGGCTGGAAGCGGTCATGGTGGTCAGCCTGCCGTGCGCGGCGCCGCTCACGCCATGCGGTACGCCGCCCTCCGCCGCCGGGGGAAAACCCCACCCCACCGGGCTCCGGCCGTCCCACGGCGTGACGGGCTGCTTACCGGTTCTTTATCAGGGCCTAGACTCCCGTGCGTACAGATCCTCGAATCGCGTTGCATCACAGAGTTCACTCAGGTCACGAGGTCAGGGAGCGAGGGACGGACGTGCGGGAGACGCTGGGACACTCGACGACCGCCGCGGCGAACGTCGTCGCGGCCGGCTACTTCCGGTCCTACTCGGTGGTCGGACTGCTCGCCCTCGTCGGCGTGCTGTTCGTCGCGGCCGCCTTCGGCGCCGGCCGCCTGCTGCGCCCGGTCGTGCCGACACCGGAGAAACTCCTGACCTACGAGTGCGGCGTCGACCCCGTCGGCGAGGGCTGGGCCCACACCCAGGTCCGCTACTACGTCTACGCCTTCCTCTACGTGATCTTCGCGGTCGACTCGGTCTTCCTGTTCCCCTGGGCGACGGTCTTCGCCGCCCCCGGCTACGGCGCGACAACCCTCGTGGAGATGTTCGTCTTCCTCGGCTTCCTCGCCGTGGGCCTGCTGTACGCATACAAGAAGGGCGTCCTGACATGGACGTGAACCCGGCTGTCCCGGAGCCCGTGCCGCTGCCGGAGCCGAAGCGGCTCGGCACGCTCGCCCGGCTCGCCCCCGAACCGATGAAGGTCGTCCTGAACTGGGGCCGCCGCTACTCGCTCTGGGTCTTCAACTTCGGCCTCGCCTGCTGCGCGATCGAGTTCATCGCCGCGTCGATGGCCCGCCACGACTTCATCCGCCTCGGCGTCATCCCCTTCGCGCCGGGCCCCCGCCAGGCCGACCTGATGGTCGTCTCCGGCACGGTCACGGACAAGATGGCCCCCGCCGTCAAGCGCCTCTACGAGCAGATGCCCGAGCCGAAGTACGTCATCTCCTTCGGCGCCTGCTCCAACTGCGGCGGCCCCTACTGGGACTCCTACTCCGTCACCAAGGGCGTCGACCAGATCATCCCGGTGGACGTGTACGTCCCCGGCTGCCCACCGCGCCCCGAGGCGCTGCTCCAGGGCATCCTCAAGCTCCAGGAGAAGATCGCCCGCGAGTCGCTGGGGGAGCGGTACGGCACCGGGCCCGCCCGGCCGTCGGCCGCCGCGCTCCAGAGCGACCTGGTCCGGCCGCCGGCCCCGGCCCCCGAGGGGGACGTCCGATGAGCACGGCCGGCTGGCTGCCCGCCCCCGCCGGGGAACTCTTCGGCACGGACGCCACGGCCGAGGAGTCGTACGACCTCCTGACCGTGGACGTACCGCCGTCCTCCTGGCTCACCGCCCTGGAGACGGCCCGTACGACCCTGTCGTGCACCTACTTCGACTGGCTCAGCGCGGTCGACGAACCGGGCACGGGCTTCCGCGTCGCCGCGCACGTCGTCGCCCTGAACCCGGTCCGCCGTCTCCTCGTCCGCACGACGGTCCCGCACGACGCCCCGGTCCTCCCCTCCGCGATCGCCGTCTACGCGGGCGCCGCCTGGCACGAGCGCGAGACCCACGAGATGTTCGGGGTCGTCTTCGAGGGCCACCCGGGCCTCGACCACCTGCTGCTCCCCGAGAACTTCGAGGGCCACCCGCTCCGCAAGGACTTCGTCCTCGCCGCCCGCGTCGCCAAGGCCTGGCCCGGCGCGAAGGAACCCGGCGAATCCGAACACGGCGGGCCCAAGCGGCGCCAGATGCTGCCCCCGGGCGTTCCCGACCCGAACGAGTGGGGCCCCCTCAAGGGCCAGCTCCCCGCTGCTCCGGCCCGCCCCGCCCGGACGGCGGGCCGCGCGGCGACGGAGCGCCCGGCCCGCGCCGCGGGCGAACGCCCGCCCCGGCGCACCCGCTCGGCGTCGGAGGGATCGACCGGCCAGGCCCCGGAGGCCGGTCAGGTCACGGGGGCCGCGGAGCCGGCGCAGGCCGCGCAGGCGGCGCAGGCCGGGGACGCGGCCACGCGCAAGCAGGCCGCGGCTCAGGGTGACGCCACCGGGGCGGCGGCCAAGACCCCGGTGGAAGGTCCGGCCGCCGAGGCCTCGGTGGCGTACGAGCCCGGCCCGGCGCCGCCGTCCGCACGGCCGCGCCGCACACGCAGCGCCTCACAGGGCTCGGCCACCCAACGTGCGCAGACCCCGGAACCGGCCCGCACCGAGCCGACGGAACCGGCGGCCACCGAGCCGACGCCGACCGAACCGGACGCCGCCGTACGCCCCGCCGGCCGGAGCGCGGCCCCGCGCAGCTCGGACGCGCCCTGGCACCACGCCCGCCCGGCGTTCGACGAACCCGGACAGGCCACCGGGCCCGACCGAACTCCTGAACCGCGGCCGGAGCCGCAGCCGGCGCCGCCCGCCGAAGAGCCCCAGGACCCGAACACTCCGGACGATCCGAGTACGTCGAACGACCCGAACACCTCGAACGACCCGAACACCTCGGACAGCCCGGAAACCCCTCGCGACCCGGACCTGAACCCGGGTCCGGACCCGGACCCGGACCCGCGCACCCCCGACCACCCCGCAGGAGGCCCGCAGTGAACGGCGCGTCGGACGTCGCCCTGCGACTTCTGGTCGTCTTCGTCGTCTTCCTCACCTTCCCCCTGATCATCGGCCAGACCGAACACAAGGTGATGGCCCACATGCAGGGCCGCCTCGGCCCGATGTACGCGGGCGGCTTCCACGGCTGGGCCCAGCTGGTCGCCGACGGAGTGAAGTTCGCGCAGAAGGAGGACGTGGTCCCGGCGGGCGCCGACCGCCGCGTCTTCCAGCTCGCCCCGGCCGTGTCCCTGCTGCCGTACCTCCTCGTGCTGCTCGCCATCCCGATCGGCCCGAGCGAGGGCGCCGTCGGCCAGGTCCTGGACGCGGGCGTCTTCTTCGTGCTCGCGGTGATGGGCGTCGGCGTGCTCGGCTCCCTGATGGCCGGCTGGGCCAGCGCGAACAAGTTCTCCCTGCTCGGCGGCCTGCGCACGGCCGCCCAGCTGCTCGCCTACGAACTGCCCATGCTGCTGGCGGCGGCCTCGGTCGCGATGGCGGCCGGCACGGTCTCCCTGCCGGGCATCCTGCACTCCTTCCACTGGTGGTGGGTGCCCTGGCAGCTCGTCGGCGCGGTCGTCTTCTTCGTCGCCGGGCTCGCCGAGCTCCAGCGCCCGCCGTTCGACATGCCCGTCGCCGACTCGGAGATCATCTTCGGCGCGTACACCGAGTACACCGGTCTGCGCTTCGCCCTGTTCCTGCTCGCCGAGTACGCCGGGATCGTCGTCCTGTGCGGTCTGACGACCGTGCTCTTCCTCGGCGGCTGGCACGGCCCCTGGGGCACCGAAGGACTCGGCTGGGTCTGGACGCTGCTGAAGACGGCGGTCCTGGCCTTCCTGGTCATCTGGCTCCGCGTCACCTACCCGCGGTTGCGCGAGGACCAGCTCCAGAAGCTCTCCTGGACCCTCCTCGTCCCCCTCTCCCTCGCCCAGATCGCCCTCACCGGCGTCGTCAAGGTGGTGATCGGCTAACCATGGCCCCCATCCCCGGCTCCGGCCTCGCCAAGGGCCTGGCCGTCACCCTGCGCACGATGACCAGAAAGACGGTCACCGAGCAGTACCCGGACACCCTGCCCGAGCTGCCGCCCCGCACCCGCGGAGTGATCGGGCTGTTCGAGGAGAACTGCACGGTCTGCATGCTGTGCGCCCGCGAGTGCCCGGACTGGTGCATCTACATCGACTCCCACAAGGAGACGGTCCCGCCGGCCGCCCCCGGCGGCCGTGAGCGCAGCCGCAACGTCCTCGACCGGTTCGCGATCGACTTCGCCCTGTGCATGTACTGCGGCATCTGCATCGAGGTGTGTCCTTTCGACGCGCTGTTCTGGTCCCCTGAGTTCGAGTACGCCGAGACCGACATCCGTGACCTCACGCACGAGCGCGACAAGCTCCGCGAATGGATGTGGACCGTCCCGGCACCGCCCGCCCTGGACCCCGGCGCGGAGGAGCCCAAGGAGATCGCCGCCGCCCGCAGGACCGCCGAGAAACTGGCCGCCGCGCAGGCCGCACCGGAGCCGCCGCAGGGTGGTGGGTCGTGAGCCTCGCCGCAGCCGGGTCCCTCGCCGCGGCCGGCCCGAGCACGCACCTCGTCGCGGCCGGGCACGGCTTCCTGTCCCCGACCGGTGTCGAGATCGCCTTCCTGCTCGTCGGCCTGGTCACCCTGGGCGCCGCGTTCGTCACCGTCACCACCCGGCAGCTGGTGCACGCCGCCCTGTGGCTGGTGGTCGCGCTCGGCGGCCTCGCGGTGGAGTACCTGCTGCTCACGGCCGAGTTCATCGCGTGGGTGCAGGTCCTGATCTACGTCGGTTCCGTCGTCGTCCTCCTCCTGTTCGGCCTGATGCTCACCCGGGCCCCCATCGGCCGCTCCCCGGACGCCGACTCCGGCAACCGCTGGGCCGCCCTGGCGGTGGCGGTGACCGCCGCCGTCGCCCTGGTGTGGGTCGTCGTGGACGCCTTCCGCACGACCTGGATCGACCTGGACGGCCCGGCCGCCGGAACCACCCGGGTCACCGGCTCCAGCCTGTTCCGGCACTGGGTACTGCCCTTCGAGGCCCTGTCCGTGCTGCTCCTCGCGGCCCTGGTCGGCGCGATCGTCCTCTCCCGCAAGGCGGACGCGGACGAGACCACGACGCCTGCCGCCCCCGGGAACGCATCCACGACGCCTGCCGCCCCCGGGAACGCATCCACCACCCCTGCCGCCTCAGGGAACGCGACCGCCACCCCTGCCGCCCCCGGGGACGAGACCGCCGCACCTGCGGCCCCAGGCAAGGAAGGGGCCCGCTGATGCACCTCGCCTACCCCGCCGTGCTCTCCGCCCTCCTCTTCTGCACCGGCCTCTACGGCGTTCTGGCCCGCCGCAACGCCATCCTGGTGCTGATGTCGGTCGAGCTGATGCTCAACGCCGTCAACCTCAACCTGGTCGCCTTCGACGTCTGGCTCAGTCGGGCCGCGCGGGACACCCTGCACTCCGGCCAGGCGCTGACCCTGTTCACCATCGCCATCGCCGCCGCCGAGATCGGTATCGGCCTGGCGATCGTGCTGGCCGTGTACCGCAACCGCGGCACCTCCGACATCGACAAGCTCCGCGACACCGCCGAGGGCCCCGAGACGGAAGGCCCCGGCACCCAGGGCCCCGGTACCTCGGCGGGCGAGAAGGCTGAGGCCACCGCGTGACCACGACCACCCTCGCCGTCCTCGTCCCCCTCCTGCCGTTCCTGGGTGCCGCGGCCGGCCTGCTGCTCGGCCGCACCGCTCCCGGCTTCGTCCGCCCGCTCGCGGTGCTGCCACCGCTGGCCTCCCTCGTGCTGGCCGCGCTGGTGGCCGTGCGCCAGGGCGGCGGGACGGCCGTCGACGCCCACACCGAACTGACGCCCACCGGGTCCGTCCCCATCGAGCTGGCCCTGCACATCGACGGCTTCGCCGCACTCGTCGCCGTCCTGGTCGCGTTCGTCGCGACCTGCGTGCAGACGTACTCGACGGGCTATCTGCGCGACGACCCGCGCTACCCCTCGTACGCCGCTCTGGTCTCCCTGTTCACCTCCGCGATGCTCCTGGTCGTCTACTCCGGCGACCTGATCGTGCTGCTGGTCGGCTGGGAGGTCATGGGCATCTGCTCCTACTTCCTGGTGGGCCACTACTGGGAGACCCCCGAGGCCCGAGCCGCCTCCCTGAAGGCCTTCGTGGTCACCAAGCTCGGTGACGTGCCGTTCCTGATCGGCCTGTTCGCGCTGGCCACCGACGCCGGATCGTTCCGCGTCACCCGCGTCCTCGGCACCGTCGCCAGCGGGGGCCTGCACCACCCGACCGTGATCGCGCTGCTGCTGCTCGCCGGTGTGGCGGGCAAGTCGGCGCAGTTCCCGCTGCACACCTGGCTGCCGGACGCGATGGCGGGCCCGACACCCGTCTCGGCGCTGATCCACGCCGCGACGATGGTCGCCGCCGGTGTCTACTTCGTCGCCCGTCTCCTCCCCGTCTTCGAGGCCTCGCAGGCCGCGATGGTGGTCCTCGCCGTCATGGCCGCCGTCACGATGACCGGCTCCGGTCTCGCCGCGCTCGCCCAGGACGACATCAAGCGCGTCCTCGCCTACTCGACGATCGGCCAGCTCGGCTACATGACCGGCGCCCTCGCCGTCGGCGACCGCGGTGCCGCCGTCTTCCACCTCCTCGCGCACGGCGCCTTCAAGGCGCTGCTCTTCCTCGCGGCCGGCGTGATCATCCACGCCGCCGGCACCAACTCGCTCGCCGCCATGTCCCGCATGCACGGCCTGCGCGACCGCGTCCCGGACGCCTACTGGACGATGACCGTGGCGCTGCTCGCGCTCGCCGCGATCCCGCCCTTCAGCGGCTTCTTCTCCAAGGAGTCCGTCCTCGGCGCCGCCGAGCACGTGACATCGGGCCACCCCGGCCCCGTCCCCGGCGCCGCCGGCTGGATCGTCCTCGTCGCCGGCCTGCTCACCGCGCCGCTGACCGCGGCCTACGCCACCCGGCTGTGGCTGCTGGCCTTCCGCGGCCGGGGCGCCGAGGCCCCCGACCACGGCCGCCAGCCCCTGACCATGACCGTGGTGCTCTGGGTCCTCGCGATCCCCTCCCTCGCTTTCGGCGGGCTCGCCTACCGGGCGCTGCCCGACTGGTTCGACGGCCGCGACCTCACCCCGACCCTCCTCACCTCCATCCTCGGCACCGGTCTGGCGGTGGCCGGCGGACTGCTCACCTACGGCGCCTGGCAGCGCACCGCCGCGCTCGCCGCCCGCACCCCGATGGGCGCCGTCGCCGCCCATCCCGGGGGCGACGCCGGGCTGGTCGAGGCCGAGGCCATCGCCACCCACGAACCGGCCTACGGCGACATCGCCCACGCCCCGGACCCGGCCGACCCCGGGCGGCTGCTGCTCGGCCCGCTGCACCGGCACGCGGCCGGCGGCTTCCACCTGGACGCCGTGTACACGGCGCTGTTCGTCCGCCCGGTCCAGGCAGGGGCGCGTCTCGTCCGGTTCCTCGACCGCGAGGTCGTCGACACCTACGTACGCGGCGCCGCCGCCCTGCCCCGGCTTCTAGGGTCCGCCGTGCGGCGCGCCCAGACGGGCAATGTGCAGACCTATGTGAGCGCGCTGCTCGCCGGCACCGTCGTCCTGGCGGTCGCCGTCCTCCTCGTCGCCTCGGGAGCGTGAGCGGCCGTGATCGGTATCAACGAGTCCGTGATGCAGTTCCTTCTGGCATTCGTCGTCGTCGGCCCGCTCCTCGGCGCCGTCGCCGCCCTCCTCCCGGCCCCGCCCGGACTGAAGGGGAAGTCGCCCGAGCAGGCCGTGCTGCGGCACGGCGTGACGGTCACCGGCGTGATCCTCGTCGCCGCGGTCGTCCTCGCGCTCGGCTTCGACCACGACCACCCGTCGAAGATGCAGGCCACGACCGACATCAGCTGGATCCCCGCGCTCGACGTGCGGATCCACCTCGGCACCGACGGCATCTCGCTCCCCCTTCTGGTCCTGACCGCGCTGCTGACCTTCCTCTGCGCGCTGTACTCCTACTTCAAGCCGCCGACGGGCCCGTCCCCGAAGGCGTACGTGGCGCTGCTGCTCCTGCTCGAGTCCGGCACCCTCGCGACCTTCGCCGTCCTCGACCTGCTGCTGTTCTTCCTGGCGTTCGAGACGGTGCTCATCCCGATGTACTTCCTCATCGCCCGCTGGGGCGGCGAGGGCCGGACCCGTGCCGCGTGGAAGTTCATCCTGTTCACGCTGCTCGGTTCCGTGGTCATGCTGCTCGGCCTGCTCCTGATCGGACTCAAGGCGGGCACATTCGACATGGTGGCACTCGCCACTGACAACGGCCGGTCGCTGACCGCGTCCGTGCAGGTCATCGCCGTTCTGGCGATCGGGATCGGGCTCGCGGTGAAGACGCCGATGTGGCCGCTGCACAGCTGGCTGCCCGACGCCCACACCGCCGCGCCGACCGTCGGCTCCGTCCTGCTGGCCGGGGTCCTGCTGAAGATGGGTACGTACGGGTTCGTCCGGATTCTTCTGCCGGTGGCCCCGCACGGCTTCCACACCTTCGCGCCATACCTCGCCGCGTTCGCCGTCGTCGGGATCATCTACGGATCCCTGGCCTGCCTGGCCCTCGCCCGGCGGGGCGCGAGAGGCGACCTCAAGCGCCTCATCGCCTACTCCTCCGTCGGCCACATGGGCTTCGTCCTGCTCGGCATCGCCACCATGACCCCGACCGGAGTGAACGGCGCCCTGTTCGCCAACATCGCCCACGGCCTCATCACCGGCCTGCTGTTCTTCCTGGTCGGCGGGGTGAAGGACCGCACCGGCACCACCGACCTCGACACCCTCGCCCAGGGGACCGGCGGCGCGCTGTACGGCAGGGCACCGCGGCTCGGCGGTCTGCTGGCCTTCGGCGCGGTCGCCTCCCTCGGCCTGCCCGGCCTCGCCGGGTTCTGGGGCGAGATGCTCGCCCTGTTCGGGTCGTTCCGGCCCGCCGCCGGCCTGAGCCGGCCGGCCTTCCTCACCTTCATGGCGATCGGCGCGTTCGGCACCCTGCTCACCGCCGCGTACATGCTGATCGTGGTCCGCCGCGTCTGCATGGGCGGCGCCGAGCGGGAAGTCCCGCGCCTCGCCGACGTCCACGGGTACGAGTTCGCCGCCTGGA
The DNA here is from genome assembly GCF_040637655.1 of Streptomyces sp. NPDC028722. Classification (NCBI taxonomy): domain Bacteria; kingdom Bacillati; phylum Actinomycetota; class Actinomycetes; order Kitasatosporales; family Streptomycetaceae; genus Streptomyces; species Streptomyces sp. NPDC028722. The sequence goes on from NZ_JBEZWU010000009.1 coordinate 134,807, forward strand.
CCCCGCTCGTCACCCTCACCGTCGTCGCCGGACTGTGGCCGAGGGCCCTGCTCGGCCTCACCGATCCGGCCGTGCAGCAGCTCCTCGCAGGAGGCACCCGATGAGCGCCCTGGCCCAGCCGCTCGCCCAGTCGGTGGTCCAGTCCGTCGACTGGCTCGCCGTCGCCCCGCCCGTCGTCACCGCGGCCGTCGCTCTCGGTGTCCTCGTCGCCGACCTGTTCCTGCCCGAGCGCCGCAAGCCCGTCCTCGGCTGGGTGTCCGTCGCGGGTCTCGCCGCGGCGGCCCTGCTGCTCCTGCCCCTCCTGGACGGCGACCGCAGCACCTTCTGCACGGACGGCCACGCGCGCGCGTGCAGCTACACCGCCGACCACTTCACCCTCGTCATCCAGTTCCTCGTCCTCGGCGGCGCCCTGCTCGCCGCCCTGCTCTCCGTCACCCACCTGGACGACGAGCGGCGGCGCGTCCCGCCGGGCGAGTTCTGGTTCCTGCTGCTCTCCTCCGCCGCCGGCGCCGCCCTGCTGCCCGCCTCCCGCGACCTGGCCACCCTGATCGTCGCCCTGGAGGTCGCCTCCCTGCCCGCCTTCGCGCTCGTCGGCATCCGGCACGGCGACAAGCGGTCCTCCGAGGCCGCCCTGAAGTTCTTCCTGTCCTCGGTCACCGCCACCGCGGTCAGCCTGATGGGCGTCAGCTTCGTCTACGCCTCCACCGGCAGCCTCTACCTCAACCGGATCGCCCAGGCGCTGCCGCACGTCGACGGGCAGCTGCACACCCTCGCCCGGACCGGCGTCGTCCTCACCCTCGTCGGCTTCGCCTTCAAGACGGCCGCCGCCCCCTTCCACTTCTGGGTGCCCGACACCTACGTGGGCGCCCCGCTGCCCGTCGCCGCCTACCTGTCGGTCGTCGGCAAGGCGGTCGGCTTCTCCGGCCTCATCCTCGTCACCGTCGTCGCGTTCCCGTCGTACGCCGACGTCTGGGGGCCCGCGCTCGCCGTCCTGGCCGCCCTCACCATGACCGTCGGCAACGTCGCCGCCCTGCGCCAGCAGGCCACGCGCGCGTACAGCGCCGTACGGCTGCTCGCCTGGTCCTCCGTCGGCCAGGCCGGCTACCTGCTGGTGCCGATCGCCGCCGCCGGATACACCCGGGACGCCGAGAAGGCCATCGGCTCCACGGTCGCGTACGCCCTGATGTACGCCGCCGTGAACCTCGGTGCCTTCGCGGTGGCCGCCCTGGTGGGCCGCGACCGCGCACTGAACCGGATCAGCGACTACCGGGGCCTGTACGCCACCAACCCGCTCACCGCGCTGCTCCTGGCCTTCTTCCTGCTGTGCCTGGCCGGGCTCCCGCCGGGCATCATCGGCCTGTTCGCCAAGGTCACCGTGTTCTCGGCGGCCGTCGACGCGGGCCTCGGCTGGCTCGCCGCCGTCATGGCCGTCAACGTCGTCATCGCCCTCTTCTACTACCTCCAGTGGACGGCCCTGCTGTTCCGCGCCCCCGAGGGCCAGCCCGCCCGGCACCGCGTCCCGGCCCCCCTCACGGCCGCCCTCGCCCTCACCGGAGTGCTCGGCGTCGCCCTGTCGGGAGCACCGCAGCTGGTCCTCCGTTTCGCGGCCACCGGGCTCTTCTGAGAAGTCGCCACGCGCGCGCGGGGCACCCGTGCCGCCTCGCGCGCGCCGCGCCGTTCCGGCCCGCCACCCGTACGGCCGACGCGCGCCACCGCAGGCACCGGGGAACTCGCGACAGCCGCCTGGCGTTGTCACCAGCGGGAGGGTCCACTGGATCAGAGTGTTCCCCAGCTGTAAGACTTGGAGGGCGCACCGTGCACCGCCGGCACAACGGGCTCAGGACCGCCGTACTCCTCGGGGGACTGTCCGCACTCATCATCGTCATCGGCAGCTTCTTCGGACGCGCCGGACTGATCGTCGCGGTCATCGTCGCCCTGGGTACGAACGCGTACGCGTACTGGAACAGCGACAAGCTGGCGCTGCGCGCGATGCGGGCGCGCCCGGTCAGCGAGTTCGAGGCCCCGGCGTTGTACCGCATGGTGCGCGAGCTGTCCACGCAGGCCCGCCAGCCCATGCCCCGGCTGTACATCTCGCCGACGGAAGCCCCCAACGCCTTCGCGACCGGCCGCAACCCGCGCAACGCGGCCGTGTGCTGCACCGACGGCATCCTGCGCCTGCTGGACGAACGCGAACTGCGCGGCGTCATCGGCCACGAACTCAGCCACGTCTACAACCGGGACATCCTCATCTCCTCGGTCGCCGGCGCCCTCGCCTCGGTGATCATGTTCCTGGTCAACTTCGCCTGGCTGATCCCGATCGGCCGGTCGGACGACGACGACGGCCCCGGCCTGCTCGGCCTGCTGCTGATCATGATCCTCGGCCCGCTCGCCGCCACCCTGATCCAGCTGGCCATCAGCCGCTCCCGGGAGTACGAGGCGGACGCCTCGGGCGCCCAGCTGACCGGTGACCCGCTCGCCCTCGCCCGTGCCCTGCGCAAGCTGGAGACCGGCACCCAGCAGCTTCCGCTGCCCCCCGAGCCCCGGATCGAGACGGCGAGCCACATGATGATCGCCAACCCGTTCCGCCCGGGCCAGGGGCTGTCCAAGATGTTCTCCACGCATCCCCCGATGGCGGAGCGCATCGCCCGGCTCGAGAAGTTGGCAGGCCGTCAGTGAGAACCATCCTGAACGTCATCTGGCTCGTCCTGAGCGGCTTCTGGCTGTTCCTCGCCTACGTACTCGCCGGTGTCCTGCTGTGCGTCACGGTCATCGGCATCCCCTTCGGCGTCGCCGCATTCCGCATCGGCGTCTACGCCCTGTGGCCGTTCGGGTACACCACGGTCGAGCGCCGCGACGCGGGCGCCCCCTCCTGCGTCGGCAACGTCCTGTGGCTGGTCCTGGCCGGCTGGTGGCTGGCCCTCGCCCACATCGCCACCGGCATCGCCCTGTGCCTCACCGTCATCGGCATCCCGTTCGGCGTCGCCAACTTCAAGCTGATCCCGGTCTCCCTGCTGCCGCTGGGCCGCGAGATCGTCCGCACCGACGAACCGTTCGCGGCCCGCTGACGACGCCGGCACCGCCGCCCGGCCAGGTGCCCTGACGGTGCGTCACCGCCCGCGCCCGCCCGCCCACCGCCGCCGTACGCCGTAGGCCGCCACGCCCGCCAGGAGCACCCCGGCGCCCACGGCCACCGAGGCCACGGGCAGCGCGCACGCCAGCAGCGCGCAGCCCAGCAGACCCACCGCCGGCACCACACGCGACAGCGGGGCCCGGCTCAGCGTCCAGGCCGAAGCGTTGGCGACGGCGTAGTAAGCCAGCACGCCGAAGGACGAGAAGCCGATCGCGCCCCGCACGTCCACCGTCGCGGCCAGCACGGCCACCACCGCGCCCACGGCCGACTCCGCCCGGTGCGGCACCCCGAAGCGGGGGTGCACGGCCGCCAGCGCGCCCGGCAGGTGGCCGTCCCGGGCCATGGCGAGCGTCGTACGGGACACGCCGAGGACCAGCGAGAGCAGCGAGCCCAGCGCGGCGAGCGCCGCCCCGGCCCGCACCACCGGGACGAGCCCCGGCACCCCGGCCGCCCGCACCGCGTCGGCCAGCGGCGCCGCCGCCTGCCCGAGCCGGTCCGCCCCGAGGACGGCGAGCACCGCGACGGCCACGCACGCGTACACGGCCAGTGCGATCCCGAGAGCCGTCGGAACCGCCCGCGGAATCGTGCGCGCCGGATCGCGCACCTCCTCCCCGAGCGTGGCGATCCGCGCGTACCCGGCGAACGCGAAGAACAGCAGCCCGGCCGCCTGGAGCACCCCACCGGGCCCCGACGGGAGGCCGGCGGCCAGCCGGCCCGCGTCGGCCCGGCCTGAGGTGAGACACACGACGACCACCGCCGCGAGCACGGCGAGCACGACCGCCACGATCACCCGCGTCAGGAGCGCCGACTTCTGGACACCGCCGTAGTTCACGGCCGTCAGGGCCACCACGGCCGCGACCGCCACCACGTGCGCCTGCCCCGGCCAGACGTACACCCCGACGGTGAGCGCCATGGCCGCACAGGAGGCGGTCTTGCCGACCACGAACGCCCAGCCGGCGAGATACCCCCAGAAGGCGCCCAGCCGCTCCCTGCCGTACACGTACGTCCCGCCCGACGCCGGATGGCGGGCGGCGAGCCGGGCCGAGGACATGGCGTTGCAGTACGCCACCACGGCGGCCAGGGCCAGCCCGGGCAGCAGCCCGGGACCGGCCGCCCGCGCGGCGGGCCCCAGAGCCGAGAAGACACCGGCGCCGACCATGGCGCCGAGCCCCACCACCACGGCGTCCCGCACGCCCAGGGTGCGGCGCAGACCGGTCGCGGTACGTGTCATGCGCCGCACCCTACTGATCGCGGCAACCGCCGGACGGTCCCGCGGCGTCCTCTTCACCGACACGGCACGAACACGCGCGCGACGCGCAGCGGTCCTCGGCACGAACCCGGGGGCGGGACCGTGCGGACACAGCGCGGAAGGGCAGGTTCACGGCATGAGCATCATCGGTTGGATCATCCTCGGACTGCTGGCCGGAGCCATCGCCAAGGTCCTGCTGCCGGGCCGCGACCCCGGCGGCTTCATCGGTACGACCCTCATCGGCATCGCGGGCGCCTTCATCGGCGGCTGGATCTCCTCCCGCTGGCTCGACCACCCGATCAGCAAGCACTTCTACGACGGCCCCACCTGGGCGGCGGCCATCGGCGGCTCCCTGGTGCTGCTGATCGTCTACCGCCTGCTGTTCGGCAACTCACGGGACTGAGCACGGCACGACGACACGAAAAGGGCGGGCACCCCGGGTGCCCGCCCTTCGCGCTGCGTCGTCCCCGGCCTACCGGTAGTTCACGAACTGGAGCGCGAAGTCGAAGTCCTTGCCCTTCAGGAGGGCGATCACGGTCTGAAGGTCGTCGCGGCTCTTGGAGCTGACCCGCAGCTCGTCCCCCTGGACCTGGGCCTTCACGCCCTTGGGGCCCTCGTCGCGGATGATCTTCGCCACCTTCTTCGCGTTGTCCTGGGAGATGCCCTCCTCGATCGTCGCGAAGATCTTGTACTCCTTGCCGGAGAGCTGCGGCTCGCCCGCGTCCAGCGCCTTCAGGGAGATGCCGCGCTTGACCAGCTTGGACTGGAAGACGTCGAGGACGGCCTTCACCCGGTCCTCGGAGTTCGCCTCCATGAGGATCTTGTCACCCGACCACGCGATCGAGGCGCCCACGCCCTTGAAGTCGTAGCGCTGAGAGATCTCCTTGGCGGCCTGGTTGAGGGCGTTGTCGACCTCCTGCCGCTCGACCTTCGAGACGATGTCGAAACTGGAGTCGGCCATGTCCTGTGGCTCCTTGTATCGGGGTGCGTATCGGATGCGTGCCGGCGTGCGCGGCGGTGCCCGCCGGGCCCGGTGGGCACCGGGCCGCATCCGCACCAGCCTAGCCACCCCGAGGGCCGGAACGCGGCGATCAATCGGGTGGCGAAGCACCCCTGGGCATCGGGTATTGTTTACGTCGTTGCCGGGGAGCACCGCCGAAAGCGGGTGCGAACGGCAGCACAACCCCGGCGGTGTGCCCGAGCGGCCAAAGGGAGCAGACTGTAAATCTGCCGGCTCAGCCTTCCCAGGTTCGAATCCTGGCGCCGCCACACGGGAACGAGAGCCCCGTGATCTGCGAAAGCAGGTCACGGGGCTCTCGTCGTTGTGCTGTCCGGCCGGGCCGGTGGCCGGATCCGGGCGGGACCCGCTGTCGCGCTCCGTCCCCGCGGCACTAGAATCGAACGTGTGAACGAAGACCGTCCGCTGACGCGTCTCGACATGCTGCGCTTCGCCCGCCGTGTCGTCGAACACCAGGCTGCCCGGCAGCTCGCGCTGATGGACCGGTGGATCGCCGACGAGGAGCGCCGGGAGGCGGCCGGACGGCAGCGCCGGCCCGCCACCCGGCGGGCCGCCGCGGAGTGGGCCGTCGAGCGCGGGCTGAACGGCCGCAGCGCGGTGTACGTCCACGCCGGCGCCTGTACGGCCGCCGGCGGACGGGCGAAGGACGTGGACCGCGAGCAGGCGGTACGCGCACTCACCGAGGAAGGGGTCCCCGCGTGCCCGCTGTGCCGGCCGGACACCGCGCTGGGGATTCTCGAATGACCGGCCCGGGTGCGGGCCCGAGCCGTCCGGATGATGCTGGAGCCATGGCAGGGAAACGTCCGATCATCGTGCACCTGCCGTCCCCGACCGGCGGCCGCCGGGTCCGGGTGGACGGCGAGATCCTCGGCCTCGCGCACAACGTGCGGGACCTGGTGGAGTTCCTGCGCCGGGCGGGGCTGGAGATCGAGCCGGAAGAGGTCGCCGACTCACCGCTGATCGACTGGCGCGGAGTGGGACCCGACCGGTGGGAGGCGGAGACTCTGACCTGACGGCACGGCCCGCGGCCCGGCCCCACGCCGCGGCCGGCCTCATGCCGCCGGCCCGCGGCCCGGACCACGCCGCGGCCCCGCCTCCTGCCGCCGCCCGGCCCCACGCCGCTCCGCCCGGCTCCGCCGTCGCCTCCCCCCAGGCAGGCGCACGCAGTTGCCCCGGCCAGGCGCACCCGCCGCCCGCCCCGACCTCGGCGCAGGCGCGTCGGCGGTCCGTTCGGGGCACACTGGCGGGCATGTCCTCCCGACGCAGAACCTGCCCCGTGTGCCACCGCGAGATCGCCGTCGTCGCGGGCCGCTTCGCGCGGCACGACCCGCCCGGGACACGGGAGAGCGCCGGCCTAGTCTCCTGCGCCGGCTCCCGGCAGCCCGCACAGCTCGGGGCGGCCCAGCCGTCGCTGGACGGGTACGTCGTACCGGACTTTCCCGGGCAGTTGCCGTTGTTCTGACGCGGGGTCCGGGGCTGACGCGACGTCGGGACGCGGCACGGCGCGCCGGGTTGCGCGCCGCTGCGCGCAGTCCCGCCGACTCGTCAGCCCGTCAGCCCGTCAGCCCGTCAGCCCGTCAGCGCGTCAACCCGTCAGACCGTCAGCGCGTCAGCGCGCCGACTCGTCACCGCTCAGCGTGTACGACCGGTCGACGGCCGGCGACCGCCCTCAGTTCCCGGCCACCGACTTCACCGCGACCGTCACCGGCGTCGAACCGCTGACCAGTTCCAGCGTGAGCCCGGTCGTCGCCGGGGTGTCCACCAGCTCCGCGAGAACGGCCGCCACATCGTCCCGCGGGACCGTGCCAGGACCCGTGTGCGCCTCCAGCCGCACCAGCCCGGTACCCGGGTCGTCCGTCAGCGAACCGGGGCGCAGGATCGTCCAGTCGAGCGCCTCCTGCCGAGTGACGTACGCGTCGGCCTCGCCCTTGGCGCGCAGGTACACGTCGAAGATCCCGTCGCCCTGGTGCGCGGGATCCGCGCCCATCGAGGACACCACCACGAAGCGGCGCACACGCGCGCGAACGGCCGCGTCCGCGAACAGCACCGCCGCGCCCCGGTCCACGGTTTCCTTGCGGGCTTTACCGCTGCCCGGGCCCGCGCCGGCCGCGAAGACCGCCGCGTCCGCCCCCTGGAGGTGTGCCGCGACCTCCTCCACCGAGGCCGACTCCAGGTCCAGCAGGACCGGTTCGGCACCGGCGGCCCGCAGGTCGTCGCCCTGTTCGGCCTTGCGGATGATGCCCGCCACCTGCTCTCCGCGCGCGGAGAGCAGGCGCTCGAGCCGCAACGCGATCTGACCATGACCACCAGCAATGACAATGCGCATGATTCCGACCGTACGCCCGGGGGGACGCATCCGCCGCACGAGCGGACGCGCGAGCGCGGTGGCACGCGCGCGTGGACGTTCAGGACGGCTCGCCGCGCCCCTGCCGCGGGAGCCCCAGCTCCGCAGTGGCCGCCGAGTCGCAGTACTCGCGCACCGCGCTCGTCCGGGCCACCACCCGGCCCCGGTGCACCACGATCCGGCTGTAGGCCAGGGAGAGGGCGCCGGCGAGATGGTCACCGCGCACGGCGAGGAGTTCGGCGGGGAAACCCGCCTCCACGCGGACCTCGGGCAGGCCCAGGGCCGTACGGGCCGAGGCGCACACGGCGTCGTAGGCGTCCGGCGGGCGCAGGCCATGGGCGGAGGCGAGGAGGTAGGCGGCCTCCAGGGGATCGCCGCGGCCGACGGGGTTCGACACATCGCGCAGGGCGCCGCTGCCGGCCGCCACCCGCACCCCGGCCGCCCGCAGCAGCCGCACCGGAGCCGAGCCCCGCCGGTCGGCGCTGCCGCAGCCGCCCTGGGGCAGGCACACGACGGTCACACCGGCCGCCGCGAGCTGGTCGGCGACCCGGCGGGCGGCCTCGACGGGCAGGCGCGTCAGACCGGCGCAGGGTCCGATCGCCACGCCGGGGCGCAGGCCGCCGGCCATCGCCGCGAGCCGGGACAGCCGGGCGGGGTCGGCGGCGTCCGTGTGCAGGTCCACCGGACAGCCGTGTTCGGAGGCGACGTCCAGGACGGCCTCCACGTAGCCGGTGGGGTCCGGGTCCAGGTCCGGGCAGCCGCCCACCACGGAGGCGCCCATCTTCACCGCGTCCCGCAGCACCGCCAGCCCGTCGGCCCCGGCCACTCCGGTCAGCAGCCGGGGCATCGCCACCGCCGTCAGCTCCGCGAGCCCCCGCAGCGACCGCCGGGCCCGCAGGACCGCGCCCAGCGCGCCGAGCCCCTGGACGTCGCCGACGCGCACGTGCGCGCGTACCGCCGTCGCCCCGTGCCCGAGCTGGAGCAGGGACGCCTCCGTCACCCGGCGCTGGATGTCCTCGGGCGCGTACGACACCGGGCCGGGGCGCTCGGCGGTCAGGGCGGTGTCGCCGTGGGCGTGGGGTTCGGCCGGGGCCGGCAGGAGCAGGTAGCCGCTCAGGTCCACGCGCGCGGCGGCCGTGCGCGCCGGGCCCGGGGCGAGGCTGCCGGTCGTGCCCACCGCCTCGATGCGCCCGCCGCCCAGCCGTACGTCCACGGTCCGCCCGTCGGTGAGCCGGGCGCCGCTGAGCAGGAGGCCGCCCGCGTCGGCCGGCCAGGAGCCCGGCGAGTTCGACGGCGGGTGCGGCTGCGGCTGGCTGTCGGGCATCGCGCTCCAGGGTCGGGGCCGGGGGCTCGGTCGGGCCGGGGTCGGGGGATCCCGGGGCCGGACACGCCCCAAGATCACGCAGAGTGAGTCGAGCCTAGGGTGGCGAGCCGCGCGGGGCGCGTAGGAGCGCAATAGTCGTACCGGCGTGGTCCGCCCCAGGTGGTACGCGTGTCGCCCACCCGCGTGGCCCGTGCCGCGCACGACGACGCCCGGACGCGCGGCGGCACCGTCCACCACGGCCCTGGCCTGCCGCGCCCCGGTCCGGCGGGCACCCCGCCCGGGGCCGAGGAGGCCGGTGGGGGGCCCGGGAAGCGGGCCGCGATGGGCGGTGGGATACGGATTTGGGTGAACGGCGGCGGACCGTGTAATGTCTTCATCGCTCGCCCCAATAGCTCAGTCGGCAGAGCGTCTCCATGGTAAGGAGAAGGTCAACGGTTCGATTCCGTTTTGGGGCTCTGGTGTGAGAGGTTCCCGTCGCGAGACGGGAGCTGATCTCATCAAAGCGGTGTAGCTCAGTCGGTAGAGCAAGCGGCTCATAATCGCTGTGTCACCGGTTCAAGTCCGGTCACCGCTACTGACAGTAGCCGATTGCGGGGTCGGTCCTTCGATCGGCTACTCTTTCTTGCGTTGAACCAGTCCATCCGTTCGTCTTAGGAGCACTCACGTGGCTGCCACCGACGTCCGCCCGAAGATCACGCTGGCCTGCGTGGAGTGCAAGGAGCGGAACTACATCACCAAGAAGAACCGGCGTAACAACCCGGATCGTCTGGAGATGAAGAAGCACTGCCCGCGTTGCAATGCGCACACCGCGCATCGCGAAACGCGATAAATCAGGCTCGTCCGTGAGGCCGTCCCCTTCCGTGGGGGCGGCCTCACGGCGTTTCACCGGCCCGGCATCCCGCCTCGCCCGCGCCCGGCCCCCTGCGCATTCCGTGGCTGGCTTCCGGCTAATTTGGGGCCAGCACAGCAGACATCAGGAGGTGCGGGCCATGGCGCTCGACCAGTCCTTCGTGGGACGGACGTACCCGCCCACCGAGCCCTACGAAGTGGGCCGGGAGAAGATCCGCGAGTTCGCCGAGGCGGTGGGCGAGACCAACCCGGTGTACACCGACCCCGAGGCCGCCAAGGCGCTGGGTCATCCCGACGTGATCGCCCCGCCGACGTTCGTGTTCTCCATCACGTTCCGGGCCGCCGGTCAGGTCGTCCAGGACCCGCAGCTGGGACTGGACTACAGCCGGGTGGTGCACGGCGACCAGAAATTCGCCTACGCCCGTCCGGTCCGCGCGGGCGACCGGCTCACGGTCACCTCCACGATCGAGGCGATCAAGTCCCTCGCGGGCAACGACATCCTGGACGTCCGGGGTGAGGTGCACGACGAGACGGGCGAACGCGTCGTGACCGCCTGGACCAAGCTCGTGGCCCGCGCGGCCGAGGAGGCGTGAGGACACGATGACGGCGAAGATCGCGTACGACGACATCGAGGTCGGCACCGAGCTGCCCGCACAGAGCTTTCCCGTGACCCGCGCCACGCTCGTGCGGTACGCGGGTGCCTCCGGGGACTTCAACCCGATCCACTGGAACGAGAGGTTCGCCAAGGAGGTGGGCCTGCCGGACGTCATCGCGCACGGCATGTTCACCATGGCCGAGGCGATCCGGGTGGTCACCGACTGGACCGGGGACCCCGGCGCGGTCGTGGAGTACGGCGTCCGCTTCACCAAGCCCGTCGTCGTCCCGAACGACGACCAGGGCGCCCTCATCGAGGTCAGCGCCAAGGTCGCGGCCAAGCTGGACGACAACACCGTGCGCGTCGACCTGACCGCCATGAGCGGCGGCCAGAAGGTGCTGGGCATGTCCCGGGCGGTCGTGCGCCTGGCCTGACGGCCGGCAGCCTGCCTGGAGGTAAGGGGCGTCCTCCCTTGTGGGGCGCCCCTTACGCGCAGGGGGCGCCCCTCTACGCGTACGCCCCCGTGCGGTCGGGCCTTGCTCAGTTAGTGATTAAGTACTAACTTAGCCGCATGCCCAGGATGAGTGCAGAGGAGCGGCGCGAAAGTGTCGTCCGTGCGGCGACCGCCGAGTTCGCGCGCGGTGGTTACCACGGCACCTCCACGGAGGCGATCGCCCGACGGGTCGGTGTCTCGCAGCCGTATCTCTTCCGGCTCTTCCCGAGCAAGAAGGCCATCTTCCTGGCGGTGGCCGAACGCTGCGTGGAGGACACCATCCGGACCTTCGAGGAGGCCTCGGAGGGGTTGCGGGGAGAAGAGGCCCTGCATGCCATGGCGGACGCGTACACCAAGGTCATCGCGGAACGGCCGGAGCGGCTGATGATGCAGATGCAGATGTACGTCGCCGTGGCGTCCGCGGAGCAGGAGGGTGACCGCGAGTTCGGCGAGAGCGTGCGCGCCGGCTGGATGCGGCTGTGGGACACCGTACGGCTGGTGCTCGGCGCGGACGTCGACGGGACGACCCAGTTCCTGGCGTGCGGGATGCTCATCAACTGCCTCGTGGCCATGGGCTTCCCGCCCGGGCACCGGGTGTGGGAGGGGCTCTACCCGTCGGCCCGGCCCAAGGGCCACCTGAAGGCGTAGTGCGATCGGGAGGGCGTCACTTGTGCATCCTCCCGCCGGGCTTCGTAGTCCTCATGGGCCGTCCATGGGCCCGCAAGTTAGTCATTGATAACTAACCGGAATTGTCCGCTCAGGGGGAGCGATGCCACAGAAGACCGCAGCACCCGGCACCACCACACCGTCCCGCGCGGGAGCCGTGTGGGCCCTGGTCATCACCAGCGTCGCCGGCTTCATGGCGTCTCTGGACAACCTCGTCGTCACCACGGCGCTGCCCTCCATACGCCAGGACCTCGGCGGCGCGCTGGACGATCTGGAGTGGACCGTCAGCGCGTACACGCTCACCTTCGCCGTCCTGCTGATGACCGGCGCCGCGCTCGGCGACCGCTTCGGACGCCGCCGGCTCTTCGTGGCCGGACTCGCCGTCTTCACCGGTGCCTCCGCCGCCGCGGCCCTGGCACCCGGCATCGGCTCGCTGATAGCGGCCCGCGCGGTCCAGGGCGTCGGCGCGGCGGTGATGATGCCGCTCACCCTGACCCTGCTGACCGCCGCCGTCCCCGCGGCCAGGCGCGGCACCGTGTACGGCATCTGGGGCGCCGTCAACGGGCTCGCCGTCGCCTCCGGGCCGCTCATCGGCGGCAGCCTCACCGAGCACGTCTCCTGGCAGTGGATCTTCTGGCTGAACGTCCCGCTCGGTCTGGTCGCGCTGCCGCTCGCCCGGCTGCGTCTCACCGAGTCGTACGGCGCCGGCACCCGGCTCGACGTCCCCGGCACACTCCTCGCCAGCGGCGGCCTCTTCGGGATCGTCTACGGCCTGGTGCGCGGGCCCGCCGACGGCTGGACCGACCCGGTCGTCCTGACCGCGCTGACGGCGGGCGGGGCGCTGCTGGCGGGCTTCGTGCTCTACAGCTCGCGCGCCGCGGCCCCCATGCTGCCCATGCGGCTGTTCCGCTCCCGTGCCTTCGCCGGGATCAACGCGGCCGGCCTGCTGATGTTCGTCGGCATGTTCGGCTCGATCTTCCTGCTCAGCCAGTACATGCAGGGCGTGCTCGGCTACTCGCCCACCGAGGCGGGCCTCAGGATGCTGCCGTGGACCGGCATGCCGATGCTCGTCGCGCCCGTCGCCGGGATCCTCTCCGACCGCATCGGCGGCCGGCCGGTCGTCGCCGCGGGCCTGTTCCTCCAGGCGGCCGGCCTCGGCTACCTGGCCCGGGTGGCCACCACGGACGCCTCCTACGCCGTCCAGCTGCCCGCCCTGATCATCAGCGGCGTCGGCATGGCCCTGTACTTCGCCCCGGCCGCCGACCTGGTCATGTCCAGCGTCCGCCCCCAGGAGCAGGGCATCGCCTCCGGTGCGAACAACGCCCTGCGCGAGGTGGGCGGCGCGCTCGGCATCGCCGTCATGGCGTCGATCTTCTCCGCGCGGGGTGGCTACGGCTCCGCGCAGTCCTTCGTGGACGGGCTGCGGCCGGCCCTGGTCACCGGCTCGGCGGTGGTCGCCCTCGCCGCGGTCGCGGCGCTGCTGATCCCGGGCCGCCGCGGCGCCGGCCGGTCGGCGCGGGCGGCCGGACAGCCCTCGGCACCGGTCCTGGAGACCACCTCCGGCTGACCCGGCACCCGTAGGGGAGACGGCGACCGCGGAAGGAACAGCGAGCACGCGCGCGTGGGCCACGACAGGCCCACGCGCGCGTGGCGGTTCGCCGCCTCGTGCCTTTCCCGGCCCCGCGACATCAGCGGGACACACGGGGGAGGGGCCCCGGCCCGGCGCCGAGCCGTTCACGTGCGTGCGGCATACGGGGCGATCGGAGGTGTCGGAGCCGTCTCGTAGTCTTGGGCCCGTGCAGGTACTCCACGACGCCCCCCTCGCCCCGCTGACCACCTTCCGGCTGGGCGGTCCCGCGACGCGACTGCTGACCGCCACGACCGACGCCGAGGTGATCGCCGCCGTCCGCGACGCCGACGACAGCGGCACGCCGCTGCTGGTGATCGGCGGCGGATCGAACCTGGTCATCGGCGACAAGGGCTTCGACGGCACCGCCCTGCGCATCGCCACGCGCGGTGCCGAACTGCGCGGCACCAGCCTGGAACTGGCGGCCGGCGAGGTGTGGACCGACGCCGTGGCCCGCACCGTCGAGGCCGGACTCGCCGGAATCGAGTGCCTGGCCGGCATTCCCGGATCCGCGGGCGCCACGCCGGTCCAGAACGTGGGGGCCTACGGCCAGGAGGTGTCCTCGACGATCACCGAGGTGATCGCCTACGACCGGCGTGCCGGCGAGACCGTCACCCTGGCCAACGAGGAGTGCGTCTTCTCCTACCGCCACAGCCGGTTCAAGGCCGACCCCGAGCGCTACGTCGTGCTCCGGGTCCGCTTCGAGCTGGAGGACGTCGGCGGGATGTCCGCGCCGGTGAAGTACGCCGAAGCGGCGCGCGCGCTCGGTGTCGGGCCCGGCGACCGGGTGCCGCTGGCCGACGCCCGTGCGACCGTGCTGAAGCTGCGCGCGGGCAAGGGCATGGTGCTGGACGCCGAGGACCACGACACCTGGTCGGCCGGGTCCTTCTTCACCAACCCGATCCTCACCGACGAGCAGTTCGCCGCGTTCCACGCGCGCGTGCGCCGGCGGCTGGGCGACGGCGTCGAGCCGCCCGCCTACCCCGCGGGACAGGGCCGCACCAAGACGTCCGCGGCCTGGCTGATCGACAAGGCCGGCTTCACCAAGGGCTACGGCACCGGGCCCGCCCGCATCTCCACCAAGCACACCCTCGCCCTCACCAACCGGGGCGACGCCACCACCGAGGACCTGCTGGCCCTCGCCCGCGAGGTGGTCGCCGGCGTCCGCGAGGCCTTCGGCGTCACGCTGGTCAACGAGCCGGTGACGGTCGGCGTCAGCCTGTAGCCGTACCGGCCAGGCGGCCCGCCCGCCCGCGCGTCAGGCCGCCGGGCGGGTCAGCCAGTCGTCCACGCCGGCCAGCAGCCGCGCCTTGACGTCCTGCGGGGCGGCCGAACCCCGTACGGACTGCCGGGCCAGCTCCGCGATCTCGGCATCCGTGAAGCCGTGCGCATGGCGGGCGATCTCGTACTGGGCGGCCAGCCGGGAGCCGAACAGCAGCGGGTCGTCGGCGCCCAGCGCCATCGGGACGCCCGCCTCGAAGAGAGTGCGCAGCGGGACGTCCTCCGGCTTCTCGTACACACCGAGCGCCACGTTCGAGGCCGGGCAGACCTCGCAGGTCACGCCGCGGTCGGCCAGCCGTTTCATCAGCCGCGGGTCCTCGGCGGCGCGCACCCCGTGCCCGAGCCGCGTGGCGTGCAGGTCGTCCAGGCAGTCCCGGACGGACGCCGGGCCGCTCAGCTCGCCGCCGTGCGGCGCCGACAGCAGGCCGCCCTCGCGCGCGATGTGGAAGGCCCGGTCGAAGTCGCGCGCCAGGCCCCGCCGCTCGTCGTTGGACAGCCCGAAGCCGACCACGCCCCGGTCCGCGTACCGCACCGCGAGGCGGGCCAGCGTGCGGGCGTCCAGCGGGTGCTTCATACGGTTCGCGGCGACCAGCACGCGCATGCCGAGGCCGGTGTCCCGGGAGGCCGTGTCCACCGCGTCCAGGATGATCTCCAGCGTCGGGATCAGTCCGCCGAGCCGCGGCGCGTACGACGTCGGGTCCACCTGGATCTCCAGCCAGCCCGAGCCGTCCTTCAGGTCCTCCTCGGCGGCCTCCCGCACCAGCCGCCGGATGTCCTCCGGCTCACGCACACAGGAGCGGGCCGCGTCGTACAGCCGCTGGAAACGGAACCAGCCCCGCTCGTCCGTGGCCCGCAACTTGGGCGGTTCCCCGCTGGTGAGGGCCTCCGCCAGCGTCTCGGGCAGATGTACTCCGTACTTGTCGGCCAGTTCCAGAACCGTCCCCGGCCGCATCGAGCCGGTGAAGTGCAGGTGCAGATGGGCCTTCGGCAGCTCAGAGAGATCACGTACACGCTCCATTCCCAGATCCTGCCGTATGTCCCTGCCGTCCCGGTAGCCGTTTCCCCGTTCGTGGTCTTGTCCGCACACAGAAGCGGGCCGCCTCCCCGGTGGAAAACGGCCCGCACGCGCGCGTGGAAGGAGAGGAACTAGTCCCGCGCCTCCGCCAGCAGCTTCTGCATCCGGCTCACGCCCTCGACGAGGTCCTCGTCGCCGAGCGCGTACGACAGCCGCAGGTAGCCCGGCGTGCCGAAGGCCTCACCCGGGACGACCGCGACCTCGGCCTCCTCCAGGATCAGCGCGGCCAGCTCGACGGTGTCCTGCGGGCGCTTGCCGCGGATCTCCTTGCCGAGCAGGTCCTTGACCGACGGGTAGGCGTAGAAGGCGCCCTCGGGCTCCGGGCAGACCACGCCGTCGATCTCGTTGAGCATCCGCACGACGGTCCTGCGGCGCCGGTCGAAGGCCTCGCGCATCTGCGCCACGGCCTCCAGACCGCCGGAGACGGCGGCCAGCGCCGCCACCTGGGCCACGTTGGAGACGTTGGAGGTGGCGTGCGACTGAAGGTTCGTCGCGGCCTTGACCACGTCCTTCGGGCCGATGACCCAGCCCACGCGCCAGCCGGTCATGGCGTACGTCTTCGCCACTCCGTTGACCACGATGCACTTGTCGCGCAGCTCGGGCAGGAGCGCGGGCAGCGACACCGAGACGGCGTCGCCGTAGACCAGGTGCTCGTAGATCTCGTCGGTCAGCACCCACAGGCCGTGCTCGACGGCCCAGCGGCCGATCGCCTCGGTCTCGGGCTCGGAGTACACCGCGCCGGTCGGGTTGGACGGGGAGACGAACAGCACGACCTTCGTCTTCTCCGTGCGCGCCGCCTCCAGCTGCTCGACCGAGACCCGGTAGCCCGTCGTCTCGTCGGCGACGACCTCCACCGGGACACCGCCGGCCAGACGGATCGACTCCGGGTACGTCGTCCAGTACGGCGCGGGGACGATGACCTCGTCGCCCGGGTCGAGGATGGCGGCGAACGCCTCGTAGATGGCCTGCTTGCCGCCGTTGGTGACGAGGATCTGCGAGACGTCGGGCTCCCAGCCGGAGTCGCGCAGCGTCTTCGCGGCGATCGCGGCCTTCAGCTCGGGCAGGCCGCCGGCCGGCGTGTAGCGGTGGTACTTGGGGTTCTTGCAGGCCTCGACGGCCGCCTCGACGATGTAGTCCGGGGTCGGGAAGTCGGGCTCACCGGCGCCGAAGCCGATCACCGGACGACCGGCGGCCTTCAGGGCCTTGGCCTTGGCATCCACGGCGAGGGTGGCGGACTCGGAGATCGCGCCGACGCGGGCGGAGACCCGGCGCTCGGTGGGAGGGGTTGCAGCGCTCATGGGGCCCATCGTTCCAGACCGGAAATGTCCGCGGCACACGGGTTTCACAGACTGAACAGCTACGGGTCGAGTCGTGAACACGGGTCCGAATCCGGCCCCCGGCCAGGACGATCTTCGGTCAAGGGCTCCCGGACGGGCGCTTTCTGTTCGACGCCGGGCCACGGACCACGTACACTCTCACCTCGTTGGCCTTCAGCAGCCGCGTTCCAGCCGGTGCACACCGAGCATCCGGCCGGATGCGGTACGTTGGTGGGCAAACAAAGGGTCGTAGCTCAATTGGTAGAGCACTGGTCTCCAAAACCAGCGGTTGGGGGTTCAAGTCCCTCCGGCCCTGCTACACACACCGCCAGGATGTGTGCGCATGTACGTCCAGCAATGCACCGCCGTGCGGCTCAGAAACCGGGCGCGGCACGGCCACGACCCGGGATCAGGTGAGGACTATGACGGACGCCGTGGGCTCCATCGATACGCCTGATGCCCAGGACGAGGTGCCCGAGTCCAAGAAGGCCCGCAAGGGCGGCAAGCGCGCCAAGAAGGGCCCGCTGAAGCGCCTGGCCACCTTCTACCGCCAGATCGTCGCGGAACTCCGCAAGGTCGTCTGGCCGTCACGCAACCAGCTGACGTCGTACACCACCGTGGTGATCTTCTTCGTCGCCATCATGATCGCGCTGGTGACCGTGATTGACTATGGGCTCAACCACGCGGCCAAGTACGTTTTCGGCTGAGCCAAAAGCGAAGGGCGCCGTGGTACCGGCGCCCGTTTTCGCATGTACCACCCCTATGTATCCAGGAAGAAGCAGCCATCGTGTCTGACCCGAACCTGAACGACGCCATCGAGCCGGACAAGTCGGTGGATGACGAACTCGACATCGTCGAGGGCGCGGACGAACAGGACGAGTTCGAGGCTGCCGAGGCCGAGTCGGGCGAGCCGGCCGAAGAGGCCGCCCTGCACGTCGAGGACGAAGACGGCGATGACGCCGACGAGGCCGACGAGGAGATCGCCGTCGCGGAAGCCGACGAGGACGCCCCCGTCGACGAGACCGACGAGGACGCCGTCGCGGAGGTCGCCGACGAGGAGCCGGCCGCGCCCGTCGACCCGATCCAGGCCCTGCGTGAAGAGCTGCGCTCCCTGCCCGGCGAGTGGTACGTCATCCACACCTACGCCGGTTACGAGAACCGCGTGAAGACCAACCTGGAGCAGCGCGCCGTCTCGCTGAACGTCGAGGACTACATCTTCCAGGCCGAGGTGCCGCAGGAAGAGGTCGTCCAGATCAAGAACGGCGACCGCAAGACGATCAAGCAGAACAAGCTGCCGGGTTACGTCCTGGTCCGCATGGACCTCACCAACGAGTCCTGGGGCGTCGTCCGCAACACCCCGGGCGTCACCGGCTTCGTCGGCAACGCCTACGACCCGTACCCGCTGACCCTGGACGAGATCGTCAAGATGCTCGCCCCGGAGGCCGAGGAGAAGGCCGCCCGCGAGGCCGCCGAGGCCGAGGGCAAGCCCGCCCCGCAGCGCAAGGTCGAGGTCCAGGTGCTGGACTTCGAGGTCGGCGACTCGGTCACCGTCACCGACGGCCCGTTCGCCACGCTCCAGGCGACCATCAACGAGATCAACCCCGACTCGAAGAAGGTCAAGGGCCTCGTGGAGATCTTCGGCCGCGAGACGCCGGTCGAGCTGTCCTTCGACCAGATCCAGAAGAACTGAGCATCGCCCCGAGGGCGCCCCACCGGTGACAACCGGGCCGGGGCGCCCTCGGCGTGTGCGCAGCGGGTGCCGGCGGGCCTTCGAGGGCCGCACCCGGTGAGCGGCAACGAGTCGCGCGCAGGGTGCCCCGGGTGCGCCGGACCCTCCCCGCGCCGGACGCTACGCCCCCTCCCGTGCTGCCCGCCGGAGCCGCGTGACCGACGGCCCGGACGTTCCGCGCAAGCCGCCTGACCTGGACGATTTCTTGTCCCGAGGGGACAGCGGCTATCGTTGTGCGGTATGCCATCTGCGGGATCGTGCACGGCATGGATCCGGATGACGCGGATGGCAGTCAACCTCTCAGCAAGGACCCGGAGAGAGCATGCCTCCCAAGAAGAAGAAGGTCACGGGGCTTATCAAGCTCCAGATCAACGCCGGTGCGGCGAACCCGGCTCCGCCGGTCGGCCCCGCGCTGGGCCAGCACGGCGTCAACATCATGGAGTTCTGCAAGGCCTACAACGCCGCGACCGAGTCGCAGCGTGGCTGGGTGATCCCGGTGGAGATCACGGTCTACGACGACCGCTCCTTCACCTTCGTCACCAAGACGCCGCCGGCCGCGAAGATGATCCTCAAGGCCGCTGGGGTCGAGAAGGGCTCGGGCGAGCCGCACAAGACCAAGGTCGCCAAGATCACCCAGGCGCAGGTCCGCGAGATCGCCGAGACCAAGATGCCCGACCTGAACGCCAACGACCTGGACGCCGCGTCGAAGATCATCGCCGGCACCGCCCGCTCCATGGGCATCACGGTCGAGGGCTGAACCCCACCCCCAGCAGTCATGCGGCCGTAGCCGGTCGCACGTGGCAGGGCCTGCTCGGCCCAGGGACCACGACTCCTTTCAGAACACACAGGAGCAAGTTGTGAGCAAGCGCAGCAAGGCTCTCCGCGCTGCGGACGCCAAGATCGACCGGGAGAAGCTGTACGCCCCGCTCGAGGCCGTCCGTCTCGCCAAGGAGACCTCCACGTCCAAGTTCGACGGCACCGTCGAGGTCGCCTTCCGTCTGGGTGTCGACCCGCGTAAGGCCGACCAGATGGTCCGTGGCACCGTGAACCTTCCGCACGGCACCGGTAAGACCGCCCGGGTCCTGGTCTTCGCGACCGGCGACCGTGCCGAGGCCGCGCGTGCCGCGGGCGCCGACATCGTCGGCGCCGACGAGCTGATCGACGAGGTGGCGAAGGGCCGTCTGGACTTCGACGCCGTCGTCGCCACCCCGGACCTCATGGGCAAGGTCGGCCGTCTCGGCCGCGTCCTCGGCCCGCGTGGTCTGATGCCGAACCCGAAGACCGGCACCGTGACCCCGGACACCGCCAAGGCCGTGACCGAGATCAAGGGCGGCAAGATCGAGTTCCGCGTCGACAAGCACTCGAACCTGCACTTCATCATCGGCAAGACGTCGTTCGACGACACCAAGCTGGTGGAGAACTACGGCGCCGCGCTGGAGGAGATCCTCCGGCTGAAGCCGTCCGCCGCCAAGGGTCGCTACATCAAGAAGGCCGCGATCAGCAGCACGATCGGCCCCGGTGTCCCGGTCGACCCGAACCGCACCCGCAACCTCCTCGTCGAGGAGGACCCGGCCGCCGTCTGAGCCCTCCGCTCAGCCCGGTAGCCGCGTCAGGTACGCGTAAGAAAAGGGCGGGCCCTGCAACCTTCGAGGTGCGGGGCCCGTCCTTTCTTTGTGCGAGCTTTCGTACGACTGTCAGTGGCCTGGGTTACGGTGCAGGCACAGGACTCCAACAGGGGCGGGACCAGATGAACAGCACGACCGTGCGCCGTACGACCCTTTCCATCGCGGTGGTGGCCGCGCTGACCGGGGTGGCCGCCTGCGGCTCCTCGCACTCGGACAAGGACGGAGGCGACGCGGCCGGCAAGGGCGTGACGCATGTCAGCCCCATAGCCGCTTTGCGCGCCGCGGAGCAGTCCACCGACAAGGCCGACTCGGCCAAGGTGCGCTCCAGCACGTCCGTCGGCAAGCTGATGGCGATGACGGCGAACGGCGCGCTGACCTGGTCCGGGGGTCTCAAGGGCAACCTCACCATCACGTACACCGGCGGCCGGATGGCCGAGATGATGAAGAAGGCCGGCACCTCGTCGATGGAGGCCCGGTACCTTTCGGACGCCTACTACGCGCACATGAGCGACGCGTACGCCCAGCAGACGGGCGGCAAGCACTGGCTCAGGTACTCGTACGACGACCTCGCCAAGCTCGGCGGCGCCTCCGGTTCGTACATGAAGGACCAGATCCAGAACGCGACGCCGAACCAGTCCGTGAAGCTGCTGCTGGCCTCCGGCGACGTCAAGAAGGTCGGCGAGGAGACGGTCTCCGGCGCCCACACCACGCACTACTCGGGCAAGGTGAACGTCGCCGACCTCGCGGGGAAGACGAGCGACCTCAGCGCCGAGCAGCTGTCGGCCCTGAAGAAGCAGCTGACCCAGGCGGGTGTCACCACCGAGACCGTCGACCTGTGGATCGACGGCGACAACCTGCTCGTCAAGAAGACCGAGAAGGCCGACACGGCCAACGGCGCCATGACGAACACCACCTTCTTCAGCGACTACGGCGTGAAGGTCACCGCCGAGGCGCCTCCGGCGAGCGACACCAAGGACTTCGCCGACCTCCTGAAGTCCGCGACGGGCGGCACCGGTACCGGCACCGTCTCCTGACCAGCGGCGTGAGCACGGACCCGGTCCCGGGTCCGTGCCCGCGCCGGGGCACGCGGTGACCGCCCCCGGCCGTGAACACGGCGTACGGCACCCGCACGCATCGCGCAAGGGCCCGGCTCCGGGCACAGACGGCGTCTGAAACACCGCCGCCGCCCTCCGGGCCGGCCCTGCGGCCCCTGGGCACATGCCCCCCCACACCGGCTCGTCGTGCTCCGCTCTCCACTGCACACCGGCCCGGTGAGGACAACGACACACCGGCAGATAGCCGCAGACCCCCACCAGCACCCGGCCACGCGGAACACCGGCACCCGGCGCCGCGGCGGTGCCGGCAGCAAGCCCCAGGCCCCACCGGCAGAAGCCGCAGGTCAGTCCGGCAGCGGACCGTGGGGCGCACCGGCGGGAGCCGCAGGCCAGTCCGGCAGCAAGCCCCAGGCCCCACAGGCGGGAGCCGCAGGCCAGTCCGGCAGCGAGCCCCAGGGCCCACCGGCGGGAGCCGCACGCCAGTCCGGCAGCGAGCCCCAGGCCGTACCGGCGGGAGCCGCAGGTCAGCGGCACCAGGCCGCGCGGCGCACCGGCAGTAGCCGCAGTCCCGCACCGGCCGCCGGCCGTGCGGCGCGCCGGCAGGAACCCGTCCCGCAGCCCCCCGGCCGGAGACCGTGCCCGGCCGGGAACGGGCCGATTTGCTCGACGGCGTCCCGGTCCCGTACTCTCCTGAAGAAGCCAAAGACCGCTGGTCGTTGCCGTGCCCTCGAATGAGGATGCGGTGGCCGAAGGATCCGCTGACAAGTGGACGACCCGCGCAGGTGACCGTGGAAGATCTCCTGGAGCACACGCAGCGACGTGTGCATCCGGTCGAGTCCGCCCCGTGCGCCTGCGCCGGGGCGTTTCGTTTTCCCAGTCCTCCTTCGGGTCCGCGCGGTCAGAATCACCCGGAAGGAGGCCGAGGCTCTATGGCGAGGCCCGACAAGGCTGCCGCAGTGGCCGAGTTGACGGAGCAGTTCCGCAACTCCAACGCTGCCGTGCTTACCGAGTACCGCGGTCTCACCGTGGCGCAGCTCAAGAACCTGCGCCGGTCGCTCGGTGAGAACGCTCAGTACGCCGTGGTGAAGAACACGCTGACCAAGATTGCGGCCAACGAGGCCGGGATCACGACGCTGGACGACCTGTTCAACGGTCCGACGGCTGTCGCCTTCGTCACCGGTGACCCGGTGGAGTCGGCGAAGGGTCTCCGTGACTTCGCCAAGGACAACCCGAATCTCGTCATCAAGGGCGGTGTCCTTGACGGTAAGGCGCTGTCGCCCGACGAGATCAAGAAGCTTGCGGACCTCGAGTCCCGCGAGGTTCTGCTCAGCAAGCTGGCCGGTGCCTTCAAGGGGAAGCAGTCCCAGGCTGCCTCCGTCTTCCAGGCGCTGCCGTCGAAGCTCGTCCGCACCGTGGACGCGCTGCGCGCCAAGCAGGCCGAGCAGGGCGGTGCCGAGTAATTCGGCTCGCTTTCTGACCCGCACCACAGGCGCGGGTCGCAGCGGGCCGACGTACGCCCGCCTTATCCAGTACATCCGGCACCTGCCGATTTGAGTGGAAGGACCGCCACCATGGCGAAGCTCACCCAGGACGAGCTGCTTGCTCAGTTCGAGGAGATGACCCTCATCGAGCTCTCTGAGTTCGTGAAGGCCTTCGAGGACAAGTTCGACGTCACCGCCGCCGCTGCCGCGCCGGTCGTCGTCGCCGGCGGTGCCGCTGGTGGCGCCGCTGCCGAGGCCGAGGAGGAGAAGGACGAGTTCGACGTCATCCTCACCGGCGCCGGCGAGAAGAAGATCCAGGTCATCAAGGTCGTGCGTGAGCTGACCTCCCTGGGTCTGAAGGAGGCCAAGGACCTCGTGGACGGCGCCCCGAAGCCCGTCCTCGAGAAGGTCGCCAAGGACGCCGCCGAGAAGGCCGCCGAGTCCCTCAAGGGCGCCGGCGCCTCCGTCGAGGTCAAGTAACACCCTTCGGGTCCACAGGATCCGAACACACGCCGCACACGGTCCGCCGGGGCGCTGAAGTCAGTGCCCCGGAGGCTGTAACGCGAACGTACCGAAGAGCGATCATCCATCCGGGTGGTCGCTCTTCGGCGTATCCGGGGAGCCGACCGCGGTTACCTTGCACTCGCTACGGCGGGGGGTATGGTGATCTTCGTCGTGTCTCCGGAGGGCCGGCTTCCGGCTGGGGGGCCTTGACGAACCGCACGCAGCGCGCAATTCTCAGGACGCGTCGTCACAAGGATCCGGATCCGAGGCATGGATCGACGACGAAGAGGGCAGTATCAACGTGCGTTGAGGGCAGGATGCCGAGGGCGCTGACGACGACGAGGGTGACGACAACGAGGGTCTTCGAAAACCCGCATTGGACATCAGTGTGCCAAGTGGCTACACTGACCCTTTGCGCTGCCTGTTAGCTGTCCCCTGCCCGTCACCAGGGGTCTGCCCTCTCTTGAGCACAGTCGACCAGAGCCCCCCGACCTGGGGTTTCCGTCTCTGTGCACGAGAGGGACCGGTACGCGCGTAGTGAGTCCGAGCCCTCGGAAGGACCCCCTCTTGGCCGCCTCGCGCACTGCCTCGACCGCGAATATGAACAACGGCGCCAGCACCGCCCCGCTGCGCATTTCCTTTGCAAAGATCAAGGAGCCCCTCGAGGTTCCGAACCTTCTCGCGCTGCAAACCGAGAGCTTCGACTGGCTGCTCGGCAACGACGCCTGGAAGGCTCGCGTCGAGGCGGCTCTGGAGTCCGGTCAGGACGTCCCCACCAAGTCCGGCCTCGAGGAGATCTTCGAGGAGATCTCCCCGATCGAGGACTTCTCCGGGTCGATGTCGCTGACGTTCCGCGACCACCGCTTCGAGCCTCCCAAGAACTCCATCGACGAGTGCAAGGAGCGCGACTTCACGTACGCCGCCCCGCTCTTCGTCACGGCTGAGTTCACCAACAATGAGACCGGCGAGATCAAGTCCCAGACCGTCTTCATGGGCGACTTCCCGCTCATGACGAACAAGGGCACCTTCGTCATCAACGGCACCGAGCGTGTCGTGGTGTCCCAGCTGGTCCGTTCCCCCGGTGTCTACTTCGATTCCAGCATCGACAAGACGTCCGACAAGGACATCTTCTCCGCCAAGATCATCCCCTCCCGGGGTGCCTGGCTGGAGATGGAGATCGACAAGCGCGACATGGTCGGTGTCCGCATCGACCGCAAGCGCAAGCAGTCGGTCACCGTGCTGCTCAAGGCGCTCGGCTGGACGACCGAGCAGATCCTCGAGGAGTTCGGCGAGTACGAGTCCATGCGCGCCACCCTGGAGAAGGACCACACCCAGGGCCAGGACGACGCGCTGCTCGACATCTACCGCAAGCTGCGTCCGGGCGAGCCCCCCACGCGTGAGGCCGCGCAGACGCTGCTGGAGAACCTCTACTTCAACCCCAAGCGCTACGACCTCGCCAAGGTCGGCCGCTACAAGGTCAACAAGAAGCTGGGTGCGGACGCCCCGCTCGACGCGGGCATCCTGACCGTCGAGGACATCATCTCGACGATCAAGTACCTGGTGCAGCTGCACGCCGGCGAGACCGAGACCACCGGTGACAACGGCGACTCGATCGTCGTCGAGACCGATGACATCGACCACTTCGGCAACCGTCGTCTGCGCAGCGTCGGCGAGCTCATCCAGAACCAGGTCCGTACGGGCCTGGCGCGTATGGAGCGCGTCGTCCGCGAGCGCATGACGACCCAGGACGTCGAGGCGATCACGCCGCAGACCCTGATCAACATCCGGCCGGTCGTCGCCTCCATCAAGGAGTTCTTCGGCACCAGCCAGCTGTCGCAGTTCATGGACCAGAACAACCCGCTGTCGGGTCTCACCCACAAGCGCCGTCTGTCGGCGCTGGGCCCGGGTGGTCTCTCCCGTGAGCGGGCCGGCTTCGAGGTCCGTGACGTGCACCCCTCGCACTACGGCCGCATGTGCCCGATCGAGACGCCGGAAGGCCCGAACATCGGCCTGATCGGCTCGCTCGCCTCGTACGGCCGGGTCAACGCGTTCGGTTTCGTCGAGACCCCGTACCGCAAGGTCATCGACGGCCAGGTCACCGACGACGTCGACTACCTGACGGCCGACGAGGAGGACCGCTTCGTCATCGCGCAGGCCAACGCCACGCTCGGTGATGACATGCGCTTCGCCGAGGCCCGCGTGCTGGTCCGCCGTCGTGGCGGCGAGGTCGACTACGTCGGCCCCGAGGACGTGGACTACATGGACGTCTCGCCGCGCCAGATGGTGTCGGTCGCGACCGCCATGATCCCCTTCCTGGAGCACGACGACGCCAACCGTGCCCTCATGGGCGCGAACATGATGCGGCAGGCCGTGCCGCTGATCAAGTCCGAGTCCCCGCTCGTCGGCACCGGCATGGAGTACCGCTCCGCCGTCGACGCCGGCGACGTGGTCAAGGCCGAGAAGGCGGGTGTGGTCCAGGAGGTCTCCGCGGACTACATCACCACCGCCAACGACGACGGCACGTACATCACGTACCGCCTGGCCAAGTTCGCCCGCTCCAACCAGGGCACCTCGGTCAACCAGAAGGTCATCGTCAACGAGGGCGACCGGATCATCGAGGGCCAGGTCCTCGCCGACGGTCCGGCCACCGAGAACGGTGAGATGGCCCTCGGCAAGAACCTGCTCGTGGCGTTCATGCCGTGGGAGGGTCACAACTACGAGGACGCGATCATCCTGTCGCAGCGCCTCGTGCAGGACGACGTCCTCTCCTCGATCCACATCGAGGAGCACGAGGTCGACGCCCGTGACACCAAGCTCGGCCCCGAGGAGATCACCCGGGACATCCCGAACGTCTCCGAGGAGGTCCTCGCCGACCTCGACGAGCGCGGCATCATCCGCATCGGTGCCGA
Source organism: Streptomyces sp. NPDC028722 (assembly GCF_040637655.1). Lineage (NCBI taxonomy): Bacteria > Bacillati > Actinomycetota > Actinomycetes > Kitasatosporales > Streptomycetaceae > Streptomyces > Streptomyces sp. NPDC028722. The sequence continues at coordinate 161,077 of NZ_JBEZWU010000009.1, forward strand.
GGTCGTCGCCGGCGACATCCTCGTCGGCAAGGTCACGCCCAAGGGCGAGACCGAGCTGACCCCGGAGGAGCGCCTGCTGCGCGCGATCTTCGGCGAGAAGGCGCGTGAGGTCCGTGACACCTCGCTGAAGGTGCCGCACGGCGAGATCGGCAAGGTCATCGGTGTGCGCCTCTTCGACCGCGAGGAGGGCGACGAGCTGCCGCCGGGCGTGAACCAGCTGGTCCGCGTCTACGTCGCGCAGAAGCGCAAGATCACCGACGGTGACAAGCTCGCCGGCCGCCACGGCAACAAGGGTGTCATCTCCAAGATCCTGCCGATCGAGGACATGCCGTTCCTGGAGGACGGCACCCCGGTCGACATCATCCTCAACCCGCTGGGTGTGCCGTCCCGCATGAACCCGGGACAGGTCCTGGAGATCCACCTCGGCTGGCTCGCCAGCCGCGGCTGGGACGTCTCCGGTCTCGCCGACGAGTGGGCCCAGCGTCTCCAGGTCATCGGCGCCGACCAGGTCGACCCCGGCACCAACGTCGCCACCCCGGTCTTCGACGGTGCCCGCGAGGACGAGCTGGCCGGTCTGCTCCAGCACACCATCCCGAACCGGGACGGCGAGCGCATGGTGCTCCCGACCGGCAAGGCGCGGCTGTTCGACGGCCGCAGCGGTGAGCCGTTCCCGGACCCGATCTCGGTCGGGTACATGTACATCCTGAAGCTCCACCACCTGGTCGACGACAAGCTGCACGCGCGGTCGACCGGTCCGTACTCGATGATCACCCAGCAGCCGCTGGGTGGTAAGGCCCAGTTCGGTGGCCAGCGGTTCGGCGAGATGGAGGTGTGGGCACTCGAGGCCTACGGCGCCGCGTACGCCCTCCAGGAACTGCTGACCATCAAGTCCGACGACGTCACCGGCCGCGTGAAGGTCTACGAGGCCATCGTCAAGGGCGAGAACATCCCGGAACCCGGCATTCCCGAGTCCTTCAAGGTGCTCATCAAGGAAATGCAGTCCCTGTGCCTCAACGTGGAGGTGCTGTCCTCGGACGGCATGTCCATCGAGATGCGCGACACCGACGAGGACGTCTTCCGCGCTGCGGAGGAGCTCGGTATCGACCTGTCGCGGCGCGAGCCGAGCAGCGTCGAAGAGGTCTGACGGGAGTCCGGCGGGGCCCTTGCTCACAGGGCCCCGCCGACCCCCAGGCCCCCGTTTCAGACCACAGACTTAACAACCCTGAGAGGGATTGACGCATAGTGCTCGACGTCAACTTCTTCGACGAGCTCCGGATCGGTCTGGCCACCGCTGACGACATCCGTCAGTGGAGCCACGGCGAGGTCAAGAAGCCCGAGACCATCAACTACCGCACCCTCAAGCCCGAGAAGGACGGACTCTTCTGCGAGAAGATCTTCGGTCCGACCCGGGACTGGGAGTGCTACTGCGGCAAGTACAAGCGTGTCCGCTTCAAGGGCATCATCTGCGAGCGCTGCGGCGTCGAGGTCACCCGCGCCAAGGTGCGCCGTGAGCGGATGGGCCACATCGAACTGGCCGCCCCCGTCACGCACATCTGGTACTTCAAGGGTGTCCCGAGCCGGCTGGGCTACCTGCTCGACCTGGCTCCCAAGGACCTCGAGAAGGTCATCTACTTCGCGGCGTACATGATCACGTACGTCGACGACGAGCGCCGTACCCGCGACCTGCCCTCCCTGGAGGCGCACGTCTCCGTCGAGCGCCAGCAGATCGAGAACCGCCGGGACGCCGACCTGGAGACCCGCGCCAAGAAGCTCGAGACCGACCTGGCCGAGCTGGAGGCCGAGGGCGCCAAGGCCGACGTGCGCCGCAAGGTGCGCGAGGGTGCCGAGCGTGAGATGAAGCAGCTGCGCGACCGTGCGCAGCGCGAGATCGACCGCCTCGACGAGGTGTGGAACCGGTTCAAGAACCTCAAGGTCCAGGACCTCGAGGGCGACGAGCTGCTCTACCGCGAGCTGCGTGACCGCTTCGGCACGTACTTCGACGGCTCGATGGGTGCCGCGGCGCTCCAGAAGCGCCTGGAGTCCTTCGACCTCGACGAGGAGGCCGAGAAGCTCCGCGAGATCATCCGCACGGGCAAGGGCCAGAAGAAGACCCGCGCCCTGAAGCGGCTGAAGGTCGTCTCCGCGTTCCTCCAGACGTCCAACAGCCCCAAGGGCATGGTCCTGGACTGCGTCCCGGTCATCCCGCCGGACCTGCGTCCGATGGTGCAGCTGGACGGTGGCCGCTTCGCGACCTCCGACCTGAACGACCTGTACCGCCGTGTCATCAACCGCAACAACCGCCTGAAGCGGCTTCTCGACCTCGGCGCGCCCGAGATCATCGTGAACAACGAGAAGCGCATGCTCCAGGAGGCCGTCGACGCGCTGTTCGACAACGGCCGCCGCGGCCGCCCGGTCACGGGTCCCGGCAACCGCCCCCTGAAGTCCCTCAGCGACATGCTGAAGGGCAAGCAGGGCCGCTTCCGTCAGAACCTGCTCGGCAAGCGGGTCGACTACTCGGCGCGTTCCGTCATCGTCGTCGGCCCGCAGCTGAAGCTGCACCAGTGCGGTCTGCCCAAGGCGATGGCGCTGGAGCTGTTCAAGCCGTTCGTGATGAAGCGCCTGGTCGACCTGAACCACGCGCAGAACATCAAGAGCGCCAAGCGCATGGTGGAGCGCGGCCGTACGGTCGTGTACGACGTCCTCGAAGAGGTCATCGCCGAGCACCCGGTGCTGCTGAACCGTGCTCCCACCCTGCACCGCCTCGGCATCCAGGCCTTCGAGCCGCAGCTGGTCGAGGGCAAGGCCATCCAGATCCACCCGCTCGTCTGCACCGCGTTCAACGCGGACTTCGACGGTGACCAGATGGCCGTGCACCTGCCGCTGTCCGCGGAGGCGCAGGCCGAGGCCCGCATCCTGATGCTGTCCTCGAACAACATCCTCAAGCCGGCCGACGGCCGCCCGGTGACGATGCCGACCCAGGACATGGTCCTCGGTCTGTTCTTCCTCACCACCGACGGCGAGCTGCGTGACACCAAGGGCGAGGGCCGCGCGTTCGGCTCCACGGCCGAGGCGATCATGGCGTTCGACGCCGGCGAGCTGGCGCTCCAGTCGCAGGTCGACATCCGCTTCCCGGTGGGCACCATCCCGCCGCGCGGCTGGACCCCGCCGGCCCGCGAGGAGGGCGAGCCCGAGTGGCAGCAGGGTGACTCGTTCCGGCTGCGCACGACCCTGGGCCGCGCGCTCTTCAACGAGCTGCTGCCCGAGGACTACCCGTTCGTCGACTACTCGGTGGGCAAGAAGCAGCTCTCCGAGATCGTCAACGACCTGGCCGAGCGCTACCCGAAGGTCATCGTGGCGGCGACGCTCGACAACCTGAAGGCGGCCGGCTTCTTCTGGGCGACCCGTTCCGGTGTAACCGTGGCCATCTCCGACGTCGTCGTTCCCGAGGCGAAGAAGGAGATCGTCAAGGGGTACGAGGCGCAGGACGAGAAGGTCCAGAAGCAGTACGAGCGCGGTCTGATCACCAAGGAAGAGCGCACGCAGGAGCTCATCGCGATCTGGACCAAGGCGACCAACGAGGTCGCCGAGGCGATGAACGCGAACTTCCCCAAGACCAACCCCATCTTCATGATGGTCGACTCGGGTGCCCGAGGAAACATGATGCAGATGAGGCAGATCGCGGGTATGCGCGGTCTGGTGTCGAACGCGAAGAACGAGACCATCCCGCGTCCGATCAAGGCCTCCTTCCGTGAGGGCCTGTCCGTGCTGGAGTACTTCATCTCCACCCACGGTGCCCGTAAGGGTCTGGCGGACACCGCCCTGCGTACCGCCGACTCGGGTTACCTCACCCGTCGTCTGGTCGACGTCTCCCAGGACGTCATCATCCGCGAGGAGGACTGCGGCACCGAGCGCGGCCTCAAGCTCCACATCGCGGAGCGGGGCGCGGACGGTGTGCTGCGCAAGGCGGAGGACGTCGAGACGTCCGTGTACGCGCGCTGCCTCGCCGAGGACATCGTCGTCGACGGCAAGGTGCTGGCCCCGGCCGGCACCGACCTGGGCGACGTGCTCATCGACGAGCTGGTCAAGCACGGCATCGAGGAGGTCAAGACCCGTTCGGTCCTGACCTGTGAGTCCGCCGTCGGTACCTGCGCGATGTGCTACGGCCGTTCGCTGGCCACCGGCAAGCTGGTCGACATCGGTGAGGCGGTCGGCATCATCGCCGCCCAGTCCATCGGTGAGCCCGGCACCCAGCTGACGATGCGTACCTTCCACACCGGTGGTGTGGCCGGTGACGACATCACGCAGGGTCTGCCGCGTGTCGTCGAGCTGTTCGAGGCCCGTACGCCGAAGGGTGTCGCCCCGATCTCCGAGGCCTCCGGCCGCGTCCGGATCGAGGAGACCGAGAAGACGAAGAAGCTCATCGTCACCCCGGACGACGGCAGCGACGAGACGGCGTACCCGATCTCCAAGCGCGCCAAGGTCCTGGTCCGCGAGGGCGACCACGTCGAGGTTGGCCAGCAGCTCACCGTGGGTGCCACCAACCCGCACGACGTGCTGCGCATCCTGGGTCAGCGTGCCGTCCAGGTCCACCTGGTCGGCGAGGTCCAGAAGGTGTACAACTCGCAGGGCGTGTCGATCCACGACAAGCACATCGAGATCATCATCCGGCAGATGCTGCGCCGTGTGACGATCATCGAGTCCGGCGACGCCGAGCTGCTGCCCGGCGAGCTGGTCGAGCGCTCCCGCTTCGAGCAGGAGAACCGTCGTGTGGTCCAGGAGGGCGGTCACCCGGCCTCCGGCCGTCCGCAGCTGATGGGTATCACCAAGGCCTCGCTGGCGACGGAGTCCTGGCTGTCGGCCGCCTCCTTCCAGGAGACGACCCGAGTCCTGACGGATGCGGCGATCAACGCCAAGTCCGACAGCCTCATCGGCCTCAAGGAGAACGTCATCATCGGTAAGCTCATCCCGGCCGGTACGGGTCTGTCCCGCTACCGCAACATCCGGGTAGAGCCGACCGAGGAGGCCAAGGCCGCGATGTACTCGGCCGTCGGCTACGACGACATCGACTACTCGCCGTTCGGCACGGGCTCCGGCCAGGCCGTTCCGCTGGAGGACTACGACTACGGTCCGTACAACCAGTAAGCGAGCGTGAGCCGGAGGGCGGTCATCCCGTTGACGGGGTGGCCGCCCTCCGGCGTGTGCGGCGGGGCTCTGGGGCCGGGCCGGCCGACGCCGGGCGGAACGGGGCCCCGGCCGCCCCGCGGGTCGCTCAGCGGCGGCCTGACGTGCGAGGAGGGGCCGGCCCGGCCGGTGGTCCGGACGGGCTCCCGGCCGCTCCGCGAGCGCGTGGAGGCACCCGGAGGGCGTACTGTCAAGGTCCGGCGTGCCGGCGCCGACTCCATTTGTTTTGACCGCAGCCAATGAGGTAGGTACGCTCATACCTTGTGCCTGGGGTGTGCCCTGGCTCCTGTGCGTGCCTGTGAACCGCATGGCGAGCCGTGAGCGGCCACCGTGATCTGCGCCCTTTCCGCCTCGCGGCGGGGATCCGGCGGATTCGACACACCCGACCGCGTGGGTCGGCGACGTTCCAGGTTAGCTTCACCATTCGGCACACAGAAACCGGAGAAGTAGTGCCTACGATCCAGCAGCTGGTCCGGAAGGGCCGGCAGGACAAGGTCGAGAAGAACAAGACGCCCGCACTCGAGGGTTCCCCTCAGCGCCGTGGCGTCTGCACGCGTGTGTTCACGACCACCCCGAAGAAGCCGAACTCGGCCCTGCGTAAGGTCGCGCGTGTGCGTCTGACCAGCGGGATCGAGGTCACCGCTTACATTCCGGGTGAGGGACACAACCTGCAGGAGCACTCCATCGTGCTCGTGCGCGGCGGCCGTGTGAAGGACCTGCCCGGTGTTCGCTACAAGATCATCCGCGGTTCGCTCGACACCCAGGGTGTCAAGAACCGCAAGCAGGCCCGCAGCCGCTACGGCGCCAAGAAGGAGAAGTAAGAATGCCTCGTAAGGGCCCCGCCCCGAAGCGCCCGGTCATCATCGACCCGGTCTACGGTTCTCCTCTTGTCACGTCGCTGATCAACAAGGTGCTGCTGAACGGCAAGCGCTCCACCGCCGAGCGCATCGTGTACGGCGCCATGGAGGGCCTGCGCGAGAAGACCAGCAACGACCCGGTCATCACGCTCAAGCGCGCGCTCGAGAACATCAAGCCGACCATCGAGGTCAAGTCCCGCCGTGTCGGTGGCGCGACCTACCAGGTGCCGGTCGAGGTCAAGCCCGGCCGTGCCAACACCCTGGCGCTGCGCTGGCTCGTCGGTTACTCCCGCGCCCGTCGCGAGAAGACCATGACCGAGCGCCTGCTCAACGAGCTCCTCGACGCGTCCAACGGCCTCGGCGCCGCTGTGAAGAAGCGTGAGGACACCCACAAGATGGCCGAGTCCAACAAGGCCTTCGCGCACTACCGCTGGTAGTCGCTACCCACATCGAGACCGAGAGAAGACTGAAGCCTTATGGCTACCACTTCACTTGACCTGGCCAAGGTCCGCAACATCGGGATCATGGCCCACATCGACGCGGGCAAGACGACCACCACCGAGCGGATCCTGTTCTACACCGGTGTGTCGTACAAGATCGGTGAGGTCCACGACGGCGCCGCGACCATGGACTGGATGGAGCAGGAGCAGGAGCGTGGCATCACGATCACCTCTGCTGCCACCACCTGTCACTGGCCGCTGGAGGACGTCGACCACACCATCAACATCATCGACACCCCGGGCCACGTCGACTTCACCGTCGAGGTGGAGCGCTCGCTGCGCGTGCTCGACGGTGCCGTGACGGTGTTCGACGGTGTCGCCGGCGTGGAGCCGCAGTCCGAGACCGTGTGGCGTCAGGCCGACCGCTACGGCGTCCCGCGCATCTGCTTCGTCAACAAGCTCGACCGGACCGGTGCCGAGTTCCACCGCTGCGTCGACATGATCTCTGACCGCCTCGGCGCTCAGCCGATCGTCATGCAGCTCCCGATCGGTGCCGAGGCCGACTTCAAGGGCGTCGTCGACCTCGTGACGATGAAGGCCCTCGTCTGGTCCGCCGAGGCCACCAAGGGCGAGATGTACGACACCGTCGACATCCCGGCCACGCACACCGAGGCTGCCGAGGAATGGCGCGGCAAGCTGCTCGAGGCCGTCGCGGAGAACGACGAAGAGATCATGGAGCTGTACCTGGAGGGCGAGGAGCCTTCCGTGGAGCAGCTGTACGCCGCGGTCCGTCGTATCACCATCGCCTCCGGCAAGGGCACCGGCACCACGGTGACCCCGGTGTTCTGCGGCACCGCGTTCAAGAACAAGGGCGTCCAGCCCCTGCTCGACGCGGTCGTGCGCTACCTGCCGTCCCCGGTCGACATCGAGGCCATCGAGGGCCACGACGTCAAGGACCCGGAGAAGATCGTCAAGCGCAGGCCGTCCGACGACGAGCCGCTGTCGGCGCTGGCGTTCAAGATCATGAGCGACCCGCACCTCGGCAAGCTCACCTTCGTCCGCGTGTACTCCGGCCGCCTGGAGTCCGGCACCTCGGTGCTGAACTCCGTCAAGGGCAAGAAGGAGCGCATCGGCAAGATCTACCGCATGCACGCCAACAAGCGTGAGGAGATCGACGCGGTGGGCGCCGGCGACATCGTCGCGGTCATGGGTCTGAAGCAGACCACGACCGGCGAGACGCTGTGCGACGACAAGCAGCCGGTGATCCTGGAGTCCATGGACTTCCCGGCGCCGGTCATCCAGGTCGCCATCGAGCCCAAGTCGAAGGGCGACCAGGAGAAGCTGGGCATCGCGATCCAGCGCCTGGCCGAGGAGGACCCGTCCTTCCAGGTCCACTCGGACGAGGAGACCGGCCAGACCATCATCGGTGGTATGGGCGAGCTGCACCTCGAGGTGCTGGTCGACCGTATGCGCCGTGAGTTCAAGGTCGAGGCCAACGTCGGCAAGCCGCAGGTGGCCTACCGCGAGACGATCCGCAAGGCCGTCGAGCGCGTCGACTACACCCACAAGAAGCAGACCGGTGGTACCGGTCAGTTCGCGAAGGTGCAGATCGGCATCGAGCCGCTCGAGGGTGGCGACACCTCGTACGAGTTCGTGAACAAGGTGACCGGTGGCCGTATCCCGAAGGAGTACATCCCTTCGGTGGACGCCGGTGCGCAGGAGGCCATGCAGTTCGGCATCCTCGCCGGCTACGAGATGACCGGCGTGCGCGTCATCCTCCACGACGGTGCCTACCACGAGGTCGACTCCTCCGAGCTCGCCTTCAAGATCGCCGGTTCGCAGGCCTTCAAGGAGGCCGCGCGCAAGGCCAGCCCCGTGCTGCTCGAGCCGATGATGGCCGTCGAGGTCACCACGCCCGAGGACTACATGGGCGAGGTCATCGGTGACATCAACTCCCGCCGTGGTCAGATTCAGGCCATGGAGGAGCGGGCTGGTGCCCGCGTCGTGAAGGGCCTCGTGCCCCTGTCGGAGATGTTCGGCTACGTCGGCGACCTCCGCAGCAAGACGTCGGGTCGCGCAAGCTACTCGATGCAGTTCGACTCCTACGCCGAGGTTCCGCGGAACGTCGCCGAGGAGATCATCGCGAAGGCCAAGGGCGAGTAACGCACCGCGTTAACACGCCGTAGGCTTGACTCCGGAGCCTCACGGGGCAAACAACCGCAAACGCGGATGTTCGCCCCGGGTTCCGGGCCTTTACAGCAAAGATCACCTGGCGCCGATGAAGTAAGGCGTACAGAACCACTCCACAGGAGGACCCCAGTGGCGAAGGCGAAGTTCGAGCGGACTAAGCCGCACGTCAACATCGGCACCATCGGTCACATCGACCACGGTAAGACGACCCTCACGGCCGCCATTACCAAGGTGCTGCACGACGCGTACCCGGACCTGAACGAGGCCACCCCGTTCGACAACATCGACAAGGCGCCCGAGGAGCGTCAGCGCGGTATCACCATCTCCATCGCGCACGTCGAGTACCAGACCGAGGCGCGTCACTACGCCCACGTCGACTGCCCTGGTCACGCGGACTACATCAAGAACATGATCACCGGTGCCGCGCAGATGGACGGCGCGATCCTGGTGGTCGCCGCGACCGACGGCCCGATGCCGCAGACCAAGGAGCACGTGCTCCTGGCCCGCCAGGTCGGCGTCCCGTACATCGTCGTCGCCCTGAACAAGGCCGACATGGTGGACGACGAGGAGATCCTGGAGCTCGTCGAGCTCGAGGTCCGTGAGCTCCTCTCCGAGTACGAGTTCCCCGGCGACGACCTCCCGGTCGTCAAGGTGTCCGCTCTGAAGGCCCTTGAGGGCGAGAAGGAGTGGGTGGACTCGGTCCTCAACCTGATGAACGCGGTCGACGAGTCGATCCCGCAGCCCGAGCGCGAGGTCGACAAGCCGTTCCTCATGCCGATCGAGGACGTCTTCACGATCACCGGTCGCGGTACGGTCGTCACCGGCCGTATCGAGCGTGGTGTCCTGAAGGTCAACGAGACCGTCGACATCATCGGCATCAAGACCGAGAAGACCACCACCACGGTCACCGGTATCGAGATGTTCCGCAAGCTGCTCGACGAGGGCCAGGCCGGTGAGAACGTCGGTCTGCTCCTCCGTGGCATCAAGCGCGAGGACGTCGAGCGCGGCCAGGTCATCATCAAGCCGGGCTCGGTCACCCCGCACACCGAGTTCGAGGCGCAGGCCTACATCCTGTCCAAGGACGAGGGTGGCCGTCACACGCCGTTCTTCAACAACTACCGCCCGCAGTTCTACTTCCGCACGACGGACGTGACCGGCGTGGTGACCCTCCCCGAGGGCACCGAGATGGTCATGCCGGGTGACAACACCGAGATGACGGTGGCGCTCATCCAGCCCGTCGCCATGGAAGAGGGCCTGAAGTTCGCCATCCGTGAGGGTGGCCGCACGGTGGGCGCCGGCCAGGTCACCAAGATCCTGAAGTAAGCTCCGCTTGCTCCAGGTCACCAGCTGACCTAGGGGAGGCCCGTACGACTCCGGTCGTACGGGCCTCTTCTGCGTTCGGGCGCCGCCACGCGGCCGTGGAGTGGCGGCGGTCCGGGCGGTCCCGGGCACGCGAGTACGTGGACTCAGGTGCCCCTCGTGCCGCGCCCATGGGCTCCAGCAGTGCGCGGACACCACTTCGTCCTGGCACAACCGCACCACCGTCACGACACGCGGAGGAAGCGCCGATGACGTGGGACGAGTGGGAGCAGCTCAAGGCCGGAGCGGCACGGCGGATGCAGATCGACCAGCTGGCCGACCCGGCCGGTGGAGGAGGCGGAGACCCGCGTGGTCCGTGCGGCGGGTCGGGCCCTGACTTGAAGGCGTCCAAGGGGCCGCGGACGAAGGGCTTCCGGTGTGGCCGCAGAACTGTGGACCGGTCACGCACGCGGGGCCGACCGAACTCAAGACGGCCCACGCGAGGGCACGGGCCTCAGTACTCAGTACTGATTCACCTCCGCTCACCCCGGATCAGAGGTGACCTGCGCTCACCACGCCCGGCCGGCGCAGCCGTTGACGGAGGACGCTCTCGCCCCGGCGGAACGGGCCACAGCGTCGGCGTGACGGTATTCCGGCTCGGTGTCCGACCGCCCCGGGTTTGACGTACGTCACTCTCGGGGTAATCTCTTCCGCTCGATTGGCGGAGCACCTGTCCTGTATGGCAGACTGTCCGAGTTGCTCGGTCGAGTGTTGATGCTGTACGCCTCCCGCCGGGAGGACCGGAAGCGAGTCCCACAGTACTCGTCGCCCTAACTGCCATCACGGCAGCGCTGGGGCGGACGTACGGGAATCTTTCGGGAAGTGTGGTGCGGCACCGGCCAGGCACCCGGTGGGCCTTTCGCCCCCGGCCTACGGTTCCGGAAGGGCCGTGTGCATTCCCCGCAGGGATGTTCGAACAAGGGACATCCGTGTCAGCGGGAGCGCGACACGCCCGACCGCGTGGGTCGGAAGAAAGGATACGGAACCACCGGGTTCCAGAGCGTGAGAAGAGACAGGACTACTGAGTAGCCATGGCGGGACAGAAGATCCGCATTCGGCTCAAGGCCTACGACCACGAAGTCATCGACTCTTCGGCGAAGAAGATCGTCGAGACGGTGACGCGCACGGGCGCGTCGGTCGCGGGCCCGGTGCCGCTGCCCACTGAGAAGAACGTGTACTGCGTCATCAAGTCGCCGCACAAGTACAAGGACTCGCGCGAGCACTTCGAGATGCGCACGCACAAGCGCCTGATCGACATCCTCGACCCGACTCCCAAGACCGTTGACTCTCTGATGCGACTCGACCTCCCGGCCGGTGTCGACATCGAGATCAAGCTCTGAGGCCGGGTGATCTGAGAGATGACTAAGCAGATCAAGGGCATCCTGGGCGAGAAGCTCGGCATGACGCAGGTGTGGGACGAGAACAACCGTGTTGTTCCGGTCACCGTCGTCAAGGCCGGCCCCAACGTCGTCACCCAGGTCCGTACGAACGATGTCGACGGCTACGAGTCCGTCCAGATCGCTTTCGGCGAGATCGACCCGCGCAAGGTGAACAAGCCCCTCAAGGGCCACTTCGCCAAGGCCGACGTCACTCCCCGCCGCCACCTCGTCGAGATCCGTACCGCTGACGCCAGCGAGTACACCCTCGGCCAGGAGATCACCGCTGAGGTGTTCGAGGCCGGCATCAAGGTCGACGTGACCGGCAAGAGCAAGGGCAAGGGCTTCGCCGGTGTCATGAAGCGTCACAACTTCAAGGGCCTCGGCGCCGGACACGGCACCCAGCGCAAGCACCGCTCGCCCGGCTCCATCGGTGGCTGTGCCACCCCGGGCCGCGTGTTCAAGGGCCTCCGCATGGCGGGTCGCATGGGCAACGAGCGGGTCACCACCCAGAACCTGACCGTCCACGCCGTTGACGCGGAGAAGGGTCTGCTGCTCATCAAGGGCGCGGTTCCCGGTCCGAACGGCGGCCTCGTCCTGGTCCGCACCGCGGCCAAGGGGGCCTGAGGTAACCGATGAGCACTGTTGACATCCTTTCGCCGGCGGGCGACAAGGCCGGTTCCGTCGAGCTCCCCGCGGAGATCTTCGACGTGGAAAAGATCAGCATTCCGCTGATCCACCAGGTCGTCGTCGCGCAGCTGGCCGCTGCCCGCCAGGGCACTCACAAGACCAAGACGCGTGGCGAGGTCCGCGGCGGTGGCAAGAAGCCGTACCGCCAGAAGGGCACCGGCCGCGCCCGTCAGGGTTCGACCCGCGCGCCGCAGTTCGCCGGCGGTGGCGTCGTCCACGGCCCGCAGCCGCGTGACTACTCGCAGCGGACCCCGAAGAAGATGAAGGCCGCGGCCCTGCGCCACGCCCTCACCGACCGGGCCCGCCACAACCGCATCCACGTCGTCTCCGGCGTCATCGAGGGTGAGAACCCGTCGACGAAGGCCGCCCGGACGCTGTTCGGCAAGATCTCGGAGCGCAAGAACCTGCTCCTGGTCGTCGAGCGCGCCGACGAGGCCGCGTGGCTGTCCGCCCGCAACCTGCCCCAGGTCCACATCCTGGAGCCGGGCCAGCTGAACACGTACGACGTTCTCGTCTCGGACGACGTGGTCTTCACCCAGGCCGCTTTCGAGTCCTTCGTGTCCGGCCCGAAGGCCACTGACACCGAAGGGAGCGAGGTCTGATGGCCATCCGTCACCCCGCTATCGCCTCGAAGGCCGCCAAGGCCGCCAAGGCCGCGCGCGTCGCCAAGGCGCGTCGTCACGCCGCCGAGGGCAAGAACACCGTCGAGACCCCGCTGAGCAAGTCCTTCACGGACCCCCGTGACGTGCTGCTCAAGCCGGTCGTCTCCGAGAAGAGCTACGCGCTCCTCGACGAGAACAAGTACACGTTCATCGTCGCCCCGGGCGCCAACAAGACCCAGATCAAGCAGGCCGTCCAGGCGGTCTTCGACGTCAAGGTCACCGGGGTCAACACGATCAACCGCCAGGGCAAGCGCAAGCGCACGAAGACCGGCTTCGGTCAGCGTGCCGGCAGCAAGCGCGCGATCGTGACCCTCGCCGAGGGCGACCGTATCGACATCTTCGGCGGTCCGACCGCCTGAGGGCGGTCCGGATCGTCCGATATCGGACGAGGACTGAGAAATGGGAATCCGCAAGTACAAGCCGACTACGCCGGGCCGTCGTGGCGCCAGCGTCGCCGACTTCGTCGAGGTCACGCGGTCCACGCCGGAGAAGTCGCTGGTCCGTCCCCTGCACAGCAAGGGCGGCCGTAACAACGCCGGTCGTGTGACCGTTCGCCACCAGGGTGGCGGACACAAGCGCGCCTACCGAGTGATCGACTTCCGTCGTCACGACAAGGACGGCGTGCCGGCGAAGGTCGCGCACATCGAGTACGACCCCAACCGCACCGCGCGCATTGCGCTGCTGCACTACGCGGACGGCGAGAAGCGCTACATCCTCGCCCCGCGTAACCTCCAGCAGGGCGACACCGTGGAGAACGGTCCCGGGGCCGACATCAAGCCGGGCAACAACCTGGCCCTCCGCAACATCCCGGTCGGTACCACGATCCACGCGATCGAGCTCCGTCCCGGTGGCGGTGCCAAGTTCGCCCGCTCCGCCGGTGCCTCGGTGCAGCTGCTGGCGCGTGAGGGTGCCATGGCGACCCTCCGTATGCCGTCCGGCGAGATCCGCATGGTGGACGCGCGCTGCCGCGCCACCGTCGGTGAGGTCGGCAACGCCGAGCAGAGCAACATCAACTGGGGCAAGGCGGGCCGCAAGCGGTGGCTGGGCGTTCGCCCGACCGTCCGTGGTGTGGTCATGAACCCGGTCGACCACCCGCACGGTGGTGGTGAGGGCCGGACCTCCGGTGGCCGCCACCCCGTGTCCCCGTGGGGCAAGAAGGAAGGCCGTACTCGTTCGCCCAAGAAGGCGTCGAACAAGTACATCGTCCGCCGCCGCAAGACGAACAAGAAGCGCTAAGGACGGGTTGAGATGCCTCGTAGCTTGAAGAAGGGGCCCTTCGTCGACGACCACCTGATCAAGAAGGTGGACACGCAGAACGAAGCCGGCACCAAGAACGTCATCAAGACCTGGTCCCGTCGCTCGATGATCGTCCCGGCGATGCTCGGTCACACGATCGCGGTGCACAACGGCAAGACCCACATCCCGGTGTTCGTCACCGAGTCGATGGTCGGCCACAAGCTCGGCGAGTTCTCGCCGACGCGCACCTTCCGGGGCCACGTCAAGGATGACCGGAAGTCGAAGCGCCGCTAGTAGCGGATCGCATTCAGACACGTAAGTAACTGAAGGGACAACCATGGAAGCCAGGGCCCAGGCGCGGTACATCCGCGTCACGCCCATGAAGGCCCGCCGCGTGGTGGACCTCATCCGTGGCATGGACGCCACGGAGGCCCAGGCCGTCCTGCGATTCGCTCCGCAGGCCGCCTCCGTGCCGGTCGGCAAGGTGCTCGACAGCGCCATCGCCAACGCCGCGCACAACTACGACCACACCGACGTCGACAGCCTCGTCATTTCCGAGGCCTACGTCGACGAGGGCCCGACCCTGAAGCGGTTCCGTCCGCGTGCCCAGGGCCGTGCCTACCGGATCCGCAAGCGGACCAGCCACATCACCGTGGTCGTCAGCAGCAAGGAAGGAACCCGGTAATGGGCCAGAAGGTAAACCCGCACGGGTTCCGGCTCGGTGTCACGACCGACTTCAAGTCGCGTTGGTACGCCGACAAGCTGTACAAGGACTACGTCAAGGAAGACGTCGCCATCCGTCGGATGATGACGTCCGGCATGGAGCGCGCCGGCATCTCCAAGGTGGAGATCGAGCGCACCCGTGACCGCGTGCGTGTGGACATCCACACCGCTCGTCCGGGCATCGTCATCGGCCGCCGTGGCGCCGAGGCCGACCGCATCCGCGGTGACCTCGAGAAGCTCACGGGCAAGCAGGTCCAGCTGAACATCCTCGAGGTCAAGAACCCCGAGACCGATGCCCAGCTGGTCGCCCAGGCCGTCGCCGAGCAGCTCTCCTCCCGCGTCTCCTTCCGTCGGGCCATGCGTAAGAGCATGCAGTCCGCCATGAAGGCCGGCGCCAAGGGCATCAAGATCCAGTGCGGTGGCCGCCTCGGTGGCGCCGAGATGTCCCGCTCGGAGTTCTACCGCGAGGGCCGCGTGCCCCTGCACACGCTCCGCGCGAACGTGGACTACGGCTTCTTCGAGGCCAAGACGACCTTCGGCCGCATCGGTGTGAAGGTCTGGATCTACAAGGGCGATGTCAAGAACATCGCCGAGGTCCGCGCCGAGAACGCTGCTGCCCGCGCCGGCAACCGCCCGGCCCGTGGTGGCGCTGACCGCCCGGCCCGTGGTGGCCGCGGTGGCGAGCGTGGCGGGCGCGGTCGCAAGCCGCAGCAGGCTGCCGGTGCCGAGGCCCCCAAGGCCGAGGCCCCCGCGTCCGCTCCGGCTGAGAGCACCGGAACGGAGGCCTGACCGACATGCTGATCCCCCGTAGGGTCAAGCACCGCAAGCAGCACCACCCGAAGCGCCGTGGTCAGGCCAAGGGTGGTACGACGGTCGCGTTCGGCGAGTACGGCATTCAGGCCCTCACGCCGGCGTACGTGACGAACCGCCAGATCGAAGCGGCTCGTATCGCGATGACCCGCCACATCAAGCGTGGCGGCAAGGTCTGGATCAACATCTACCCGGACCGCCCGCTCACGAAGAAGCCTGCCGAGACCCGCATGGGTTCCGGTAAGGGTTCGCCGGAGTGGTGGATCGCGAACGTGCACCCGGGCCGGGTCATGTTCGAGCTGTCCTACCCCAACGAGAAGATCGCCCGTGAGGCCCTGACTCGCGCAGCCCACAAGCTGCCGATGAAGTGCCGGATCGTCAAGCGCGAGGCAGGTGAAGCGTGATGTCGGCCGGTACCAAGGCGTCCGAGCTGCGCGAACTGGGTGACGAGGAGCTGCTGAACAAGCTCCGCGAAGCCAAGGAAGAGCTGTTCAACCTCCGCTTCCAGGCGGCGACGGGTCAGCTCGAGAACCACGGTCGGCTGAAGGCCGTCCGTAAGGACATCGCGCGGATCTACACCCTGATGCGTGAGCGCGAGCTGGGCATCGAGACGGTGGAGAGCGCCTGATGAGCGAGAGCAACGTGACTGAGCAGAACACCGAAGCGCGCGGTTTCCGCAAGACCCGTGAGGGTCTGGTCGTCAGCGACAAGATGGACAAGACCGTCGTCGTCGCCGTCGAGGACCGTGTCAAGCACGCGCTGTACGGCAAGGTCATCCGCCGTACGAACAAGCTCAAGGCCCACGACGAGCAGAACGCCGCGGGTGTCGGCGACCGCGTCCTCCTCATGGAGACCCGGCCGCTGTCCGCGACGAAGCGCTGGCGCGTCGTCGAGATCCTCGAGAAGGCCAAGTAATTCCTGCGGGCAAACCCGCAGGTCAGTTCCGCCAGGCTCGGCAGGGGTCCTCGATCTGAGGCCCCTGCCGGGAACCGGCAGACGATCAGGAGATAGACGTGATCCAGCAGGAGTCGCGACTGCGCGTCGCCGACAACACTGGTGCGAAGGAAATCCTTTGCATCCGTGTGCTCGGTGGCTCCGGTCGCCGCTACGCGGGCATCGGTGACGTCATCGTCGCCACCGTCAAGGACGCGATCCCCGGCGGCAACGTGAAGAAGGGTGACGTCGTCAAGGCGGTCATCGTTCGCACCGTCAAGGAGCGCCGCCGTCCGGACGGCTCGTACATCCGCTTCGACGAGAACGCCGCCGTCATTCTGAAGAACGACGGTGACCCTCGCGGCACCCGCATCTTCGGCCCGGTCGGGCGCGAGCTGCGCGAGAAGAAGTTCATGAAGATCATCTCGCTGGCTCCGGAGGTGCTGTAAGCATGAAGATCAAGAAGGGCGACCTGGTCCAGGTCATCACCGGCAAGGACAAGGGCAAGCAGGGCAAGGTCATTGCCGCTTACCCGCGCGAGGACCGCGTCCTGGTCGAGGGTGTCAACCGGGTCAAGAAGCACACCAAGGCCAGCCCGACCGCCAGCGGTTCCCAGGCCGGCGGCATCGTGACCACCGAGGCCCCGATCCACGTGTCCAACGTTCAGCTGGTCGTGGAGAAGGACGGCAACAAGGTCGTCACGCGCGTCGGTTACCGCTTCGACGACGAGGGCAACAAGATCCGCGTTGCCAAGCGGACGGGTGAGGACATCTGATGGCTACCACCACGACTCCGCGTCTGAAGCAGAAGTACCGCGAGGAGATCGCGGGCAAGCTGCGTGACGAGTTCAAGTACGAGAACGTCATGCAGATCCCCGGTCTCGTCAAGATCGTGGTCAACATGGGTGTGGGCGACGCCGCCCGCGACTCCAAGCTGATCGAGGGCGCCATCCGCGACCTCACCACGATCACCGGTCAGAAGCCGGCCGTCACCAAGGCCCGCAAGTCCATCGCGCAGTTCAAGCTGCGCGAGGGTCAGCCGATCGGTGCCCACGTCACGCTCCGTGGCGACCGCATGTGGGAGTTCCTGGACCGCACCCTGTCGCTCGCGCTGCCGCGCATCCGCGACTTCCGTGGTCTGTCCCCCAAGCAGTTCGACGGCCGCGGCAACTACACGTTCGGTCTCACGGAGCAGGTCATGTTCCACGAGATCGACCAGGACAAGATCGACCGTACCCGGGGCATGGACATCACCGTGGTCACCACGGCGACCAACGACGCTGAGGGCCGCGCGCTCCTTCGTCACCTCGGCTTCCCGTTCAAGGAGGCGTGAGCGAGATGGCGAAGAAGGCTCTGATTGCCAAGGCTGCTCGCAAGCCCAAGTTCGGTGTGCGTGGCTACACCCGCTGCCAGCGCTGCGGCCGCCCGCACTCCGTGTACCGCAAGTTCGGCCTGTGCCGCGTGTGCCTTCGTGAGATGGCTCACCGTGGCGAGCTGCCGGGCGTGACCAAGAGCTCCTGGTAATCCCCTTTCAGGGATTCCGGAGACTCTCGGTAAGCATCTGGGTCGGCAGAGGCCCGTCTCCGCATGCCGTAGGCTAGCGGGGTTGGGCGTCTGCCGCCCGTACGACTTACTACGCCGTAGGTCCACCGCGCCGCACCCGTCCCGTCTCGGATCGGGGAGAGGGATGGCGCACCAGGAAACCCCGGCGAGAGAGGCCGAAGGCCAATTCATGACCATGACTGATCCGATCGCAGACATGCTTACGCGTCTGCGGAACGCGAACTCGGCATACCACGACTCCGTGACGATGCCGGCATCGAAGATCAAGTCTCACATCGCGGAGATCCTCCAGCAGGAGGGCTTCATCACGGGCTGGAAGGTCGAGGACGCCGAGGTCGGCAAGAACCTCGTCCTGGAGCTGAAGTTCGGCCCCAACCGTGAGCGCTCCATCGCGGGGATCAAGCGCATCTCCAAGCCCGGTCTCCGGGTGTACGCGAAGTCCACCAACCTGCCGAAGGTGCTGGGCGGCCTCGGCGTGGCGATCATCTCCACGTCGCACGGTCTCCTCACCGACAAGCAGGCCGGCAAGAAGGGCGTGGGTGGGGAAGTCCTCGCCTACGTCTGGTAGCGGAAGGGAACGGAGGAAACAGCTATGTCGCGCATCGGCAAGCTCCCCATCGCGGTTCCCGCCGGCGTGGACGTCACCATCGACGGCCGTACGGTCAAGGTCAAGGGCCCCAAGGGCGAGCTGACCCACACCGTCGTGGCACCGATCGAGATCGTCAAGGGTGAGGACGGCGTTCTGAACGTCACCCGCCCGAACGACGAGCGTCAGAACAAGGCCCTGCACGGCCTGTCCCGCACGCTGGTGGCGAACATGATCACCGGCGTGACCACGGGTTACGTGAAGAAGCTCGAGATCAGTGGTGTCGGTTACCGTGTGACCGCCAAGGGTGCGAACCTCGAGTTCGCGCTCGGCTACAGCCACCCGATCGTGGTCGAGGCCCCCGAGGGCATCACCTTCAAGGTCGAGGCGCCTACGCGTTTCTCGGTCGAGGGCATCGACAAGCAGAAGGTCGGCGAGGTTGCGGCCAACATCCGCAAGCTGCGCAAGCCCGACCCGTACAAGGCCAAGGGCGTCAAGTACGAGGGCGAAGTCATCCGCCGCAAGGTCGGAAAGGCGGGTAAGTAAGCCATGGCATACGGACAGAAGATCCTCAAGGGCGACGCTTACAAGCGCGCCGCGATCAAGCGTCGCCACATCCGGATCCGCAAGCACATCTCGGGTACGGCTGAGCGTCCGCGCCTCGTCGTGACGCGCTCCAACCGCCACATCGTGGCCCAGGTCATCGACGACATCAAGGGTCACACCCTGGCGTCGGCGTCGACCCTGGACACCACGATCCGCGGTGGCGAGGGCGACAAGTCCGCGCAGGCCAAGCAGGTCGGCGCCCTGGTCGCCGAGCGTGCCAAGGCCGCCGGCGTCGAGGCTGTCGTATTCGACCGTGGTGGCAACCAGTACGCCGGGCGCATCGCCGCTCTGGCGGACGCCGCCCGCGAAGCCGGCCTGAAGTTCTGAGCCGGTTCCGTAGCTAGCGGAAACAGAGAGAGGTAATTCCAATGGCTGGACCCCAGCGCCGCGGTGGCGGTGCCGGTGGCGGCGAGCGGCGGGACCGGAAGGGCCGTGACGGCGGCGCAGCTGCCGCCGAGAAGACCGCGTACGTTGAGCGCGTCGTCGCGATCAACCGCGTCGCCAAGGTTGTGAAGGGTGGTCGTCGCTTCAGCTTCACCGCGCTGGTCGTGGTGGGCGACGGTGACGGCACCGTGGGTGTCGGATACGGCAAGGCCAAGGAGGTGCCGGCCGCCATCGCCAAGGGTGTTGAGGAGGCCAAGAAGCACTTCTTCAAGGTCCCCCGCATCCAGGGCACCATCCCGCACCCGATCCAGGGTGAGAAGGCTGCCGGCGTCGTGCTGCTCAAGCCCGCGTCCCCGGGTACCGGCGTCATCGCCGGTGGTCCCGTGCGCGCCGTGCTCGAGTGCGCCGGCGTTCACGACATCCTGTCGAAGTCCCTGGGCTCCGACAACGCCATCAACATCGTGCACGCCACCGTGGCGGCCCTGAAGGGTCTCCAGCGTCCCGAGGAGATCGCGGCTCGCCGTGGTCTGCCCCTCGAGGACGTGGCCCCCGCGGCCCTGCTGCGTGCGCGTGCCGGGGCGGGTGCGTAATCATGGCGCAGCTCAAGATCACGCAGGTCAAGTCCTACATCGGCAGCAAGCAGAACCACCGCGACACCCTGCGCTCCCTTGGTCTCAAGGGCATCAACACGCAGGTCGTCAAGGAGGACCGCCCCGAGTTCCGCGGCATGGTGCACACCGTCCGCCACCTCGTGACGGTCGAGGAGGTCGACTGATCATGGCGGAGAACAACCCGCTGAAGATCCACAACCTCCGTCCCGCCCCGGGCGCCAAGACCGCCAAGACCCGTGTGGGTCGTGGTGAGGCGTCGAAGGGTAAGACGGCCGGTCGTGGTACCAAGGGCACGAAGGCCCGTTACCAGGTTCCGGAGCGCTTCGAGGGTGGCCAGATGCCCCTCCACATGCGTCTCCCGAAGCTCAAGGGCTTCAAGAACCCGTTCAAGACCGAGTACCAGGTCGTGAACCTCGACAAGCTGGCCTCTCTCTACCCCGAGGGTGGTGAGGTCACCGTCGAGTCGCTGATCGCGAAGGGTGCCGTTCGCAAGAACAGCCTCGTCAAGGTCCTCGGCCAGGGCGAGATCTCCGTGGCGCTCCAGGTGACGGTCGACGCCGTCTCCGGGTCCGCCAAGGAGAAGATCACCGCCGCCGGCGGCACGGTCACCGAGCTCGTCTGAGTCGCTCAGACGACGCCTCGATGACGTAGAACGAACCCGACCGGGGATACCTCACAGTGAGGTATCCCCGGTTGGTCGTTCCTAGGGAGGCAGTGTCGCCGGTATGGTGGCCTGCACTGTTCTTTTTCGTATTCGTCGAACCTCAGACCGTCACCCTTGACGCAGTTGCGCGGGGGTCGCAGGAGGCACCGTGCTCACCGCGTTCGCCCGGGCGTTCAGGACGCCCGACCTGCGCAAGAAGCTGCTCTTCACGCTGGGCATCATCGTGGTCTACCGGGTCGGTACCCACATCCCGATCCCCGGCGTCAACTACCAGGCCGTCCAGAAGTGTGTGAACGAGGCGTCGGGCAACCAGGGCCTCTTCGGCCTCGTGAACATGTTCAGCGGTGGCGCGCTGCTCCAGATCACGGTCTTCGCGCTCGGCATCATGCCGTACATCACCGCCAGCATCATCCTTCAGCTGCTGACCGTGGTCATCCCGCGCCTGGAGGCCCTGAAGAAGGAGGGCCAGGCCGGCACGGCGAAGATCACGCAGTACACCCGCTATCTGACGGTGGCGCTCGCCATCCTCCAGGGCACGGGCCTGGTCGCCACCGCCCGCAGCGGCGCGCTCTTCAACGGCTGCTCGGTCGCGTCGAGCATCGTTCCCGACCAGGCCATCTTCACGACGATCACCATGGTCATCTGCATGACCGCGGGTACGGCCGTCGTGATGTGGCTCGGTGAACTGGTCACCGACCGCGGTATCGGCAACGGCATGTCGATCCTGATGTTCATCTCGATCGCCGCGACGTTCCCGTCCGCGCTGTGGGCCATCAAGAAGCAGGGCACGCTGGCCGGCGGCTGGATCGAGTTCGGCACGGTCATCGCCGTGGGCCTGGTCATGGTCGCGCTCGTCGTCTTCGTCGAGCAGGCCCAGCGCCGCGTCCCGGTGCAGTACGCGAAGCGGATGATCGGCCGCCGGTCCTACGGCGGTACGTCCACCTACATCCCGCTGAAGGTGAACCAGGCGGGTGTGATCCCCGTCATCTTCGCCTCGTCGCTGCTCTACATCCCGGCGCTCGTGGCCCAGTTCGCGGGCAATGACAAGTCGGGCTGGAAGACCTGGGTCGAGCAGAACCTGACCAAGGGCGACCACCCGATCTACATCACCACGTACTTCCTGCTGATCGTTTTCTTCGCGTTCTTCTACGTGGCGATCTCCTTCAACCCCGAGGAAGTCGCCGACAACATGAAGAAGTATGGTGGCTTCATCCCGGGCATCCGGGCTGGCCGACCGACCGCTGAGTACCTCAGTTACGTGCTCAACCGGATCACCTGGCCGGGTTCGCTGTATCTGGGCCTGATCGCTCTCGTACCGACAATGGCGTTGGTGGGCTTTGGGGCAAGCCAGAACTTCCCCTTCGGCGGCACCAGCATCCTCATCATCGTGGGTGTCGGCCTCGAGACGGTGAAGCAGATCGAGAGCCAGCTCCAGCAGCGCAATTACGAAGGGTTCCTCCGCTGATGCGTATCGTCCTCGTCGGGCCGCCGGGTGCCGGTAAGGGAACGCAAGCCGTCCGGCTCGCTGAGAAGCTGGCCGTCCCGCACATCTCCACGGGTGACCTGTTCCGGGCCAACATCAGCCAGCAGACCGAGCTGGGCAAGCTCGCGAAGTCCTACATGGACGCCGGCAATCTCGTACCCGACGAGGTCACGATCGCGATGGCCAAGGACCGCATGGAGCAGCCGGACGCCGCGAACGGTTTCCTGCTGGACGGCTTCCCGCGCAATGTCTCGCAGGCCCAAGCGCTGGACCGGCTGCTGAGGGACGAGGACATCACGCTGGACGCGGTCCTGGACCTGGAGGTCCCCGAGGAAGAGGTCGTCAAGCGGATCGCCGGCCGGCGCATCTGCCGCAACGACTCGTCCCACGTCTTCCACGAGACGTACAGCCCGGCGAAGCAGGAGGGCGTGTGCGACGTCTGCGGCGGTGAGCTGTACCAGCGCGACGACGACTCCGAGGACACGGTCCGCAAGCGGCTCGAGGTCTACCACTCGCAGACCGAGCCGATCATCGACTACTACAAGTCGCAGGGCCTGGTCCGTACGATCTCCTCTCTGGGGCCCGTGGACGAGATCACGCGGAGGGCGCTGGAGGCCCTCAAGCGCGAGAAGGCCGAGCAGTAGAGCCCGGCCCTTTCCGGCCGCGGTGCCCTCCTCCTCCCGGATGACGTCCGGGAAGACCCCCTGGGCGCCGCGGCCGTACTGTTGTACAGGTAACCCAGTCGACGTGAGTGACGGAGAGCGCAGGCCCCCCATGGTGCAGATCAAGACCCCCGAGCAGATCGCCACGATGCGGGCGGCGGGCCTGGTCGTCGCCGCCATCCACGCGGCCACGCGCGAGGCCGCCGTGCCGGGTGCCAGCACCAAGGACCTGGACGAGGTGGCCCGCAAGGTCCTCGCCGAGCACGGCGCCCGGTCGAACTTCCTCGGCTACGGCGGCTTCCCGGCCACCATCTGCACCTCCGTCAACGACGTCGTCGTGCACGGCATCCCCTCCGAGGACGTCGTCCTGAAGGACGGCGACATCATCTCCGTCGACTGCGGCGCGATCGTCGACGGCTGGCACGGCGACGCGGCCTACACGGCGTTCGTCGGTTCCGGTCACGCGCCGGAGCTGATCGAACTGTCGCGGGTCACGGAGGAGTCGATGTGGGCCGGCATCGCGGCCATGAAGCCGGGCGGCCGCCTGGTCGACGTCTCCCGGGCGATCGAGACGTACATCCGCCGCCAGCCCAAGCCCGGCGGCGGCCGGTACGGGATCATCGAGGACTACGGCGGCCACGGCATCGGCACCGAGATGCACATGGACCCGCACCTGCTGAACTACGTCGACCGCCGGCGCGGCAAGGGCCCGAAGCTGGTGCCCGGTTTCTGCCTGGCGATCGAGCCGATGGTCTCCCTCGGCACCCCGCGCACCGAGGTCCTCGAGGACGACTGGACCGTCATCACCACGGACGGCACCTGGTCCTCCCACTGGGAGCACTCGGTCGCCCTCACCGAGCAGGGACCGCTGGTCCTGACGGCGCCGGACGGCGGCCGGGCGAAGCTGGCGGAGCACGGCATCACGGCCGCTCCGGATCCTCTCGCATAAGGATCACCCGCATGGGGCAGACTTCCTCGATTCGCCTTTCCGGGTGCGCCGACGTAGACTGACTCGTCGGCTCTCGTGCACCCGCATGTCCGCATGCTCCCGCAAGGGAATCCCAGGGAAACGCCCGAGCGTCGATCAAGGTAGTCGATTCGAAGGGCGAAGCGTGGCCAAGAAGCAAGGTGCCATCGAGATCGAGGGCACTGTCGTCGAGTCTCTTCCGAACGCCATGTTCAAGGTCGAGCTCCAGAACGGCCACCAGGTCCTGGCGCACATCAGCGGCAAGATGCGTATGCACTACATCCGTATCCTCCCTGACGACCGGGTCGTGGTGGAGCTTTCTCCGTACGACCTCACGCGCGGCCGGATCGTCTACCGGTACAAGTAGATCTTGCCCGAGCCCCGGGCCCGCCCGGAGCGATGGCACTGACCCGGAGAACCTCACCCCATGAAGGTCAAGCCGAGCGTCAAGAAGATCTGCGACAAGTGCAGGGTGATCCGCCGTCACGGCCGGGTCATGGTCATCTGCGAGAACCCGCGCCACAAGCAGCGCCAGGGCTGACGCAGGAACACCACCCTCTGCACCGCTATCGCAGAGATTCGCGCGACGCGAGCTGAATATGTTCATACGCAGGGCCCAAGTCGTCGCGAGCGGCTTGACACCCCCGGTCGGAGGCCGGGGACCCGGTTCGTACCTGGTACGGCGGCCGGGAACCGGTCCTGTGGAAGACCTCCGAAGATTCACCAGGAGCCATTGAATGGCACGCGTTTCCGGTGTCGACATCCCGCGCGACAAGCGCGTGGAGATCGCGCTCACCTACGTGTTCGGCATCGGCCGGACCCTTTCGAAGGAGACGCTGGCTGCGACCGGCGTCGACCCGAACGCCCGCGTCCGTGACCTGTCCGAAGAGCAGCTGGTCGCGATCCGCGAGTACGTCGACAACAACATCAAGACCGAGGGTGACCTCCGTCGCGAGATCCAGGCCGACATCCGCCGCAAGGTCGAGATCGGTACCTACCAGGGTCTCCGTCACCGTCGCGGTCTGCCCGTCCGCGGTCAGCGCACCAGCACCAACGCTCGTACCCGCAAGGGTCCGCGTCGCGCCATCGCCGGCAAGAAGAAGCCGGGCAAGAAGTAGTCCGCAGCGGACATCTGTCCACGGTCTTCGCTGTAGGACCGACCACCTCCCTAGGAGTAAGTAGATGCCCCCCAAGGGACGTCAGGGCGCCGTCAAGAAGGTGCGCCGCAAGGAAAAGAAGAACGTCGCTCATGGCCACGCCTACATCAAGAGCACGTTCAACAACACGATCGTCTCCATCACGGACCCGTCCGGCAACGTGATCTCCTGGGCCTCCGCCGGCCACGTCGGCTTCAAGGGCTCCCGGAAGTCCACGCCGTTCGCCGCGCAGATGGCCGCCGAGTCGGCTGCCCGCCGCGCGCAGGAGCACGGCATGCGCCGCGTCGACGTGTTCGTCAAGGGCCCGGGTGCCGGTCGTGAGACCGCGATCCGTTCCCTTCAGGCCACGGGTCTCGAGGTCGGCTCCATCCAGGACGTCACCCCGACCCCGCACAACGGCTGCCGCCCGCCGAAGCGTCGTCGCGTCTGACGCGTCGGCCGCGTGCCGGTCTGAGGTTTTCGGGCGGTACGGCTCCGTGAAAGGGCCGTATCGCCCGTACCCTTGCCATACCCGTGCGGTGCGAACCCACGGTTTTGTCGGACGTCAAATAGCGGGCGTCCACGAATGAAGGATCTGATCCACTCATGCTGATCGCTCAGCGCCCCTCGTTGACCGAAGAGGTCGTCGACGAGTTCCGCTCCCGGTTCGTGATCGAGCCGCTGGAGCCGGGCTTCGGTTACACCCTCGGCAACTCCCTGCGCCGTACCCTCCTGTCCTCGATCCCGGGTGCCGCCGTCACCTCCATCCGGATCGACGGCGTGCTGCACGAGTTCACCACCGTGCCGGGCGTCAAGGAGGACGTCACCGACCTGATCCTCAACATCAAGCAGCTGGTCGTCTCCTCGGAGCACGACGAGCCGGTCGTGATGTACCTGCGCAAGCAGGGCCCGGGTCTGGTCACCGCCGCCGACATCGCGCCCCCGGCCGGTGTCGAGGTGCACAACCCCGACCTGGTCCTCGCCACGCTCAACGGCAAGGGCAAGCTGGAGATGGAGCTGACCGTCGAGCGCGGTCGCGGCTACGTCTCCGCCGTGCAGAACAAGCAGGTGGGCCAGGAGATCGGCCGTATCCCGGTCGACTCCATCTACTCGCCGGTGCTGAAGGTCACGTACAAGGTCGAGGCCACGCGTGTCGAGCAGCGCACCGACTTCGACAAGCTGATCGTCGACGTCGAGACCAAGCAGGCGATGCGTCCGCGTGACGCCATGGCCTCCGCGGGCAAGACGCTGGTCGAGCTGTTCGGTCTCGCCCGCGAGCTGAACATCGACGCCGAGGGCATCGACATGGGTCCGTCCCCGACGGACGCCGCCCTGGCCGCCGACCTCGCGCTGCCGATCGAGGAGCTGGAGCTCACGGTCCGCTCCTACAACTGCCTCAAGCGTGAGGGCATCCACTCCGTGGGTGAGCTGGTCGCGCGCTCCGAGGCCGACCTGCTGGACATTCGCAACTTCGGTGCGAAGTCCATCGACGAGGTCAAGGCGAAGCTGGCCGGCATGAGCCTGGCCCTGAAGGACAGCCCGCCCGGATTCGACCCGACCGCCGCCGCCGACGCCTTCGGCGCCGACGACGACGCGGACGCCGGGTTCGTGGAGACCGAGCAGTACTGAGCACTCCGCGAGGAGGCCGGTTCTGCGGCTGCCGGCCCGCTGTGGCGGGTCGCGCGGTTCCCCGCGCCCCTGACGGGGCGCGGACCCTCCGGGTGCCTTGAGAGAGGCGCCCGGATCTCCGACGGGTGATCGCCCGCTCGGACACTGACCCCGGTACCTGACACGGCCGGGGCAGACACCTAGGAGAGACACCATGCCGAAGCCCACCAAGGGTGCCCGTCTGGGCGGCAGCGCCTCGCACGAGAAGCTGCTCCTCGCGAACCTCGCGAAGGCGCTGTTCGAGCACGGCCGCATCACCACCACCGAGGCGAAGGCGCGCAAGCTGCGTCCGTACGCCGAGCGTCTGGTCACCAAGGCGAAGAAGGGCGACCTTCACAACCGCCGTCAGGTGCTCCAGGTCATCACGGACAAGAGCATCGTGCACACGCTCTTCACCGAGATCGGCCCGCGGTACGAGAACCGTCCCGGTGGCTACACCCGCATCACCAAGATCGGTAACCGCCGTGGCGACAACGCGCCCATGGCCGTCATCGAGCTGGTCGAGGCACTGACGGTGCAGCAGAACGCCGTGGGTGAGGCCGAGGCCGCCACCAAGCGCGCGGTCAAGGAGTCCGACGAGGCCAAGGCCGAGGAGACCAAGGTCGAGGAGACCGAGGCTCCGGCCGAGGAGTCCAAGGACGCCTGAGGCTCTGCCTGAGCTGTGAGCGGGTCCGCCCTCCGGGGCGGGCCCGCTCTCGCGTTCTCCGCCCCCGGTCCCGCCCTGAGAGGATCCCTACGTGAGTGACGAAGTACAGCCCGGACTCGTACGCATCCGCCTCGACCTGTCCTACGACGGCAGCGCCTTCCACGGCTGGGCCAAGCAGGCCGGCGGGAGGCGGACCGTGCAGGGCGAGATCGAGGACGCCCTGCGGACGGTGACGCGGTCGAAGGAGACGTACGACCTGACCGTGGCCGGGCGGACCGACGCGGGCGTGCACGCCCGTGGGCAGGTGGCGCATGTCGACCTGCCGGCCGGGCTGTGGGCGGAGCACGGGGAGAAGCTGCTCAAGCGGCTCGCCGGGCGGCTGCCGAAGGACGTCCGGGTGTGGCGGCTGTCCGAGGCCCCGGCCGGGTTCGACGCCCGGTTCTCGGCGATCTGGCGGCGCTACGCGTACCGGGTCACCGACCATCCGGGCGGGGTCGATCCGCTGCTGCGCCACCACGTGCTGTGGCACGACTGGCCGCTCGACGTGGACGCCATGAACGAGGCGGCCCGGGCGCTGCTGGGGGAGCACGACTTCGCCGCGTACTGCAAGCGGCGGGAGGGCGCCACGACCATCCGGACGCTCCAGGAGCTGAGCCTGGTGCGGGGGGCCGACGGGATCATCACCGCCACCGTCCGCGCGGACGCGTTCTGCCACAACATGGTGCGTTCGCTGATCGGGGCGCTGCTGTTCGTGGGCGACGGGCACCGGGGCCCGGAATGGCCGGGGAAGGTGCTGGCCGCCGGGGTGCGGGACTCCGCCGTGCATGTCGTACGGCCGCACGGGCTGACCCTGGAAGAGGTCGGCTACCCCGCCGACGAACTGCTGGCGGCCCGGAACAAGGAGGCCCGGAACAAGCGGTCGCTTCCCGGGACCTCGGGTTGTGAAACCTGTTAGTTGCTACGCGCGCCGGAATCTGTGGATCCTGACGATCAGTTCACTCGTCAGCTTCTGCTGTCTGGTGGTGAGCCAGTTCAAGCTGGCGTCGTCCACGCCGGTGCTGTGGATCTACACACCGCTGCTGGTGTTCACGGTCTTCTACTACCTGGTGTCGTTGCGGGTGAACGGTTTCACCCGGGACTTCGACATCGCTCACCACCGGCGGCTGGTGCACGACTGGCGGCCCGAGGTGTATCCGACCGTCGACGTGTTCCTGCCGGTGTGCGGGGAGCCCATCGAGGTGCTGCACAACACCTGGCGGCATGTGCGGGCGATGGCCGACCGCTACCCCGGGGTGTGCGTGCCGTTCGTGCTCGACGACGGCGCGAACCCCCAACTGGCCGCGATGGCGCGGGACTTCCGGTACCGCTACGGCACCCGGGAGAATCGCGGCTGGTTCAAGAAGGCCGGCAACCTGCACTTCGGCTTCGGCCGGTCCGACGGCGAGTTCATCCTCATCCTGGACGCCGACTTCACCCCGCGGGCCGACCTGCTGGAGGAGCTGCTGCCGTACATGGACGACGATCCGCGAACCGGAATCGTCCAGTCGCCGCAGTACTTCCGTGTGCTCGACTCGCAGAACTGGATCGAGCGCGGGGCGGGCGCGGTGCAGGAGCTGTTCTACCGCTCCGTGCAGGTCTCACGGCAGGGCAGTGACGGCGCCATCTGCGTCGGGTCCTGCGCGATCTACCGGCGGGCGGCCCTGAAGACCAACGGCGGCACGACACTGATCGAGCACTCCGAGGACGTGCACACCGGCTTCGACCTGCGGGGGCTCGGCTGGGACCTGCGGTACGTGCCGGTCGCGGTGTCCACCGGCGTCTGCCCGGACACCGCGGGCGCCTTCTTCAACCAGCAGTACCGCTGGTGCTCGGGCTCGATGAGCCTGCTCGGCAGCAGGAAGTTCTGGCAGCGCAAGATCCGGCTGTCCAGCCGCTTGTGCTACATGTCCGGGTTCTTCTACTACATCCACACCGCGCTGTTCACCTTCGCGGCGCCGGTCATCCCGATCGTGCTGCTGCTGATGATGCCGGACAAGCTCAAGGTCGAGCACCTGCTCCTGGTGGTGCCGAGCATCGTCTACACCACGATCGTCTTCCCGGTGTGGCACCGGGCGCCCTACCGCCTGGAGGCCTGGGCGGCCCGCATGATGTAAAGCAAGGAAGACCGTCCCCGTGCGGCTCACCGTCACCGGCACCGGTTACCTCGGTGCCACCCGCGCCGCCGGCACGGCGGAGCCGGACTCCGGAAGGTGACCCTACGCGCCCAGCCGGAGTCGGCGGTGGTCCCGCTGCGGCCGCGCCCGAAGCGGCGCCGGCCGCCCGGCGGCTGCCGCCGCGCGGCTAGCGTTCGGCGGCGGCCGACGCCTGGATCCGGCCGCGGCGGTTGATCTGGTTGACGGTGAACTGGGCCAGGTCGTTGCCGGTGCGGAAGACCGTGGTGTCCTTGGTGGTGACGTCCTTGCCGTTGGTGAAGCCGGAGATCGTGAAGTAGGCGTAGCGGCCGTAGGCGTTGCGGGTCGAGCGGCAGAACGCCCCGTCGCAGAACGGCTTGACCCCCTTGCCGAACAGCGAGCGCACGATGCTCCTGTCGTCGGTCTGGGAGCGGGCCTTCGCGGCCTGGGCGGCGGTGTCGAAGACGGCGACGCCGACGGTGACCCCGATGCCGCCGTCGGTGTAGGTCACCCGCATCAGACGGGTGCAGCCGTTGGCGGTGAGGATCTTGGGCAGGGTGGCGCCGGCGGCCGTGGCACAGCTCGTGGTGTCGGCCGTCAGGCCCTTCTTGTACACCGTGCCGCCGACGGTCAGCCGCGTGCCCGGGAACAGCGTGTCGGGGCTGAGCGGGGCGGTGTCCTTCCTGGCGCTGGAGATGAACTCCTTGGGGTCCAGCGGCGGCGGGGCGCTGGTGGGCGCGAACGACGGCGTCGCGGTGCCGGTGCCGGGCAGCGCGGAGCCGGCGGGCGGACTGCCGGCGCCCGCCTTGCCGTCCCCGCCGTTCGCGGAGACGACGGCCATGGCGACCGCGGTGCCTATCGCGACGGTGGCGAGCGCGCCGCCGGCTGTGAACAGCAGCTTGCGGCGCTTGTTCCGCGTCTCCGAGGCCTCGGCGAGCGCGGCCCAGTCCGGCGACCCGTCGTCGGCTGCGCTGTTCCATGGCTGCTGGGAATGCGGTTTCCAGGGATCCCACTGAGACTGGGGTCCCCCCTGCCCGTAACTCATGGGGCGCATCTTAGACGGGGCGCGGGGGGTGCCGGAGGGCGTCGGGCGGCATGCCGTGTTTGTCCGCCGCCCGGTTC
This sequence comes from Streptomyces sp. NPDC028722, assembly GCF_040637655.1. Taxonomy (NCBI): domain Bacteria; kingdom Bacillati; phylum Actinomycetota; class Actinomycetes; order Kitasatosporales; family Streptomycetaceae; genus Streptomyces; species Streptomyces sp. NPDC028722. The sequence continues at coordinate 191,802 of NZ_JBEZWU010000009.1, forward strand.
CGGGGCGTTTCGTGCGGGGTGTCGGGCGGACTCGTTTTGACCCGTCCGGGGGCTGACCGGTAACCTACTTCTTCGTTGTGTATTGGCTTGCTCATTCTCACGGGACGGGCCCTTACACCGGTCCACCGGGCCGATGACCAGCGACCAGCACGCGGTTTGCGTCACCGCTGTGCGGTCAGGGCTGTCGTGATCGTTTCGGTGACCTTGTTTAGGACCATTCACTCGAAGCGAAGGCTACGAACCGTGCGTACGTACAGCCCCAAGCCCGGCGATGTGACGCGCCAGTGGCACGTCATCGACGCTCAGGACGTAGTCCTGGGCCGTCTCGCCACCACCGCAGCGACCCTCCTCCGGGGCAAGCACAAGCCGATCTACGCGCCGCACGTCGACGCTGGTGACTTCGTCATCATCATCAACGCCGACAAGGTGCACCTGTCCGGCAACAAGCGGACCCAGAAGATGGCGTACCGCCACTCCGGCTACCCGGGTGGTCTGCGCTCCGTCCGCTACGACGAGCTGCTCGACAAGAACCCCGAGAAGGCCATCGAGAAGGCCGTCAAGGGCATGCTCCCCAAGAACACGCTGGGCCGTCAGATGCTCTCGAAGCTGAAGGTCTACAAGGGTGACCAGCACCCCCACGCTGCCCAGCAGCCGGTGCCGTTCGAGATCACCCAGGTCGCGCAGTAAGTCCGGCCACCCCCTAAGACCGTAGAGAATCTGAGGAGAATCGTGGCCGAGACCACTGCCGAGCAGCCGCTCGAAGAGCTTGACATCGACAGCTACACCACCGAGTCCGAGGTCCCCGTCGAGGGTGAGTACACCTCGGAGTCCCTGGCCTCCCGCTTCGGCGAGCCCCAGCCGGCCGCCGGCCTGGGCCGCCGCAAGAACGCCATCGCCCGCGTCCGGATCGTTCCGGGCACCGGCAAGTGGAAGATCAACGGCCGCACCCTCGAGGACTACTTCCCGAACAAGGTGCACCAGCAGGAAGTCAACGAGCCCTTCAAGGTGCTCGAGCTGGAGGGTCGCTACGACGTCGTCGCCCGCATCGCGGGTGGCGGTGTGTCCGGTCAGGCCGGTGCGCTCCGTCTCGGTGTCGCCCGTGCGCTGAACGAGGCCGACGTCGACAACAACCGCGGCCCGCTGAAGAAGGCCGGCTTCCTCACGCGTGACGACCGTGCGGTCGAGCGCAAGAAGGCCGGTCTGAAGAAGGCCCGTAAGGCTCCGCAGTACAGCAAGCGCTAAGCTTCGCTGCCTGCTCGTACGTGGTACGGGCTTCGGCTCCGCGTACTCCGAACGCCCCGGCGGCACGCCATATGTGCCGCCGGGGCGTTCGTTTATCCCAGCCAAGGGCGTATAACGACACAAGACGCTCAGAGGCTTGTGTGATCGGATGCCGAGGCGTCTGCCACCCGACGCGGCACCCCTCCGCTTCCGACAATGACGTTTCCTCAGGAGGACAAGTGGGACGACTCTTCGGCACGGACGGCGTGCGCGGTGTCGCCAACGCGGATCTGACGGCCGAGATGGCGCTCGCCCTCTCGGTCGCCGCGGCGCACGTACTGGCCGAGGCGGGCACCTTCGAGGGCCACAAGCCGACGGCGGTGGTCGGACGGGACCCGCGGGCGTCCGGCGAATTCCTGGAGGCGGCGGTCGTGGCCGGCCTGGCCAGCGCCGGCGTCGACGTCCTGCGTGTCGGGGTGCTCCCGACCCCCGCGGTGGCGCATCTCACCGGCGCGCTCGGCGCCGACCTCGGCGTGATGCTTTCCGCCAGCCACAACGCCATGCCTGACAACGGCATCAAGTTCTTCGCCCGCGGCGGCCAGAAACTCGCCGACGAGCTGGAGGACCGGATCGAGTCGGTCTACGAGTCCCACCGGCACGGCGAGCCCTGGCAGCGGCCGACGGGCGCCGGGGTGGGCCGCGTGCGGTCGTACGAGGAGGGCTCCGAGCAGTACATCGCCCACCTGCTGTCGGTCCTGCCCAACCGGCTCGACGGACTGAAGATCGTCCTGGACGAAGCGCACGGCGCGGCCTCGGGGGTCTCGCCGGAGGCGTTCGCCCGGGCGGGTGCCGAGGTCATCACCCTCGGCGCCGAGCCGGACGGGCTCAACATCAACGACGGCTACGGTTCCACCGACCTGGCCCAGCTGAAGGCCGCGGTCGTCGCGCACGGCGCGGACCTCGGTGTCGCGCACGACGGGGACGCCGACCGCTGCCTGGCCGTGGACCACACCGGCGCGGAGGTCGACGGCGACCAGATCCTCGCCGTCCTCGCGCTGGCGATGCGGGAGCGCTCCGCGCTGCGCTCCGACACCGTGGTCGCCACCGTGATGTCCAACCTGGGCTTCAAGCTGGCCATGGAGCGGGCGGGCATCCGGCTCGTGCAGACGGCCGTGGGCGACCGGTACGTGCTCGAGGAGCTGAAGGAGCACGGGTACGCCCTCGGCGGCGAGCAGTCCGGGCACGTGATCATCCTCGACCACGCCACCACCGGCGACGGCACGCTGACCGGCCTGCTGCTGGCGGCGCGGGTCGCGGCGAGCGGCCGCACGCTGCGGGAGCTGGCGTCCGTGATGGAGCGGCTCCCGCAGGTACTCGTCAACGTGCCCGACGTGGACAGGTCGCGGGTGGGCACCTCCGCGGATCTCGCCGCCGCCGTCGCCGAGGCGGAGCGGGAACTGGGGGAGACCGGACGGGTCCTGCTGCGCCCCTCCGGCACCGAACCGCTGGTCCGCGTGATGGTCGAGGCCGCGGACATCGACCAGGCCCGGGCGGTCGCCGGGCGGCTGGCCGACGCGGTGAAGTCGGCGCTGGGCTGACGCCGGGCAGAGGTGCCGGGGCGCCGCCGGTCGGCGGCGCCCCGGCACCTCTCAGGCCGGCTGGCCCCGCCGTCGCCAGAAGAACTTCTGGGCGAGCAGCGTCAGCGTCCCGGCGACGATGATGCCGATCAGGTTCAGCAGCAGCTGTTCCGAGGAACGCGCCGCCTGGTGGGTGTCGCTGTAGACCAGGGCCACGGCCGCGTTCGCGGCGGCGGGCACGGTCGTCACCGAGATGGCGACGCCGACCAGGGCACCCGACTTGGCGGACGTCAGCGACAGGGTGCCCGCGATCCCGGCGAGCACCGCCACGACGAACGAGAACCAGTCCGGGGCGTAGATGAAGCCGGTGTTGGGCCGGTCGCCCTCCAGCTGGGACTTGTGGAACAGGCCGACCGCGTCCATGAACAGGCTGAACGCGGACGTCAGCGCCATGGCCGCCGCGAAGCCCACCACCAGCGCGATCACCGACCGCCACGCCAGGCGTGGACGGCGCCGGACCAGGGCCGTGCAGATGCCGGCCAGCGGACCGAACTCCGGTCCCACCGCCATCGCGCCCACGATCAGGATGGCGTTGTCCAGCACCACACCGCAGGCCGCGATCATCGTGGCCAGTGTGATGAACGCTACATAGGTGAACGACAGCGTCGACTCCTCGTGGGTGGCCTCGGTCAGGCCCTCCCACAGCACCGCGTCCGCGCCCTCGCCCGGTGCCGCCTTCTCCGCCTCGTCGGCCCGGCGGGACAAGGAGAGGTCGATGCTCTCGACGGCGATCGAGCCGGTGTCGTCCAGGCCCAGGCGCCGCAGCCCGGCGATGAGCCCGTCACCCGCCTCGCGGGCCACGTCGCACAGGACGACGTCCCCGGCCGGGTCACGGGCGGTACCCGGCAGCACGACGAGGTGGGCGGTGCCGACCGTCTCCTCGATCAGCCGGACCACCTCGCCGGTCCGCTCCTTCGGGGTGATCAGACGCAGATGCAGCATGCGCCCCATCTAACAGGGCGGTTCACAGCTTGCGCAGGCGCAGGCGCTGCACCGTGTGGTCCGCACCCTTGCGCAGGATGAGACCGGCCCGGCCGCGGGTCGGGGCGATGTTCTCCACCAGGTTCGGCTTGTTGATGGTCCGCCACAGCATGCGGGCGTAGTCCACGGCCTCCTCCTCGGAGACCTGGGTGTACTTGCGGAAGTACGACGACGGGTCCTGGAAGGCCGTGCGGCGCAGCTTCCGGAAGCGGTTGAGGTACCAGCGCTCGATGTCCTCGGCGCTCGCGTCGACGTACACGCTGAAGTCGAAGTAGTCGGCGAGACCGACCCGGGTCCGGCCGTCCTTGCCGGGCAGCGCGGGCTGGAGGACGTTCAGGCCCTCCACGATCAGGATGTCGGGCCGGCGGACGGTCAGCTTCTCGCCCGGCACGATGTCGTAGATGAGGTGGGAGTAGACCGGCGCGGACACCTCGGCCTTGCCCGCCTTGATGTCGGCGACGAAGCGGGTGAGGGCCCGGCGGTCGTAGGACTCGGGGAACCCCTTCCGCGACATCAGGCCGCGGGCCTCCAGCTCCCGGGTGGGCAGCAGGAAGCCGTCGGTCGTCACCAGTTCCACCCGCGGGTGCTCGGGCCAGCGGGAGAGCAGGGCCTGGAGCAGCCGGGCGACGGTGGACTTGCCCACGGCCACCGAGCCGGCCACGCCTATGACGAACGGGGTGCCGGACTGGGAGCCCTTCTCACCGAGGAAGGTGTTCAGCGCCCCTCTCAGGCCGTCCGTGGCGCCGACGTAGAGGTTGAGGAGCCGGGAGAGCGGGAGGTAGATGTCCCGCACCTCGTCCAGGTCGATGACGTCGCCGAGACCGCGCAGCTTCTCCACCTCCTCGGCGGTGAGCGGCAGCGGAGTCTTGTCGCGCAGCGCGCTCCACTCGGCGCGGGTGAGGTCGACGTAGGGAGTCGCCTCCGGCCTGTGCCGGTGGGCGCTCCGGGGCATCGGGGAGACCGGTGAGATCACAGTCCATTGTTAACGGAGTCTGAACGGGGTGGCGGGGTGGGGTACGTCACGTGGGAGCTGAGGCTCAGGTCTGTCTGGGGCGAGTTGCCGTCTCGCTCGCGCTGCCGTCGGCCCGCTCCCACCAGAAGGCGGTTCCCCTCCCGGTCGCCGGGAGGGGAACCGCGAGGGGCTCGGATCAGCTTGTCGCGGCGGCGTCCTCGACGGCCCTCACCAGGCCGTTGGCGAGCTCGAACGCATTTTCGCGGTAGAAGCCCAGCTGGGTGTTGAAGGCCTCCTCGGACGCGAACATGCTGTGCACGGACAGGAGGACGGCGTGCAGGATGTGCAGTTCGCCGAGCGAGAGAACCACTTCGTCGCCACCGCGCAACTTGTCATGAAGCTCCTCGAGTTGCTCTCTGCCGCATCCCGCCCACACGGTGAGGGCGGGTTCGCCTTCCCGTCGATAGGCGAGCCTCGCCGTCACAGTTGTGGACGAGAACCGGCGTGGTGCCGGCGAGCACGTAGAAGGTGTGCAGGTCGTCGACCGTGAGGTCCGAGGGCGGAACCATGGTCTGGAACGCAACGAGGCATTCCTTTCTTGTCGCAGGGGTGCGTGGCCGGACGGGCCGCCGAGGAGCCGGAGGACGGAGAACGGTGACGTGCTGTCGTCCTCAGCAGGCTTGCGTTCTGTGCGCGGGGGTGCCGTCTGTGTCCGGCCGGACCGCGAGGAGATGGCCGATTTCCGCCCACGAGAAGTCGCCCGCCCGGACACCCGCCGGCGTCGCGTTCCGCTGTGGATTTCCGATTTCGGGCACGCGCTGACGGTTTCGTGCCGTCATCCGCCCGTAGGCTGCCGCTCATGTGCGGAATCGTGGGATACGTAGGGTCGCAGTCGGCGCTCGATGTCGTGATGGCCGGGCTGAAGAGGCTGGAGTACCGGGGGTACGACTCGGCGGGTGTCGCCGTGCCGGCGGACGGCGGGCTGGCCGCGGCGAAGAGGGCCGGGAAACTGGTCAACCTGGAGAAGGAACTGGTCGACCGGCCGCTGCCGGCGGGCTCGACCGGCATCGGGCACACGCGCTGGGCCACGCACGGCGGCCCCACGGACGCCAACGCCCACCCGCACCTGGACAACGCGGGCCGGGTCGCCGTCGTCCACAACGGCATCATCGAGAACTTCGCCGCGCTGCGGACCGAACTGGCCGAGCGGGGGCACGAGCTGACCTCCGAGACGGACACCGAGGTGGTCGCCCACCTCCTCGCCGAGGAGTTCTCGGTGACCGCCGACCTGGCCGAGGCCATGCGGCTGGTGTGCCGGCGGCTGGAGGGAGCGTTCACGCTCGTCGCGGTGCACGCCGACGAGCCGGACGTGGTCGTCGGCGCGCGCCGCAACTCCCCGCTCGTGGTGGGCGTGGGGGAGGGCGAGGCGTTCCTGGCCTCCGATGTCGCCGCGTTCATCGCCCACACGCGCTCCGCGATCGAACTGGGCCAGGACCAGGTGGTGGAGCTGCGCCGCGACGGTGTCACGGTGACCGGTTTCGACGGCCGCCCGGCCGACGTCCGCTCCTACCACGTGGACTGGGACGCCTCCGCCGCCGAGAAGGGCGGTTACGACTACTTCATGCTCAAGGAGATCGCCGAGCAGCCCAAGGCGGTCGCCGACACCCTGCTCGGACGCATCGACCCCGTCGGCTCGCTGACCCTGGACGAGGTGCGGATCAGCCCCTCCGAGCTGCGAGAGATCGACAAGGTCGTGATCGTCGCCTGCGGTACGGCCTTCCACGCCGGCCTGATCGCCAAGTACGCCATCGAGCACTGGACGCGGATCCCGTGCGAGGTGGAGCTGGCCAGCGAGTTCCGCTACCGGGACCCCATCCTCGACGCGCAGTCGCTGGTGATCGCGATCTCCCAGTCCGGCGAGACCATGGACACCCTCATGGCGCTCCGGCACGCGCGCGAGCAGGGCTCCAAGGTGCTGGCGATCTGCAACACCAACGGCTCGACGATCCCCCGTGAGTCGGACGCGGTGCTGTACACGCACGCGGGTCCCGAGGTCGCCGTCGCCTCCACGAAGGCGTTCCTGACCCAGCTGGTCGCCTGCTACCTGGTCGCCCTGTACCTGGGCCAGGTCCGCGGCACCAAGTGGGGCGACGAGATCCAGGACGTGGTCAGGGAGCTGTCCCGGATCTCGGTGGAGGTCGAACGGGTCCTGGAGACCATGGAGCCGGTGCGCGCGCTGGCCCGCACGCTGGCCGACAAGAACACGGTGCTCTTCCTCGGCCGGCACGTGGGCTACCCGGTGGCGCTGGAGGGCGCGCTCAAGCTGAAGGAACTCGCCTACATGCACGCCGAGGGCTTCGCGGCGGGCGAGCTGAAGCACGGCCCGATCGCGCTGATCGAGGAGGACCTGCCGGTGGTGGTGGTCGTGCCGTCACCGCGCGGCCGGTCCGTCCTGCACGACAAGATCGTGTCCAACATCCAGGAGATCCGGGCGCGGGGCGCGCGGACGATCGTGATCGCGGAGGAGGGGGACGAGACGGTGGTGCCGTACGCCGACCACCTGATCCGGATCCCGGTCACGCCGACGCTGCTCCAGCCGCTGGTGGCCACGGTGCCGCTCCAGGTCTTCGCGTGCGAACTGGCGACGGCGCGGGGCAACGAGGTGGACCAGCCCCGGAACCTGGCGAAGTCGGTGACGGTGGAGTGAACGGCCAAGGGGCGAACGGCCGGCCGCCGTTCGCCCCTTGCCCGACCGGTCCGCGTGGGTCACCAGTTGATGCAGGTCTTCGGGACCCAGCCGTCCTTCTTGTCGCCGCCGTAGTACCACAGGTTGCTCTTCTTGCCGCAGGCCGTGTACGAACCGCCCTTGTAGGCCTTGCCGTCGTTGCAGACCCCGCCCTTCTTGCCCTTGCCCCAGATGCCGACGGCCGTGGCCGTCGTCTTCGGCGAGGTGCGGACGTTGACGGTCTCCTTGGCCTTGACGTTGACGATCGCCTTGCTGCAGTCCCTCGGCAGCGTGGCCGCGGCGGCGGTGCCGGCGGTGGCGACGGCGCCGGTGAGGGCCGTGCCGATGAGGGCGACGGTGGTGAGTGCGGTGCCCAGAGACTTCAACTTCAAGGCGGATTCCTCCCGTTGTGCGCGATGGCGTCCGTGCGGACACGGATCACCGGACACCAGGAAGACTAAGGCCCGCGAACCCCTGTCATGATCGCGGGGTTTCAGTGCACCGAGAAGCCGCCGTCCACGTGGATCGACTGGCCCGTGACGTAGCCGGAGGCGCGGCTCGCGAGGAAGACGGCGGCGCCCTCGAAATCCTCGGCGAGGCCGTTGCGGCCGGCCATGGTACGCGCGGCCAGCGCCGACACCTTCCCGGGGTCGGCCGACAGCCGGGCGTTGAGCGGGGTCATCACGAAGCCCGGCACGAGCGTGTTGCAGGTGACCCCGTACGGCGACCAGGCCTCCGCCTGCGAGCGCGCCAGTGACTCCAGCCCGCCCTTCGAGACGCCGTACGCGCCGCTGTGCACGAACGCCCGGTGTGCCTGCTGGGAGCTGATGTGGATGATCCGGCCGAAGCCCCGCCCGGCCATACCCGGCCCGAACCGCTGCCCCAGCAGGAACGGGGCCTCCAGGTTCACCGCCAGCGTGGCGTCCCACACCTCCTCGTCCAGCTCGCCCATCGGCGGACGCAGGTTGATCCCGGCGGAGTTGACCAGGATGTCCGGCTCCCCGAAGACCCCCGCCGCCTCCTCGGCGACCGCGCGCACGCCCTCCCGGGACCCCAGGTCACCGCTGACCCAGGCCGCCCGGCAGCCCTCGGCGGCCAACTCGGCGACGGTCGCGGTCAGCTGTTCCTCGCCGCGCGCCACGACCACCACCCGTGCCCCGGCCCGCGCCAGCGCACCGGCCACGGCCCGGCCGATACCGGAAGTGCCGCCGGTCACCAGGGCGGTGCGGCCGTCGAGGGAGAACAGCTGCGAGAGGTACGAGGGGGAGGAAGGCATGGCGGAAGCGTAGGCGAGCGCGGGGGAGCGGTACGGCGGCCGGCTCGGGTGCGGGTGGCCGGGCACGCCGTTCCGTCGCGGTGGACGGACCGGCGGGGCCGTGGTCGTAGGGTGCACGGCATGAGCATCATCGGGGTGGGCATCGACGTCGCCGAGATCGACCGGTTCCGGGCGTCCCTGGAGCGGACCCCCGGGCTGGCCGACCGGTTGTTCGTGGAGCGCGAGCTGCTGCTGCCCAGCGGGGAACGGCGCGGGATCGCCTCGCTCGCGGCGCGGTTCGCCGCCAAGGAGGCGCTGGCGAAGGCGCTGGGGGCGCCGCCCGGGCTGCACTGGACCGACGCCGAGGTGTTCGTGGAGGCCAGCGGGCAGCCCCGGCTGCGGGTGAAGGGGACCGTGGCCGCGCGGGCCGCGGAGCTGGGCGTGCGGGCGTGGCATGTGTCGCTCAGTCACGACGCGGGCATCGCCTCGGCCGTGGTGGTCGCCGAGGGCTGACCCGTGCGGCGGTCCGGGTGTGGGCGGCGGGGATTCCGGGGCAGACTCGGTGCCATGCGTACTGCGTACAGCGTGGAGACGGTAAGGGCGGCCGAACGGGTGCTGCTGGCGCGGCTGCCGGAGGGCGCGCTGATGCAGCGGGCCGCCGCCGGGCTGGCCGCCGCCTGCGCCGGACTGCTCGGACGGGTGTACGGCAGCCGGGTGGTGCTGCTGGTCGGCAGCGGGGACAACGGCGGGGACGCCCTGTACGCGGGGGCGCGGCTGGCGCGGCGCGGGGCCGGGGTCACCGCCGTACCGCTGTCGCCCGGCCGGGTCCACCACGCGGGGCTCGCCGCCCTGCGGCGGGCGGGCGGCGCGGTCGCCGCCGCCGAGGCCGCCGAGGACCTGATCCTGCGGGCCGACCTCGTCGTGGACGGGATCGTCGGCATCGGCGGCAAGGGCGGGCTGCGGCCCGACGCCGAGCGGCTCGCCGGGACGGTGGCGCGGTCCCGGGCCGCCGTCGTGGCCGTGGACCTGCCCAGCGGGGTCGACGCGGACACCGGGGAGGTGCGGGGGGCCGCGCTCCGGGCCGACCTGACCGTCACCTTCGGCACGTACAAGCCGGGACTGCTGGTGGACCCCGCACGGGAGTACGCCGGCGTCGTGCGGCTCGTCGACATCGGGCTGGAGCCGCCCGCCGTACCCGAACTGGAGGCCCTGCAACACGCCGACGTGGCCCGGCTGTTGCCGGAACCGGCGGCGGAGAGCGACAAGTACCGGCGCGGGGTCGTCGGGATCGCCGCCGGGTCGGCACGCTATCCGGGGGCCGCCGTGCTGGCCGTGTCCGGGGCGCTGCGGGGCGGGGCGGGGGCCGTACGGTACGTCGGCCCGGCCGGGGACGCGGTCCTCGCGCGCTTCCCCGAGACCCTCGTCTCCGACGCCGGTCCCGCCGCGGCCGGGCGGGTGCAGGCCTGGGTGGTGGGGCCGGGCGCCGGTGACGACGCGGCGACCGTGGCGGAGGTGCTGGCGACGGACGTACCGGTGCTGCTGGACGCGGACGGGCTGCGGCTGGCCGGGCGGGAGGCGGTACGGGGGCGTACGGCGCCGACGCTGATGACCCCGCACGCGGGCGAGGCCGCCGCGTTGCTCGGGGTACGGCGGGAAGAGGTCGAGGGCGCCCGGCTGGCCGCGGTGCGGGAGCTGGCGGGGCGGTACCGGGCGACGGTGCTGCTGAAGGGGTCGACGACGCTGGTCGCCGACTCCGGGGGCGGGCCGGTGCGGGTGAACCCCACGGGGACGCCGTGGCTGGCCACCGCGGGCAGCGGGGATGTGCTGTCCGGGCTGGCGGGGTCGCTGCTGGCGTCGGGGCTGGCCGCGGTGGACGCGGCGAGCGCGGGCGCGTACCTCCACGGCCTGGCGGGCCGCCTCGCAGCCGGTGGCCCCCACCCCCACGGCGCCCCGACAGCCGCCCACGACATCGCGTCCCACATCCCCCAGGCCTGGCAGAACACCCGAACCTGACCCCCGACCTCACCCCCTCAGGGGCGCGGGGAACGGCACGCCCAGCCACGACGTCCCCGCACCCGCCCCCGCAGGCCCCCGAGTCACCCCCGGCCCACCCCAACCCCCTCAGGGGCGCGGGGAACTGCGCGACCAGCCACGAAGGCCCCGCACCCGACACCCCGCCCCGGCACCCAACTGCCCCGCCCGCCGCCAGGCGTCCGCCCCCCGGGTGACCCCCTCCGCGCGGCACCCCCATCCCCGCGGCTCCCCGCGTTTGGCTGATTGCATGATCAGCGGACGACTTGTGTACCGGGGTATCGCGGTGCTGCTCGCCGCCGGCACGGCATTCCCGGTGGCCGGCAGCCCCGGCACGGCCGTGGCCGCCGTAGCCGCCGTACGCGCCGTACCCACCCCCCGCAGCCCGGACATCCCCCCGGAGCCACCCGCCCCCGGCCCGGCCCCCGGCTCCGCCCGTGCCACCGCCCCCCTGTCCGACCTCGTCCCCGGTGTGCCGCCGAGCCCCGCGCAGCCCGGGCAGATCGACACGCCCGACCAGGCTCTGCCGCCGAGGGTGCATGCCGTCGCCAAGGTGACGTGCACCAGGCGGACCGGCCCGTACCAGCGGCAGGTCGAGCGATGGCTGAAACTGAAGGTGGACGGCAGACAGTCCGCCTCCGACTGCAAGACGATCCGCGCGTTCCAGATCGCGTACCGGATCAAGCCGGCCGGCGGGTTCGCCGGACCCGTCACCTGGTCGACGATGATGCTGATCTCGGCCGGGAAGAACCCGAACGCCGCCGGGAAGTGCCCGGTACGGTCCTACCGGGTCGCCTGTGTCGATCTGGACCGCCAGCTCACCTGGGTGCAGAAGGGCTCCCGGGTGGTGTTCGGTCCGGTGCCGATGCGCAGCGGAGGCAGGGGCCACGTCACCCGCAAGGGCTGGCACACCGTGTACTGGCGGCACAAGAACCACGTGTCGACCCTGTACGGCCAGGCCATGCCGTACGCCCAGTTCTTCGACGGCGGCCAGGCCTTCCACGCCGTGCACGGCAGCATCCACACCACCGCCGGCTCCATGGGCTGTGTGAACCTCAGGCTCGCCGACGCACGCACGCTGTGGGGCGTGCTGAAGAAGGGTGACCGCGTCTTCGTGTGGGGGCGCAGGGCGGGTACCTGACACGGCGCCCGGAGCCCGTACGGCCCCCTCTGAGACACTGGGGGCGCCATGAGTGAGACTTCAGCTGTGCCGACCGCATCCCTGCGGGCCCGCGCCGAGATCGATCTGGGCGCCCTGCGCGCCAACGTGCGGGCCCTGCGCGCCCGCGTGGGGGGCGCCGGCGTGATGGCCGTCGTCAAGTCCGACGGGTACGGCCACGGAGCGGTGCCCTGTGCGCGCGCCGCCCTCACGGCGGGCGCGTCCTGGCTCGGCACGGCCACCGCCGAGGAGGCCCTCGCGCTGCGCGCGGCCGGGCTGCCGGGCCGGATCCTGTGCTGGCTGTGGGTGCCGGGCGGGCCCTGGCGGCAGGCGATCGAGGCGGACATCGACGTGTCGCTGAGCGGCATGTGGGCCCTGCGGGAGGTCACCGCCGCCGCCCGGGAGGCCGGGCGGGTCGCGCGGGTGCAGCTCAAGGCCGACACCGGGCTCGGCCGCAACGGCTGCCAGCCCGGCGAGGACTGGGCCGCCCTGGTCGCCGAGGCGCTGCGTGCCGAGGCCGCGGGCCTGGTCCGCGTCACCGGCCTGTGGTCGCACTTCGCGTGCGCCGACGAGCCAGGTCACCCGTCCGTCGCCGCGCAGCTCGGCCGGTTCCGGGAGATGGTGGCCGACGCCGAGGAGCGGGGCGTACGGCCCGAGGTGCGGCACATCGCCAACTCGCCGGCCGCCCTCACCCTGCCCGAGTCCCATTTCGACCTGGTCCGCACGGGCATCGCCCTGTACGGGATCTCGCCCAGCCCCGAGTTGGGCACCCCGGCCGACCTCGGACTGCGCCCGGTGATGACGCTCAGCGCGTCGCTGGCCCTGGTCAAGCGGGTGCCCGGCGGGCACGGCGTGAGCTACGGCCACCACTACGTCACCCCCGGTCCGACGACGCTCGGCCTGGTGCCGGTCGGCTACGCGGACGGCATCCCGCGGCACGCCTCCGGCACCGGTCCGGTGCTGGTCGACGGCAAGTGGCGGACGGTCGCCGGGCGGGTCGCCATGGACCAGTTCGTGGTGGACCTCGGCGGTGACGAGCCGCCGGTGGGGGCGGAGGCGGTGCTGTTCGGGCCCGGTGACCGGGGGGAGCCGACCGCCGAGGACTGGGCGCAGGCGTGCGGCACGATCGCGTACGAGATCGTCACGCGCATCGGAACGCGCGTTCCCCGCGTCCATGTGAACGGGCAGCAACCCGGGTAACCCGTTCGGGAGCGGCATCCCCGGACCGTCCGTCAGGCGGTCCCGCGAGTCCTGCACGAGCACAGGGGCACCATCCGTTTCACCCCACGAGCGAACTGTTGTACGGCGAAGAGGAGCGGTACGTGAGCGAGAGCACCGCGGAGGTCGTGGCCGACGTCGTCGCCTCGGCGGCAGCCGCCTCCGCCGCGGGGGCGGCCGGGAGCTGGCGCAGGGCGACCGGCGTCGCCGGCACCGCGATAGGCGTCCTCGCCGCGGGCGCGGCGGCCGGTGTCGCCATCGAGCGGATGACGGTCGGGCGCGGGATGCGCCGCCGGGCCCGGCTGGCGCTGGACTCCACCGGGCCGTACGGCACCCTGCGCGGGACCCCCGGCAAGGCGTACGCCGACGACGGCACCGAGCTGTACTACGAGGTCGACGACACCGAGCCCGACGTGGGCCCGGACGTCTCCCCGCGCCGGCGCCGGCTCTTCGGCCGCAAGGCGCCCGCCCCGGTCACCGTCGTCTTCTGCCACGGCTACTGCCTCAGCCAGGACTCCTGGCACTTCCAGCGGGCCGCCCTGCGCGGGGTGGTGCGCACCGTGCACTGGGACCAGCGCAGCCACGGGCGGTCCGCGCGGGGCGTGGCCCAGACCCGGGACCGGGTGCCGCTGACCATCGACCAGCTCGGCCGCGACCTCAAGGCCGTGCTCGACGCCGCCGTACCGGAAGGGCCGGTGGTGCTGGTCGGCCATTCCATGGGCGGCATGACCGTCATGGCCCTCGCCTCCCAGTACCCCGAGCTGATCCGGGAACGGGTCGTCGCCACCGTCTTCGTGGGGACGTCGTCCGGGCGGCTCGGCGAGGTCAACTTCGGGCTGCCGGTGGCCGGTGTCAACGCGGTGCGCCGGATCCTGCCCGGGGTGCTCAGGGCGCTGGGGCAGCAGGCGGAGCTGGTGGAGCGGGGGCGCCGGGCCACCGCCGACCTGTTCGCCGGGATCATCAAGCGGTACTCGTTCGCCGGGCGCGACGTCGACCCGGCGGTGGAACGGTTCGCCGAGCGGATGATCGAGTCGACGCCGATCGACGTGGTCGCCGAGTTCTACCCGGCCTTCACCGACCACGACAAGACCGATGCCCTCGCATGCTTCCGGGACATGCCCGTGCTGGTGCTGGCCGGGGTGCGGGACCTGGTCACGCCGAGCGAGCACAGCGAGGCCATCGCCGACCTGCTCCCGGACGCCGAGCTGGTGCTCGTGCCGGACGCCGGGCACCTGGTGATGCTGGAGCACCCGGAAGTGGTCACCGACCGCCTCGCCGACCTGCTCACCCGCGCGGGCGCGGTACCCGCAGGAGCTACCGTAAGTGGCTATGGAACGACCAGCAGCACCCCTGGCACCGCACCGAAGCGCTGAGACCCGGCTGACGGTCACCTCGCCCGAGCAGATGCGGGAGCTGGGCCGTCGGCTCGCCGCGCTGCTGCGCGCGGGTGACCTGGTGATGCTCACCGGGGAACTGGGCGCGGGCAAGACCACGCTGACCCGCGGGCTCGGCGAGGGCCTGGGCGTGCGCGGCGCGGTCACCTCGCCGACGTTCGTCATCGCCCGGGTGCATCCCCCCCTCGGCGGCGGCCCGCCCCTGGTCCATGTGGACGCCTACCGGCTCTCCGGCGGTCTGGACGAGATGGAGGACCTGGACCTCGACGTCTCCCTGTCGGACTCGGTGATCGTCGTGGAGTGGGGCGAGGGCAAGGTCGAGGAGCTGACCGAGGACCGGCTCCAGGTCGTCATCCACCGCGCCGTCGGCGACACCACCGACGAGGTGCGGCACGTGACCCTGGCGGGGCTGGGGGAACGGTGGTCCGGCGCCGGTCTGGACACGCTGTCCGGCTGAGGCCGCGGCGGACTTCCCGACAAGCTGTCGGCACCGTATTGCGCGGGACGTCCCGGGCGTGGTCACATGGTATCCAGCCCGTGGTTAGGTGTACCTAACTACGCCCGCCCCCGCACTCCAGGAGGCGTCCATGACCGCAGCCCGGCCCCCGCACCGGCCCGCCGTGCCCGCCGGGGTGTCCATGCGCGATCTGCTGGCGTCGTGCGCCGCCGCGGACGCCGTCTCCCGGCCGCCGCGGGACCCGGAACCGCGCCGGAACCCGGAGCCCGCGGTCCTGCCCGTGCGGGAGGCCCACCCCCGGGCGGCCTGAGGGGCGCCCCGGCGGCCGGGAGCGCGCTAGCGGATCACGACCACCCGTACGCCGATCGTCGCGAACCGCCACATCGCGTCCCCGTCCTCCCGGTTCTCCCTGATCCCGCCCGTCCTCACCCCCGGGTCGGCCGCCGGACCGGTGCCGTCGCCCACCGCCGCGCTGAAGCCGATCGCCACGCCCTGCACGCTGGTGAAGCGCACCACGTGCTCGACGGGCCGGCCGTCGGTCCCGATGACCGCGTGGGAGCGGGAGGTCACCCAGTAGGTGCCGGGCGGCGGGTCCACGTTCCCCGGGCGCACCGGGAACGTGCGCTGCATCCGGCCGCGGTCGTCGACCAGCCAGACCCGGTCGTCGTCCACCGAGTACACCACCCGTTCACCCGTACCGGAGCCGCCCGGCAGGGCGGTCGGGTTGTGCCGGTCCCGGGGTGCCTTGGACGCGGACGCCGAGGGGGACGCGTGCGCGGCGGGCGTGCCGCCCAGGGCCGCCGGGGCGGTCGTCTGGGCCCGGTAGGCGAGGAGACCGACCGTGCCGAGGGCCGCGACGGTGAGGGCGGTCACGGCTGCCGAGCTGGTCCCTGCCACGTGCGCCCACCTCTGCTTCATCCGATATGTCGTACTTCGTACAGACCGTAGCAGTCGGTGACCGTACGACCCGGACGGCCATGCGGGCGGCGCGGGCGCCGTAGGCTGTTCGCGTGCTCTTGCTCGCTCTGGATACCGCAACACCCGCCGTCACCGTCGCGCTGCACGACGGCACCGACGTCATCGCCTCGTCGAGCCAGGTGGACGCGCGCCGGCACGGAGAGCTGCTGCTGCCGGCCGTCGACCGCGTGCTCACCCGGGCCGGACTGAAGCTGGAGGCGGTCACCGGGATCGTCGTCGGCACCGGTCCCGGCCCCTACACCGGTCTGCGCGTCGGCCTGATGACCGCGGACACCTTCGGCCTCGCACTCGGCGTCCCGGTGTACGGCGTGTGCACGCTCGACGGCCTCGCCCACGCCGCAGGCATCGCGACGGGCCCCTTCGTCGTGGCGACCGACGCCCGGCGCAAGGAGGTCTACTGGGCCACGTACGCCGACCCCCGAACCCGCCTGACCGGCCCGGCCGTCGACCGCCCGGCCGACATCGCCGGACAGGTCGCCGGACTCCCGGCGGCCGGCGCCGGCGCGCTGCTCTACCCGGACACGTTCCCGGACGCCCACGAGCCCGAGCACGCGTCCGCCGCCTCCCTCGCCTCGCTCGCCGCCGAGAAGCTGGCCGCGGGCGAGGAACTCCCGGCGCCCCGGCCGCTGTACCTGCGCCGGCCCGACGCCCAGGTCCCCAAGAACTACAAGGTGGTCACCCCCAAGTGACACAGCCGGCAGCCCCCGTCCTGCGCGAGATGCGCTGGTGGGACATCGACCCGGTCCTGGTGCTGGAGAAGGACCTCTTCCCCGAGGACGCCTGGTCCCGGGGCATGTTCTGGTCCGAACTGGCCCACTCCCGGGGCCCCGACGCCACCCGGCGCTACCTCGTGGCCGAGTCCGGCGGCCGTGTCGTCGGCTACGCCGGCCTCGTCGCCGCCGGTGACCAGGCCGACGTCCAGACCATCGCCGTCGCCCGCGACCACCAGCGCACCGGCCTCGGCGCCCGCCTGCTCACCGAGCTGCTGCGCGCCGCGACCGCGTTCGAGTGCGACGAGGTGATGCTCGAGTGCCGGGTCGACAACGTCCGCGCCCAGAAGCTCTACGAGCGCTTCGGCTTCGCCCCCATCGGCTTCCGGCGCGGCTACTACCAGCCGGGCAACGTCGACGCCCTGGTGATGCGCCTGACCACGGAACCCGGCAGCGGCTCCGCCGCGGGCTCCGCCCCCGTACAAGGAACCGATATCAATGACTGACGAACCCCTCGTCCTCGGCATCGAGACCTCCTGCGACGAGACCGGCGTCGGCATCGTCCGCGGCACCACCCTGCTGGCGGACGCCATCGCCTCCAGCGTCGACGAGCACGCCCGCTTCGGCGGCGTCGTGCCCGAGGTGGCGTCCCGGGCGCACCTGGAGGCGATGGTCCCCACCATCGACCGCGCGCTGAAGGAGGCGGGCGTCTCGGCCCGCGACCTCGACGGCATCGCGGTCACCGCCGGCCCCGGACTCGCGGGTGCGCTGCTCGTCGGCGTCTCGGCGGCCAAGGCGTACGCCTACGCCCTCGGCAAGCCCCTGTACGGCGTCAACCACCTCGCCTCGCACATCTGCGTGGACCAGCTGGAGCACGGCCCGCTGCCCGAGCCGACGATGGCCCTGCTGGTCTCCGGCGGCCACTCCTCGCTGCTGCTGTCCTCGGACATCACCTCCGACGTCCGCCCGATGGGCGCGACCATCGACGACGCGGCCGGCGAGGCCTTCGACAAGATCGCCCGCGTGCTGAACCTGGGCTTCCCCGGCGGCCCGGTCATCGACCGGTACGCCAAGGAGGGCGACCCGAAGGCCATCGCCTTCCCGCGCGGCCTGACCGGCCCGCGCGACCCGGCGTACGACTTCTCCTTCTCGGGTCTGAAGACGGCCGTGGCCCGCTGGATCGAGGCCCGGCGCGCGGCCGGCGAGGACGTCCCGGTGCGCGATGTGGCCGCGTCCTTCCAGGAGGCCGTCGTCGACGTCCTCACCCGCAAGGCCGTCCGCGCCTGCAAGGACGAGGGCGTCGACCACCTGATGATCGGCGGCGGGGTGGCCGCCAACTCCCGGCTGCGCGCCCTCGCCCTGGAACGCTGCGAGGCGGCCGGCATCCGGCTGCGCGTGCCCCGCCCCAAGCTGTGCACGGACAACGGCGCGATGGTGGCCGCGCTCGGCGCCGAGATGGTCGCCCGCAACCGGGTCCCCTCTGCCTGGGACCTGTCGGCCGACTCCTCCCTGCCGGTGACCGACCCGCACGTCCCGGGCCACGGCCACGATCACGTGCACGAGGTCGGCGAGGAGAACCTGTACTCGTGACCGTCGCGCTGATGTGGGAGGCGCGGGCCGCCGCGGGCCGCGGGGAGGACCTGCTGGCCTGGGTCCGCGGACAGGCCCTGACCCCCGGGCCGGCGCGGCGCGAGACCTTCCGCGCGCCGCAGGACCGGGTGCTGGTCGTCACGTGGTGGGACGCGCCGTACGACGCCCCGCTGCCCGAGCTGCCCGAGCCGGACGCGGATCTGGTGACCCGCGCCGTGCACCGCTGGCGGTTCGAGGCGGTGACGGACGGCGGCGCGGACGGCTGAGCGGCCGGGTTGATCCTTCCGGCCGGACTGCGCTATGATCATCACACAGCGAACGGCCGGAACACCGGCCCGGACGCAGTGCGTTGGTGGTCCAAGGAAAGACGTCCCGCTTCCTGCGGGGAGATGCAGGTGCAAGGCCTGCCCGGCGCTCCACTCGATACCCCGCCCCCGGGTTCCCGGAGGCGGGGTATCGGCGTTACGCCCCCCGGCCGACGGAAGTCCGCGGTGCCGCGCCCGGTTGTCGTGCTCCGAGCAGCCCCGTCACCGCCACCCACTGCGACGACCCGGCCGCCCTCGCCGTCTGTGCCGGGAACCTGTCTGGGTCTCGACGCCCTCTAGGAGTGCGGCGCGTTCCGTACCCTGGCGGCATGCGCATGCGCCCCACTCTGAGCTGGACCCCCACCGAGGACCTGCCCGCGGGCACCACGGACCCGGAGCCGGTCGCCGCCGCGCTGGACGCCGGCGGTGTGCTGGTGCTCAGCGGGGCGGGCATCTCCACGGAGTCGGGCATCCCCGACTACCGGGGCGAGGGCGGAAGCCTGAGCCGGCACACCCCGATGACCTACCAGGACTTCACCGCCGACGCCGGGGCCCGGCGCCGGTACTGGGCGCGCAGCCACCTCGGCTGGCGCACGTTCGGCAGCGCCCGGCCCAACGCCGGGCACCGGGCCGTGGCCGCCTTCGGGCGGCACGGCCTGCTCTCCGGAGTGATCACCCAGAACGTCGACGGCCTGCACCAGGCCGCGGGCAGCGAGGGCGTCGTGGAACTCCACGGCAGCCTGGACCGCGTCGTCTGCCTTTCCTGCGGCACTCTCGGCCCGCGCCGCGAACTCGCCCGGCGGCTGGAGGAGGCCAATCCGGGCTTCGAGCCGGTGGCCGCCGGGATCAACCCGGACGGTGACGCGGACCTCAGCGACGAACAGGTCGGCGACTTCCGGGTGCTGCCCTGCACGGTGTGCGGGGGCATCCTCAAACCGGACGTGGTGTTCTTCGGCGAGGCCGTTCCGCCCCAGCGGGTGGAGCACTGCCGGGAGCTGGTCCGGGCCGCGTCCTCGCTGCTGGTCCTCGGGTCCTCGCTGACGGTGATGTCCGGGCTCCGGTTCGTCCGCCAGGCGGCCGAGGCCGGGAAACCGGTGCTGATCGTCAACCGGGACCCGACCCGCGGCGACCGGCACGCCCTCACCCGGGTCGCGCTGCCCCTGGGAGCGGCCCTCACCACCGTGGCCGGCCGGCTGGGCCTGCCCGTCGAGGACCGAGCAGCGGCCTGAACCCGCCATGGTGGAGTCCTCCGCACCGAATATTTCTGATTACACAGCGAATGTTGCGGGCGCCCACGTTACGGGCGTGACCCTTCGTCGCGACGGGCACCGGGGTTACGATCGCGGGCATGAAGCCTTCGAAGCCCGCAGAGACGCAGACGGCGACCCTCGCCGAGATCGCCCGTGAGGCCGGGGTGTCCGCTCCGACTGTTTCGAAGGTCCTCAACGGCCGGGCCGACGTCGCCCCCGCCACCCGCGCCCGCGTCGAGGATCTGCTGCGCGCCTACGGCTACCGGCGCCGGCGCGCCGAGGCCTCCCGGTCGCCGCTGATCGACCTCGTCTTCCACGAGCTGGAGAGCGCCTGGGCGATGGAGGTCATCCGGGGCGTGGAGAACGTGGCCCGGGACGCGGGTCTGAGCGTCGTCCTGTCCGAGTCGGCCGGGCGGCTCACCCCGGGCCGGACCTGGGCCGACCAGGTCGCCGCCCGCCGCCCGCACGGCGTGGTGCTGGTGCTGTCCGGGCTCGACGAGTCCCAGCGGGCGCTGCTGACCAGCCGGTCCATCCCGTTCGTGGTGATGGACCCGGCCGGCGACCCGGGCCCGGACGTGCCCTCGATCGGCGCCACCAACTGGCAGGGCGGGCTGGCGGCCACCCGGCACCTGGTGGAACTCGGCCACACCCGGATCGGCGCGATCAGCGGCCCGTCCCGGATGATGTGCAGCCGGGCCCGGGTCGACGGCTACCGGGCGGCCCTGGAGACGGCCGGCGTGTCCGTGGACCCCTCGCTCGTCGTGACCGGCGACTTCCACCACGACGCCGGCTACCGCCTGGGCCTGAAGCTGCTGCGCCGCCCGGACCGGCCGACCGCCGTCTTCGCGGGCAACGACCTCCAGGCGCTCGGCCTGTACGAGGCCGCCCGCGAACTCGGCCTGCGCGTCCCGGAGGACCTGAGCGTCGTCGGCTTCGACGACCTGCCGGTGGCCCGCTGGGTGGGCCCGCCGCTCACGACCGTACGGCAGCCGCTGACCGAGATGGCCGAGGCCGCGGCCCGGCTGGTGCTGGAGCTGGGGCGCGCCGAGGGGGAGCGGGCGGCGACCCGGGTGGAGCTGGCGACGAGTCTGGTGGTGCGGTCGAGCACGGCGGCGCCCGCCGCGGTCTGAGGGCCGCGGTGTATTGACGGGTGCCGGACACCACCCCACACTGCTCCGAGTCAATCGGTTGTTCGACCGAAACTTTCGGAGGCACCCGCCATGAGATCTCTGAGGGCCGGTTTACCCCTCGCATCCCTCGCATCCCTGCTGACCGGCGCCGCGCTGCTGTTCACCGCGCCCGCCGCGCACGCCGCCGACCCCCCGCTGCGCGACCTCGCGGCGGCGAAGGGCAAAGTCGTCGGCACCGCCGTCACCGGCTCCCGGCTCACCGGGGCCTACGGCGACATCGCCGGAAGCCAGTTCGGTTCGCTCACCCCCGGCAACGCCATGAAGTGGGAGACCGTCGAGCCCACCCGGGGCAGCTTCAACTGGACCGAGGCCGACCAGATCGTGGCGTTCGCCCAGGCCCATGACCAGCAGGTGCGCGGCCACACCCTGGTCTGGCACAGCCAGAACCCGGGCTGGCTCACCAACGGCACCTGGACCCCCGCCCAGCTCGGCGGCCTGCTCCAGAACCACATCAGCACCGAGGTCGGCCGCTACAAGGGCAAGATCGCCGCATGGGACGTCGTCAACGAACCCTTCAACGAGGACGGCACCTACCGCTCCGACCTCTGGTACAACGGCCTCGGCCCGGGTTACATCGCGAACGCCCTGACCTGGGCGCACGCGGCCGACCCGGACGCCAAGCTGTACATCAACGACTACAACGTCGAGGGCGTCAACGCGAAGTCCACCGCCCTGTACGACCTGGTGAAGTCCCTCAAGGCGCAGGGCGTGCCGATCGGCGGCGTCGGCCTCCAGGCCCATCTGATCCTCGGCCAGGTGCCGTCGACGCTCCAGCAGAACATCCAGCGCTTCGCCGACCTGGGCGTCGACGTGGCGATCACCGAGCTGGACGTCCGCATGCAGCTGCCGGCCGACAGCACCGAGCTCGCCCAGCAGGCGGCCGACTTCAAGTCCGTCGTGGCCGCCTGCACGGCCGTGACCTGCTGCGCCAACGTCACCGTCTGGGGCTTCACCGACGCCGACTCGTGGGTGCCGGGCACCTTCCCGGGCTACGGGGCGGCGACCCCGTACGACGAGAACTACCAGCCCAAACCGGCGTACCACGGCATCGCGGAGGCGCTCGGCGGCTCCACCACCACCCCGCCCCCGGGTCCCGGTGCCTGCACCGCCGCGTACACCGTCACCAGCCAGTGGAACGACGGCTTCACCGGGCAGGTGAAGATCTCCTGCTCCGGCGCCTCGCTGTCCTCGTGGAAGGTGGGCTGGAGCTACGGCGCGGGCCAGCGGATCACCCAGGCCTGGAACGCCGCCTGCACCCAGTCGGGGACGACCGTGTCGTGCGCCAACGCCTCCTACAACGGCGCCGTCCCGGACGGCGGTTCGGTGACCTTCGGGTTCAACGCCTCCTGGAGCGGCAGCAATCCGGTGCCGGCGGTGACACTGGGATGAGCGGCGGGCCGGCGGCCGGTGATGGCTGAGGACCGCCGGCCCCGCCCCGGCGGGCGTTCTGGTGCCGGGCCCGGCGGCGGGCTGTGGAAGAGCGCCGGGGCCGCGGGGGCGACGAGTTCGCGGCCGCGTGCAACCCCGGGTCACGCGGGTTCCGTGCAGGACGTGGGGAGAAGCGGACCGGCGGCCGGGACGCGTCCGCGCCGCAGCCGCTCGCCGACGCCGGCAGTCGCACAACCCTCCGGGCGGCCCCCGGGTCTCCTGCGGTGACCAAGTCGCCGTACATCAGGGGGTTTCCCGTTGTTCCGCCTGCGTTCGCACGCCCGTTGGGCGCTGCCACTGTCCCTGGGGCTGACCGCCCTCACCGTCACCGTCCCGGCCGCGTCCGCCGCCCCGTCCGGGGCGAGCCCGTCCAAGGCCGCACCGGCCCGTGACGACTTCAACGGCGACGGATACGCCGACCTGGCCGTCGGGGCCCCGAACGCCACCGTCGGCGGGCGGGCCGGGGCGGGCTACGTCGCCGTGATGTACGGCGGCCCGCACGGCCTGTCCACCGGTCACCGCGCGATCCTCAGCCGGGCCACCGCGGGCATCCCCGGCGACCCCGTCAAGGGACAGGGCTTCGGACAGCAGATCTCCGAGGGCGACCTGGACGGCGACGGCTACGCGGACCTCGTCGTCGGCAGCCGTTCGCCGCGGGACGGCGGGGCCGTCGTCTGGGGCGGGCCGCGCGGACTGTCCGGCGGCAGGCAGATCCCGGCCACCGACACCCAGACCGGTGACTTCGACGGCGACGGGCGCCTCGACCTCGCCGTGTTCAGCGCCGGTTCCGGCGGGGGCGACGACCCGGCCGGCACCACCGCCACGATCTGGAAGGGCCCGCTCAAGCGCACCGGCACCCCGGCCGCGCGGACCCCGCTCGACCCCGACCACCTCCAGTACATCGACATCCGCGACGGCGACACCGGCGACATCAACGGCGACGGCCGCACCGACCTGGTGCTGACCGGCTACTGCGGCGACGGCAACGATTGCAGCGTGCTCTACCTGAGCGGTCCCGGCGGCCTCACCCGTGTCACCGACCTGCACCCGGGCGGTGACGGCGCGGCCGCCATCGGCGACCTCGACGGCGACGGGTACGACGACCTCGTCACCGGGTTCCAGAACGACAACGCGGTCTGGGTGATGTACGGCGGCGCCGCCGGGCTGGGCGGCCGGGACACCTGGAAGCGGTTCACGCAGGACACGCCCGGCGTCCCCGGCAGCCGGGAGGGGACCGACAAGTTCGGCCGGTCGGTCGCGGTCGGCGACATCACCGGTGACGGCATCGACGACCTCGCGGTCGGCGCGCCCGACGAGAACGGCGAGGGAGTGGTGGACGTGCTGCGCGGCAGCCGCTCCGGACTGACCGGCGCCGGCGCCCAGGCGTTCGGCCAGAACACCGAGGGCGTCCCCGGCACCGCCGAGCAGTCCGACTCCTTCGGGTACGTGGTCCGGCTGCTCGACATCAACGGCAACGGCCACGCCGACCTGGCCGCCGCCGCCCCCGGCGAGGACGGCGGCAACGGCGCGGTCTGGGTGCTGCGCGGACGCCCCTCGGGCCTGACCACGGACGCGGCCCTGGCCTTCGGCGGCAAGGCCGTGCGGGCGCCGTACACGAAGGCGGCGTTCGGCTTCGAGCTGCGGTAGCGCGGGGCCGGCGGGGCGGCGGGAAGAAGGCGGGCGCGGGCCTTACCGGTACGAGGAGAGCGACCGGCACGCCGTCGCCGTCCCCACGACGCGAGGTACGGGCCCTGCCGCTCAGCAGGGCCCGTACGCTCCGGCGGCGGCCCGGACCGGGGCCCCGACCAGCATCGTCGGCGCTCCCGCCACCCGCGTGAGGAACACGGTGGCCGCGTTCGGCCCCTGGGGTTTCACCTTCCGGCGCAGTTCCTCCGGCTCGACCGCCGAGCCGCGCTTCTTCACGGTCAGCGTGCCGACCCCGCGCTCGCGCAGCAGCGCCTTCAGCTTCTTGACGTTGAACGGGAGCCGGTCGGTGATCTCGTAGGCGGAGGCGTACGGCGTGGGCCGCAGCTCGTCGGCGGTGACGTAGGCGATGGTGGGGTCCACGAGGCCGCCGCCGATCTCCTCGGCCACCTCCGCGACCAGGTGGGCGCGGATCACGGCGCCGTCCGGCTCGTACAGATACCGTCCCACCGGCCGCACCGCGGGATCGGGCAGGCCGCGGCCGGCCAGTGTGCGCGGGCCGGGCAGCAGCGTGGCCCGCACGGCACCCGGCGTCCCGGTGCCGAACCACAGCACCGCCTCCTTGACGTCGCCGCCGTCGGAGACCCACTCGGCCTCGGCGGCGTCGGGCACCGCCTCGTGCGGGATGCCCGGGGCGATCTTCAGCGCGGCGCGCGGTGCCGCGGCGGCGGTATGGACCGCCCAGGACAGCGGCGGCGAGTACGCCTCCGGGTCGAAGATCCGGCCGCGTCCGCCCCGCCGGGCCGGGTCCACGAACACCGCGTCGTACCCGGTGACGCCGACCTCCGTGACGTCCGCCTCCCGCACCTCGATCAGTCCGGCGAGCCCCAGCGCCTCGGCGTTCGCGCGGGTCGCCGCGGCGGTCAGCGGGTCCCGGTCCACGGCCAGCACGCGGATCCCGGCCCGCGCGAACGCGATGGCGTCACCGCCGATCCCGCAGCACAGGTCGGCGACGGAGGTGACGCCGAGGTCCGCGAACCGCCGCGCCCGGTACGCCGCCACGGCGGCCCGTGTCGACTGCTCGACCCCGTTCGGTGTGAAGAACATCCGCCCGGCGTCCTCGGCCCCGAACTTGGCCGCCGCCCGCTGCCGCAGCCGGGCCTGGCCGAGCGCGGCCGACACCAGCTCGGCGGGGTGGTCGCGGCGCAGCCGGGTGGCGACGGCGAGTTCGTCCGCCGGGGCGGTGTCACGCACCTCGTCGAGGAGGGCGCGGCCTTCGGGGGTGAGGAGCAGAGCGAGGTCGTTCACCGGGTCATTGTGGGCCAGTCGGTGGATGGTGCGCGTCCGGCGGCGGTGTCGGCCGGGAGCGGGGGCCGCGGCCTGGGAGGATCCGACACCATGCGAGTAGTAGTACAAAATGACAAAAGTCAGGCATCGGGCGTGCCGGTGGCCGTCCGCTGCGCAGCCCTCGCCCTGGCCGCCGCCGCCCTCCTCACCGGCTGCGCCGGAGGCACCGAACCGGCCGCCGGACAGGGCGGCCCGGCCCGCGCCTCCGACCCGCGGACCCGCCAGGCCGCCGAACGCGCCCGCCAGGCCGCGGAACACGCCCGGCTGGCCGCCGCCGCCCACCGCTGGGGCCTGGCCGGCACCCCGCTCACGCCCCCGGCCCCGCCCGCCAGGAAGCCCGAGATCACCGCCCGGGACGGCTTCGAGGTGGACGGGCAGGAGGAGGAGCGGCTCCCGCCGGTCTTCACGACCGTCCCCACCCGGCAGAAGGTCGTCTTCCTCACCATCGACGACGGCGCGGAGAAGGACCCCGCGTTCCTGCGCATGATGAGCGAGCTGAAGATCCCGTACACGGCCTTCCTGAGCAACTACCTCGTCAAGGAGGACTACGGCTACTTCCGCAGGATGCAGGCGCAGGGCGTGACCCTCAACAACCACACCCTGACCCACCCCTACCTGCCCGGACTGTCCTACGACGAGCAGCGGCACGAGATCTGCGGCATGCAGGACATCATGAAGAAGCAGTTCGGCAAGGCGCCCACCGTCTTCCGGCCGCCGTACGGCAACTACAACGGCGACACCCTGCGCGCCGCCAAGTCCTGCGGGATCAAATACGCGCCCATCTGGGACGAAGAGGTCTTCGTGGACCACTGGGAGTACCGCGAGTGGGACCGCAGCCTGCACCCCGGCGACATCGTCCTCACCCACTTCCGGGGCCGGGACGACTGGGACGGCACGATGCTGGACGACATGCGCCGCTTCCTGGACAAGGTCACGCGCGAGGGCTACGCCGTGGCCCGCCTGGAGGACTACCTGTGACGCCGCGGGGCCCGGCCGCGGTCCTCGCCGCGGCCCTGCTCCTGACGGGCTGCGCCCCGTCCGTCGACCCCATCGAGCGGCTCGGCAAGAAGGCCGCCGAAGGGGTGCGCCCGCACGGCCCGGCCCCCGACCGCGGCTACCGCCGCTGGGGGCTGAGCGAACCGCTCGCCCGCTCCCCGCTGCACACCGCCCGGCCGCTGTCCGCGCACCCGGGGGCACACACCCTGCCCCCGGTGGCCGACCACGTCCCCACCCGCGACCGGGTCGTCTTCCTCACCTACGACGACGGCGCCGAACAGGACCCCCGCTTCGTCGACATGGTCCGCGAACTGCGGCTGCCGGTCAGCGTGTTCCTCACCGACAGCGTCGCCGGCCCCGGCTACGGCCACTTCGCCCGCCTGCGCGCGCTCGGCGCCGGCATCGAGAACCACACCCTCGACCACCGGGCGTCGGCCGGCACGCCGTACGCCTCCCAGCGGGCCGAGATCTGCGGCCAGCAGCACCGGCTCCGCGCCCGCCTCGGCGTCCGCCCGCGCCTCTTCCGCCCGCCGTACGGCTCGTACGACACCACCACCCGGCGCGCGGCGGCGGACTGCGGCATCACCGCGATCGCCCTGTGGCGCGCCGCCCTGACCCCGGCCGGCCTCGTCTACACCCACGGCCCGCGTCGGCTGCGCCCCGGCGACATCGTCCTGGTGGGCCCGGACGAGTCGACCGGCCTGTCCCTGCGCGAACGCACGACGCGGGTGCTGCGCAAGGTGCAGGAGCGCGGGCTGACCGTCGGCCGTCTCGAGGACTATCTGTAGGTCCGGCACCGGCCGCCAGCGGGTCAACGGCAGGCCCCGGCACCCCCCGAATCGGGGCGACGCGCCGCGCGCACTGGCACTCCGCTTGACCGAGTGCTAATCGCGGTCATAGTCTCGGCCCTGGCACTCGGCAGTCGAGAGTGCCAACAAAGCGACGGGCAGATCCGGCACCCGCGACGACGGATCGACCTGGTCGCCACCTCAGACAGTCAACCCCGAGATCTCCGAAGGGGGAGGTCGGATCGTGACGACCACCAGCTCCAAGGTTGCCATCAAGCCGCTCGAGGACCGCATCGTGGTCCAGCCGCTGGACGCCGAGCAGACCACGGCCTCTGGCCTGGTCATCCCGGACACCGCGAAGGAGAAGCCCCAGGAGGGCGCCGTCCTCGCCGTGGGCCCGGGCCGGTTCGAGAACGGCGAGCGTCTGCCGCTCGACGTCAAGGTCGGTGACGTCGTCCTCTACAGCAAGTACGGCGGCACCGAGGTGAAGTACAACGGCGACGAGTACCTCGTGCTCTCGGCTCGCGACGTCCTCGCGATCATCGAGAAGTAATCACCTCAAGCACTTCGCTGCTCTGAGCTGCGCCCCTGGCCCCCGCGAATCGATAAGAAGCCGGGCGCCCGGGGCGCAGTCTCTTTTCACCCACTGATTTCGGAGAGGGCTCCCGCTGTCATGGCGAAGATCCTGAAGTTCGACGAGGACGCCCGTCGCGCCCTTGAGCGCGGCGTCAACAAGCTTGCCGACACGGTGAAGGTGACGATCGGCCCCCGCGGCCGCAACGTCGTCATCGACAAGAAGTTCGGCGCCCCCACCATCACCAATGACGGTGTCACGATCGCCCGCGAGGTCGAGATCGAGGACCCGTTCGAGAACCTCGGTGCCCAGCTGGTGAAGGAGGTGGCGACCAAGACCAACGACATCGCTGGTGACGGCACCACCACCGCCACCGTGCTCGCCCAGGCGCTGGTACGCGAGGGTCTGAAGAACGTCGCCGCCGGTGCCTCCCCGGCCGCCCTGAAGAAGGGCATCGACGCCGCGGTCAAGGCCGTCTCGGACGAGCTGCTCGCCACGGCCCGCCCCATCGACGAGAAGTCCGACATCGCCGCCGTCGCCGGGCTGTCCGCCCAGGACCAGCAGGTCGGCGAGCTGATCGCCGAGGCGATGGACAAGGTCGGCAAGGACGGTGTCATCACCGTCGAGGAGTCCAACACCTTCGGTCTGGAGCTGGACTTCACCGAGGGCATGGCCTTCGACAAGGGCTACCTGTCGCCGTACTTCGTGACGGACCAGGAGCGCATGGAGGCCGTCCTGGAGGACCCGTACGTCCTCATCCACCAGGGCAAGATCGCCGCCATCGCCGACCTGCTGCCGCTGCTGGAGAAGGTCATCCAGGCCGGTGCCTCCAAGCCGCTGCTGATCATCGCCGAGGACGTCGAGGGCGAGGCCCTGTCGACCCTGGTCGTCAACAAGATCCGCGGCACCTTCAACGCCGTCGCGGTGAAGGCCCCCGGCTTCGGCGACCGCCGCAAGGCCATGCTCCAGGACATCGCCACCCTCACCGGCGGCACCGTCATCTCCGAGGAGGTCGGCCTCAAGCTCGACCAGGTCGGCATCGACGTGCTGGGCTCGGCCCGCCGCATCACCGTCACCAAGGACGACACCACGATCGTCGACGGCGCCGGCAAGACCGAGGACGTGCACGGCCGCGTCGCGCAGATCAAGGCCGAGATCGAGAACACCGACTCCGACTGGGACCGCGAGAAGCTCCAGGAGCGCCTCGCGAAGCTGGCCGGCGGCGTGTGCGTGATCAAGGTCGGCGCCGCCACCGAGGTGGAGCTGAAGGAGAAGAAGCACCGCCTGGAGGACGCCATCTCCGCGACCCGCGCCGCGGTCGAGGAGGGCATCGTCTCCGGTGGCGGTTCCGCCCTGGTGCACGCCTCCAAGGTCCTGGCCGGCAACCTGGACAAGACCGGCGACGAGGCCACCGGTGTCGCCGTGGTCCGCAACGCCGTGGTCGAGCCGCTGCGCTGGATCGGCGAGAACGCCGGCCAGGAGGGCTACGTCATCGTCTCCAAGGTCAAGGACCTCGAGGCGGGACAGGGCTACAACGCCGCCACCGGTGAGTACGGCGACCTGATCAAGGCCGGCGTCATCGACCCGGTCAAGGTCACCCGCTCCGCCCTGGAGAACGCCGCCTCCATCGCCTCCCTGCTGCTCACGACCGAGACCCTGGTCGTCGAGAAGAAGGAAGAGGAGCCGGAGGCCGCGGGCCACGGCCACGGTCACGCTCACTGAGCGAGCACGCGCCCGAGTGAAGGCCCGGTTCCCGGCAGGGGACCGGGCCTTCGCCCTGTTCACCGTGTGTACCGCCGCCCGCTGCCCCCGGTCCGCGCGGCCCGGTCGCCCGGACGGGCCAGCGGACCGCCGCGATCACGGGACGGCGGCGTCCCCCGTCCGCTACCGCGGCCCGTACTTGCGCCCGGTCTTCGCGCTGATCCCGCCCAGCAGCCCGCGCGGCGCCACCTTCACCAGCCCCATCAGCGTCTTGTACCGGGGATCGGGGACGGACACCGTCTTGCCGCGCGCGAGGTCGGCCAGGGCCGCCGCGACCAGCTTGTCGGCGTCCAGCCACATCCAGCCCGGGATGTTGTCCGTGCCCATGCCGGCCCGCTCGTGGAACTCGGTGCGCACGAAGCCCGGGCACAGCGCCATCAGCCGGACCCCGCTGCCGGCCAGGTCCTTCGCCGCCCCCTGGGTGAACTGCACGACCCACGCCTTGGACGCGCCGTACGTGCCGCGCGGGACGAAGGCGGCCACGGAGGCGACGTTCACCACCCCGCCGCGGCCCCGCTCGCGCATCGCCGCGGTCGCCGCCGACGTCAGCCGGAGCACCGCCTCGCAGTGCACCTTGAGCATCTTCAGCTCGTCCGCCATGGGCACGTCCAGATAGCGGCCCTTGTTGCCGAAGCCGGCGTTGTTCACCAGCAGGTCGACCGGGTTCTTCCGGTCGGCGAGCCGGTCGGCGACCGCCTCGATGCCCTTGTCCTCGGACAGGTCGGCGGTCAGCACCTCCACCTCGATGCCGTGCCGGTCGTGCAGTTCGGTCGCCTGCTCGCGCAGCCGCCCGGTGTCCCGGGCCACCAGGACCAGGTCGTGCCCGTCAGCCGCGAGCCGCCGCGCGAACGCGGCACCGATTCCCGCGGTCGATCCCGTAATCAGAGCCGTTGTCATGGCCCAAGCGTAGTGACCCGGGTCCCCGGGGTCCGCTGCGGCGACGGCCGTCAACCGCTCCGCGCGGCCAGGTACGCGCGGGCCGCCGCCAGCGTCTCCGGGTGCAGCGCGTCACCCGCGGCCAGCAGCCCCGGCAGCAGGTCCCGGTCGGTGGTGACCGCGCGGAACTGCGCCGCCGCCGTCACCCCGTGGCCCGGCCGGTGCACGATCTCCACGGTGTCCCCCGCCTGGATCTCGCCCGGCTCGATCACCCGGAGGTAGGCACCCGATGCGCCCTTCTGTGTGAACCTCCTGACCCAGCCGCGCTCGCCCAGATGGCCCTGGAACGTACGGCACGGGACACGGCCCGAGGTCACCTCCAGCACCACCGCGGGACCGATCCGCCAGCGCTCGCCGATCAGCGCCCCGGAGACGTCCAGGCCGTCCGTCGTCAGGTTCTCGCCGAAACAGCCGTTGGGCAGCGGCCGGCCGAGTTCGCGCTCCCACGCGTCGAGGTCCTCGCGGGCGAACGCGTACACCGCCTGGTCGTTCCCGCCGTGGAAGCGCCGTTCGCACACCGCGTCCCCGGCGAGTCCGCTCCCGCCGGTCCCCTTGGGCCCGGGCGCGGCCACCCGCACCGGCCCGTCGGCCGGCCGCTTGTCGATACCGGTCAGCCCGTTCGGCTGACCCGTGTAGGGCACGCGCCGGGGGCAGCCCACATTCACCGAGAGCACCTTCATTCCCCGCACGGTACGGGACCTCAGCCCAAAGCGCCGACGCGCGATCGGACGTCCCATCCAAGGTTGCCTTATGCTCCAGGAGTGATCGAGGCCCGTCATCTCCGCGTACTGCGCGCCGTCGCCACCACCGGCTCCTTCTCCGCGGCGGGGCGCCAGCTGGGCTGCACCCAGCCGGCCGTCAGCCAGCAGATGAAGGCCCTGGAAACCTCCGTCGGCACCCCGCTGCTCGTCCGCGCGGGCCGCGAGATGCGCCTCACCCAGGCGGGCGAGGCCCTGGTGCGGCACGCCTCCGGCATCCTCGCCGGGCTCACCGCGGCCGAGGAGGAGGTCGCCGCCATCGCCGGTCTGCGCGCGGGCCGGGTCCGGCTGGTCTCCTTCCCCAGCGGCAGCTCCACACTGGTCCCCACCGCCCTGGCCGCCCTGCGCGCCGCCCATCCCGGCACCCGCGTCTCCCTGGAGGAGGCGGAACCCCCGAAATCCGTCGAACTGCTGCGCGAGGGCGACTGCGACCTGGCCCTGGCCTTCCGCTACGAGGGCGCGGCGGTCGCGGAGGACTGGGACGACCTCGTCGTACGGCCCCTGCTGACGGACCGCCTGGTCGCCCTGGTGCCCGAGCGGCACCGGCTCGCGCGCGCGGAGGACGTCGCGATCGGAGAGCTGGCCGCCGAACCGTGGATCGCGGGCTGCCCGCGCTGCCGGGGCCAGCTGGTCGAGGTGTGCGAGAAGGCGGGCTTCACTCCGCGCATCGACTTCGCCACCGACGACTATCCGGCGGTGGTCGGCCTGGTCGGCGCGGGTCTGGGGGTCGCCGTGCTGCCGCAGCTGGCGGTGGAGTCGGTACGGCCGAGGGGTGCGCGGACGGTACGGCTGGAACCGGCGGTACGGCGGGAGATCGTCGCCCTCACCCTGCCCGACCTGGCACAGGTGCCGGCCGTGGCGGCGACGCTGGAACAACTGGCCCGCACGGCGCAGGCGGCGGCCGCACGCAGCTAGCGCGGCCGGTCACGTGCACGCGCGCGCTGTCCGCTGAGGGGTGGGTCGCCGCGATCCTTACAGAAACGTTCCTTCAGTGCTCGGTGCTCAGTGCTCGGGGGCGGTGTCGCCGTGGGTGGTCGACGCCGACACCAGGCGGTTGCGGGCCCGCCCCATCAACTCTTCGCGCTCGTCCTCGGTCAGGCCGCCCCAGACGCCGTACGGCTCGCGCACCGCCAGTGCGTGCGCGGCGCACTGGGCACGGACCGGGCATCTCATGCAGACCTCCTTGGCCGAGTTCTCGCGAGCACTCCGAGCCGCCCCGCGCTCGCCCTCGGGGTGGAAGAAGAGCGAGCTGTCCACGCCGCGACAGGCAGCCAGCAGCTGCCAGTCCCATAGGTCCGCGTTCGGTCCGGGAAGGCGGGAGAAATCTGCCATTACGTGACCCCTTGTAGCCGTTCTGGGCGGAAGCGGTGCCGACGACCGTACGTCTCCGGTCTAAGGAGATGAAAATATGACTCATTGCGAATCTAGTACCGGACACTGCGAAACGGGAAGAAAAGGGGCTGAATGGGTCATAGGTTGTGATGAAAACTTGAGAGTCCGACGGGCATGTCTGCACCGTGTCGATGCCCTCACATAGAGTGCCGAAGACGGCACGCGGCCCCGTAACTCTTTCGAGTGACCGTCGTTGAGAGTGCGGAGGCGGTTGAAAAAACAAGCGCTCGGGCAGGCGTCCGAGACGGTCGACCGCACAGGTGACGATTCCGTACCAGCCTGGAGGCTCAAGGTGACGCGCATCAGCTGCGGAGGGCGGTCATGACATCCGTCCTCGTCTGCGACGACTCCCCGCTTGCCCGAGAGGCGCTCCGCCGCGCGGTCGCGACCGTGCCCGGTGTCGAGCGCGTGACGACGGCGGCCAACGGCGAGGAAGTCCTCCGCCGCTGGGGCGCCGACCGCTCCGATCTCATCCTCATGGATGTGCGCATGCCCGGCCTGGGCGGCGTAGAGACCGTGCGCCGGCTGCTGTCCGCCGACCCGGGCGCGCGCATCATCATGCTCACCGTCGCCGAGGACCTCGACGGTGTGGCCCTGGCGGTCGCCGCGGGCGCGCGGGGCTACCTGCACAAGGACGCGTCCCGCGCGGAACTGCGGGCCACGGTCACCCAGGCCCTCGCCGACCCCACCTGGCGACTCGCCCCGCGCCGCCTGCGCTCGGCCGAGATGGGCGCCGCGCCCACCCTCACCGCGCGCGAGATCCAGGTGCTGGAGGGCATGAGCCACGGCCGGTCCAACGCCGAGATCGGCCGCGAGCTGTTCCTCTCCGAGGACACCGTGAAGACGCACGCCCGGCGCCTGTTCAAGAAGCTCGGCGCCTCCGACCGGGCCCACGCGGTGGCCCTCGGCTTCCGCTGGGGACTGGTCCGGTAGCGGGTGAGCGGCCCCGCGGGGCACCTCCTGCCGGGTCCCGCCCGGCAGCGCCCCGCCCCCGCCCCGCTCTCCGTTCCCCTTCCGGCTCCCTCGCCGCCGACCGGCCGACCCGACGGCGGAGGGGCCCCCGGGGAAGCGGAACCGGTGCCGCCCGGGTGCCGGACCGGTGCCGTCAGGTCGCCGGGCGTGCGGTGGAACGCCGGAGGCTGCGTCCGGCCGCCGCGCGTCGCTCCGGGCCGCCGTGAGTTCCTTCGCGGTGTTCCTTCGCGGTGCGGTGGGGGACGGGGGCGCCGTGCGGCGTCGGCGGGCCCGGCGCACACCGTGGTCCCCGGTCACCCGGATGCCGGGTCGGCGCGGCCGCTCCGGGCACCCGCGCCGCGCGGTCCGTACGGCGGGAACGCTTCCCGCGCCCACCGCGGGACCGCGTGCCGATCCCGTCCCGGGTGGGCGCCCGGTGTCCGGGCCCGTATGGTTTCCCGAGGTAAGGGCGGTCGGTGCGGTCGCTTCCGGCGTCCGGCCGGGGCACGCCCCGCGGCGCCCGTGGCCGTACCGGACGCGTGGGCGGCAACCGTCCGCGGCGCGCGCCGTGGGGCCGCGCGCTCCGGGCGTGCGCGCCCCGGAACACCAACCCGCCCCACCTCCCGACAGGCGAGGTGCAAGGCGGCCCGCCGGACGCGCGCTGCCCGTTTCGGCGCGGATGCCGCATCCTTGAGGGTGTGGAGTCTCTCGGGGACGAGTCGGTCGAGCGGAAGGGGAGGGCGCAGGGAATGAGTGCCGGCGCACCTGCTCATAACGCTTCGGTGCACAACCACGGACACGATGCGACGGACCGGACGGCCGCAAGGCACCATGGACCGATGCGCGACGACGAGGCGGGCACGGCCCACGGGGGGATCGGCGCGCTCGTGCACCGGGCCGTCGACGGCGACGCGCAGGCCACGCACGATCTCCTCGCCCATGTGCACCCGCTGGCGCTGCGCTACTGCCGCACCCGGCTGTCCCGGCTCCCCGGCGACGCGCGCCACTTCGTGGAGGACCTCGCCCAGGAGGTCTGCGTCGCCGTGCTCCTCGCCCTGCCCCGCTACCGCGACACCGGCCGCCCCTTCGAGGCGTTCGTCTTCGCCATCGCCTCCCACAAGGTCGCCGACCTCCAGCGGGCGGCCATGCGCCATCCCGGGTCGACCGCGGTGCCGTCCGACGAGATGCCCGAGCGGCCCGACGACTCCCTCGGCCCCGAGGAGCGCGCCCTGCTCAGCAGCGACGCCGAGTGGGCCAAGAAACTGCTGGCCAACCTCCCCGAGAACCAGCGCGAACTGCTGCTGCTGCGCATCGCCGTGGGCTTGACCGCGGAGGAGACGGGGCAGATGTTGGGAATGTCACCCGGTGCGGTCCGTGTGGCCCAGCACCGGGCCCTGAGCCGCCTGCGGGCGCTCGCCGAACAGTAATCCCCCCTGTGCGGGGCCCCCGTGGCCCGCCGCTGAACGGGCGCGCCGCCGATTCCGTACGAACGTACGAAGCCTGAAGCGACCCCGTACCGTGGAATTTGCTGACGATGCTTCCCGTTAGCATGGACATCCGCACCGAGCAAGGCCATTTGGGGAGGGTGTCATGACTGCCAACATCGACGGAGTGCCCGGAAAATTCGCGACACTCGGGCTGACCTACGACGACGTGCTGCTGCTGCCGGGCTCGTCGGACATGGCACCCGACGAGATCGACACCGCCTCGTACGTCTCCAAGAACGTGCGGGTCAACATCCCGCTGCTGTCCGCCGCCATGGACAAGGTGACCGAGGCCCGCATGGCGATCGCGATGGCCCGCCAGGGCGGCGTCGGTGTCCTGCACCGCAACCTCTCCATCGAGGACCAGGCCAACCAGGTCGACCTGGTGAAGCGCTCCGAGTCCGGCATGGTCACCGACCCGATCACCATCCACCCGGAGGCGACCCTCGCCGAGGCGGACGCGCTGTGCGCGAAGTTCCGCATCAGCGGTGTGCCGGTGACCGGCGGGGACAAGAAGCTCCTCGGCATCGTCACCAACCGCGACATGGCGTTCGAGAGCGACCGCAGCCGCCGCGTGCACGAGGTCATGACCCCGATGCCGCTGGTCACCGGCAAGGTCGGCATCTCCGGCCCCGAGGCCATGGAGCTGCTGCGCAAGCACAAGATCGAGAAGCTGCCGCTGGTCGACGACGAGGGCGTCCTCAAGGGCCTGATCACGGTCAAGGACTTCGTCAAGGCGGAGAAGTACCCGAACGCCGCCAAGGACGGCGAGGGCCGTCTGCTCGTCGGTGCGGCGGTCGGCGTGGCCGGTGACGCCTACGAGCGCGCCCAGGCCCTGGTCGAGGCGGGTGCCGACTTCATCGTCGTGGACACCGCGCACGGTCACTCCCGGCTGGTCGGCGACATGATCGCCAAGATCAAGTCCAACGCCGCCGGTGTCGACGTGATCGGCGGCAACGTCGCCACGCGCGACGGCGCGCAGGCCCTGGTCGACGCGGGCGCCGACGGCATCAAGGTCGGCGTCGGCCCCGGCTCCATCTGTACGACCCGCGTGGTCGCCGGCGTCGGCGTCCCGCAGGTCACCGCCATCTACGAGGCCGCGCTGGCCGCCAAGGACGCCGGTGTCCCGGTGATCGGCGACGGCGGCCTCCAGTACTCCGGCGACATCGCCAAGGCCCTGGTCGCGGGCGCCGACACGGTCATGCTCGGCTCGCTCCTCGCGGGCTGCGAGGAGTCCCCGGGCGAGCTGCTGTTCATCAACGGCAAGCAGTTCAAGTCGTACCGCGGCATGGGCTCGCTCGGTGCCATGCAGACCCGTGGCGAGCGCAGGTCGTTCTCCAAGGATCGCTACTTCCAGGAGGGCGTCGCCTCCGACGAGCAGCTGATCCCCGAGGGCATCGAGGGCCAGGTGCCCTACCGCGGCCCGCTGTCCTCCGTCGTCCACCAGCTGGTCGGTGGTCTGCGCCAGTCGATGTTCTACGTCGGCGGCCGGACCGTGCCCGAGCTCCAGGCGGGCGGCCGGTTCGTGCGGATCACCTCGGCGGGTCTGAAGGAGAGCCACCCGCACGACATCCAGATGACGGTCGAGGCGCCGAACTACAGCAGCAAGAGGTAGCTCTCCGGCAGTACGCACGCGCCTCCACGCGCGCGTGCCGACCGTCGACGGCGGCCCCGCGGCACGCGGGGCCGCCGTTGCCGTGCCCGTCGGCGATACTGGAAGACGCTGAAACGCATCAGGGAAAGGCCCAAGACGTGACTGAGATCGAGATCGGGCGCGGCAAGCGCGGCCGCCGGGCGTACGCCTTCGACGACATCGCCGTCGTCCCCAGCCGCCGTACGCGGGACCCGAAGGAGGTCTCGATCGCCTGGCAGATCGACGCCTACCGCTTCGAGCTGCCGTTCCTGGCCGCCCCGATGGACTCCGTGGTCTCCCCGGCCACCGCGATCCGCATCGGTGAGCTGGGCGGCCTCGGCGTGCTGAACCTCGAGGGTCTGTGGACCCGGTACGAGGACCCGCAGCCGCTGCTGGACGAGATCGCCGAGCTGGACGCCGAGACGGCCACCCGCCGTCTCCAGGAGGTCTACTCCGCCCCCATCAAGGAGGAGCTGATCGGCGCCCGCATCAAGGAGGTGCGCGACTCCGGTGTGGTCACCGCCGCCGCGCTCTCCCCGCAGCGCACCGCCCAGTTCTCCAAGGCGGTCGTGGACGCGGGCGTGGACATCTTCGTCATCCGCGGTACGACGGTGTCGGCGGAGCACGTGTCGTCCTCGCACGAGCCGCTGAACCTAAAGCAGTTCATCTACGAGCTGGACGTGCCGGTCATCGTCGGCGGCTGCGCCACGTACACCGCCGCGCTGCACCTGATGCGCACCGGCGCGGCCGGTGTACTGGTCGGCTTCGGCGGCGGCGCCGCGCACACCACGCGCAACGTCCTCGGCATCCAGGTCCCGATGGCCACCGCCGTCGCCGACGTGGCCGCGGCCCGCCGTGACTACATGGACGAGTCCGGCGGCCGGTACGTGCACGTGATCGCGGACGGCGGTGTCGGCTGGTCCGGCGACCTGCCCAAGGCGATCGCCTGCGGCGCCGACGCGGTGATGATGGGCTCCCCGCTGGCCCGGGGCACCGACGCGCCCGGCAAGGGTCACCACTGGGGCATGGAGGCCGTCAACGAGGAGCTGCCCCGCGGCAAGAAGGTCGACCTCGGCACGGTCGGCACGATCGAGGAGGTCCTCACCGGCCCGTCCCGGATCCCCGACGGCTCGATGAACTTCTTCGGCGCCCTGCGCCGCGCCATGGCCACCACCGGCTACAGCGAGCTGAAGGAGTTCCAGCGGGTCGAGGTCACGGTGGCGGACTCCCAGCACCGCCGCTAGTTCCCACGACGTTCCAGGGGCCGGTCACCCGATGGGGGGACCGGCCCCTCGCGTACGCCCGGACCGGCTCGGGTGCCGGTCGCCGGGTTCACAGCCGGTGCGCCGCACCCGTGGGCGTCGCGCCCCGCGTGTCCAGCAGCAGCTGCGCCTTCACCGACAGGCCCTGGAGGTCGTAGGTGCGGTGCTGCTGGAGCAGGATCGTGAGGTCGGCGTCGGCGGCGGCCTCGTAGAAGGAGTCCACCCGCGGGACCGGGCGGTCCAGGACGCTCCACGCGGGCACGTACGGGTCGTGGTAGCTGACGGCCGCGCCCAGCTCCATCAGCCGTACGGCGATCTCCTGGGCCGGTGTGCCCTGCTGGTCGGCGAGGTCGGGCTTGTAGGTGACGCCGAGGAGCAGGACGCGGGCGCCGCGCGCCGACTTGCCGTGCTCGTTGAGGAGGGTGGCGGCGCGCCGGACGACGTACCGGGGCATCCGGTTGTTGACCTGCTGGGCCAGTTCGACCATGCGCAGGGTGCGGGTCGCGTGGCCGGTCAGGTCCTGGGGGACGCCGTGCCCGCCGACGCCCGGACCGGGCCGGAACGCCTGGAAGCCGAAGGGCTTGGTCTCCGCGCAGCGGATGACGTCCCACAGGTCCACGCCCAGCTCGTGGCAGAGGACGGCCATCTCGTTGACGAGCGCGATGTTGACGTGCCGGTAGTTGGTCTCCAGCAGCTGCACGGTCTCCGCCTCGCGCAGCCCACGGGCGCGGACGACCTTGTCGGTGAGCCGGCCGTAGAACGCGGCGGCCGACTCGGTGCAGGCGGGGGTGAGGCCGCCGATGACCTTCGGCGTGCCGGCGGGGGTGTGGTCGCGGCTGCCGGGGTCGACCCGGCTGGGGGAGTAGGCGAGGTGGAAGTCGCGGCCGGCGCGCAGGCCCGAGCCCTTCTCCAGCAGCGGGCGCAGGAACTCTTCCGTGGTGCCCGGCAGCACGGGTGACTCCAGGATGACCGTGGTGTGCGGGCGGAGCCGCTCGGCCAGGGTGCGGGCCGCCCCCTCGACCTGGCCGAGGTCGAGCCCCCCGTCGGCGCCGCGCGGGGTGGGCGCGCAGATCACCGCGGTGCGCACCCGGCCGAGCTGGGCCGGGTCGGTGCCGGGCCGGAAGCCCGAGGCGTGCATCCGGCGCAGCTCGGCCGGGCTGAGCGAGCCGGCCTCGGGGCCGGTGGCGTAGCCGATGGTGGCGATGCCGGCGGCGACAGCGGCCTGGGCGAGCGGCAAACCGTAGGGGCCGAGTCCGATGACGGCGAGGTCTGCGGGCATGGCGTTGGCCGTCCTTCCCAGTAGCCGAAGCGGAACAGGTGCGCAACCGCTGTGGACAAGACGAGCGAGTGCAGTGTCAGACTAGGTACACATATGACCGTTATGTGTGATTGTGTTCGTGTGTCTTCCGGGGGTTCTGCGTGAGTTGTCCACAGGGTGTCAGCACGTGGTGGCCGAAGTCGGACGACGCGGAGAGAATTTGGGCATGAGGAGGGGATGAACCGGGCTTCGCCCACCGGGTGCGGCCGACGTGAGCACGTCTTGCGACTTCGGGAGGCAGCGGTGAGGACAGCGACTCTGGGGCCGGCGCAGCGCGCCGAGGCACTGGCGGCGATGGCGGAGCGCGAGCTGGACGTCCTGGTGATCGGCGGCGGAGTGGTCGGCGCCGGCACCGCACTGGACGCCGTCACCCGCGGCCTGTCCACCGGCCTGGTCGAGGCCCGCGACTGGGCGTCCGGCACGTCCAGCCGGTCCAGCAAGCTGATCCACGGCGGCCTGCGCTATCTGGAGATGCTCGACTTCGCGCTCGTCCGCGAGGCCCTCAAGGAGCGCGGCCTGCTCCTGGAGCGGCTCGCCCCGCACCTGGTCAAGCCGGTGCCGTTCCTCTACCCGCTCCAGCACAAGGGCTGGGAGCGGCTGTACGCCGGCTCGGGCGTCGCGCTCTACGACGCGATGTCCATGGCCCGCGGCCACGGCCGGGGCCTGCCCATGCACCGCCACCTGACCCGCCGTCACGCCCTGCGCGTCGCCCCCTGCCTGCGCAAGGACGCCCTCGTCGGCGCCCTCCAGTACTACGACGCCCAGGTCGACGACGCCCGCTTCGTGGCCACCCTGGTGCGCACGGCGGCGTCGTACGGCGCGAAGGTGGCCAACCGCGCGCGCGTGACCGGCTTCCTGCGCGAGGGCGAGCGGGTCGTCGGCGCCCGGGTCCGGGACGTGGAGGCCGGCGGGGAGTACGAGATCCGGGCCCGGCAGGTCGTCAACGCCACGGGCGTGTGGACCGACGACACCCAGGCCATGGTGGGCGAGCGGGGCCAGTTCCACGTCCGCGCCTCCAAGGGCATCCACCTGGTCGTCCCCAAGGACCGCATCCACTCCACCACCGGCCTGATCCTGCGCACCGAGAAGTCCGTCCTGTTCGTCATCCCCTGGGGCCGGCACTGGATCGTCGGCACCACCGACACCGGCTGGGACCTGGACAAGGCCCACCCGGCCGCGTCCAGCGCCGACATCGACTACCTCCTGGAACACGTCAACTCGGTGCTCGCGGTGCCGCTGTCCCGTGACGACGTGCAGGGCGTGTACGCCGGGCTGCGCCCGCTGCTGGCCGGCGAGTCCGACGCCACCAGCAAGCTGTCCCGCGAGCACACGGTCGCCCATCCGGCGCCGGGACTCGTGGTCGTGGCGGGCGGCAAGTACACGACGTACCGGGTGATGGCGAAGGACGCCGTCGACGAGGCCGTGCACGGTCTCGACGCGCGTGTCGCCGACTGCGTGACGGAGGAGACCCCGCTGCTCGGCGCGGAGGGCTACCAGGCGCTGTGGAACGCGCGAGCGCGGATCGCCGCCCGCGCCGGACTGCACGTGGTCCGCGTGGAACACCTGCTGAACCGTTACGGCTCGATGGCCGAGGAGGTCCTGGACCTCATCACCGCCGACCCGGCGCTCGGCGAGCCGCTGCGGGCCGCCGACGACTACCTGCGCGCCGAGGTGGTGTACGCCGCCTCGCACGAGGGCGCCCGGCACCTGGACGACGTCCTCACCCGCCGCACCCGCATCTCCATCGAGACGTTCGACCGGGGCACGCGCAGCGCCCGGGAGGCGGCCGAGCTGATGGCGCCGGTCCTCGGCTGGGACCAGGACCGGGTCGAGCGCGAGGTCGAGCACTACGAGAAGCGCGTGGAGGCCGAGCGGGAGTCCCAGCTCCAGCCGGACGACCAGACGGCGGACGCGGCCCGGCTGGGAGCGCCGGACATCGTGCCGCTCACCTGACCCCAGCCCCGTCACCGCCCTCGGCCGGGGAGTTTTCACCCGAACGAGTGTCACGAACGGGGATCTTCGTTCGGAACTGGCTCGTTTCACCGGGTGCGAGGGAGGAACTCGGACGTGTGCAGGGCCGTACGGGCGGAGCCGTACGGACAGGGCCGTATACACAGGGCCGTATGGAAGCGGTCCGGGCCGGCCGGAGCGGTGAGCGGCACGGGCGGCCGGGGAGGGGAGCGTGATGTGTGTGGCCTGAGGCGGGGTCAGCGGCGGTGTGGCTCCGCCGACTTCCGGGAGCCGGTCCGCCCGTCGGTGCGGGGGAGAGGACCGGGTTCGATGCGTCGCCGTCGGTGACATGGCGGTGGCGCAGTCCGGGCGGGCGCCGGTATGGCCGGGAGTGTCCGAAGCGTCGGCATCCCGGTTTCTCCCCTCTTGCGACTCATCATCCCGGTAAGCGGAACACCCGCTTCACCCGGGCCTCGAGGGCGCGGAGGGCGGACTTCGGCCACGGGCACCCTGGGCATCGGCCACTTGCGGGGTAAGAGACAATGGAGGCTCTGTCAGGGCGGGTTGTATGAGGGGACGCATGTCGGAGACGGAGCGGGCGGGAACATCCCGTCAGGAGACTCGTCAGGGCAATGGCGAGCGGCGTCTCCTCGCCGGGCGGTACCGGCTGGGAGACGTGCTGGGCCGCGGCGGCATGGGAACGGTCTGGCGCGCCGAGGACGAGACCCTCGGCCGGACGGTCGCCGTCAAGGAACTGCGGTTCCCGACGAACATCGACGAGGAGGAGAAGCGGCGCCTGATCACGCGCACCCTGCGCGAGGCCAAGGCGATCGCCCGGATCCGCAACAACAGCGCGGTGACGGTCTTCGACGTGGTCGACGAGGACGACCGGCCGTGGATCGTCATGGAGTTGGTGGAGGGCAAGTCCCTCGCCGAGGTCATCCGCGAGGACGGCCTGCTGAAGCCGAAGCGCGCCGCCGAGGTCGGGCTCGCCGTCCTCGACGTGCTGCGCTCCGCACACCGCCAGGGCATCCTGCACCGGGACGTGAAGCCGTCCAACGTGCTCATCGCCGAGGACGGCCGGGTCGTGCTCACCGACTTCGGCATCGCCCAGGTCGAGGGCGACCCGTCCATCACCTCCACCGGCATGCTGGTCGGCGCCCCCTCCTACATCTCCCCGGAGCGCGCCCGCGGCCACAAGCCCGGACCGGCGGCCGACCTGTGGTCGCTCGGCGGCCTGCTGTACGCGGCGGTCGAAGGCGTGCCGCCCTACGACAAGGGCTCGGCGATCGCCACGCTCACCGCCGTGATGACCGAGAACCTGGACGAGCCGAAGCACGCGGGACCCCTGCGGGACGTCATCTACGGCCTGCTCACCAAGGACCCGGCCCAGCGGCTCGACGACGCCGGGGCCCGGGCCATGCTCAACGCGGTGATCCACGCGCCCGAGCAGGAGCCGATGGACGCCACCCGCGTGGTCCCGCTGCCGGCGCAGCCGGGTCCGGCCGAGGGCAAGCGCGGTGAGGAGGCCGGGGAGAAGCTGCGCGGCGCACTGCGTTCGGTCCGCAAGGCGGCCGGGGCGGCGGGCGCGGCGGCGTCGCGGCCGAGAACCACGAGCGAGACGGCGGCCCCGGCCGCCGGTGGCGCGGCCACCGGAGCGCGGTCCGCCTCCACCGGACCCGCCTCCACCGGACCCGCCTCCACCGGACCCGCCTCCACCGGACCCGCGGGCACCGGCCCGGCCGGGAGGCCGGCCGTCCCGGCACAGGATTCCGGATCCGTCCCGGACTCCGGTCCGGCCAAGCGCAGTTCCGGCTGGCCCGTGGTGCCGCCGCCGGACCTGGACCTGCCGCCGCGGCCGGTCCCCAGGGCGCCGCTGACCGACGTGGTGCCCAGGCG
Organism: Streptomyces sp. NPDC028722; assembly: GCF_040637655.1. Classification (NCBI taxonomy): domain Bacteria; kingdom Bacillati; phylum Actinomycetota; class Actinomycetes; order Kitasatosporales; family Streptomycetaceae; genus Streptomyces; species Streptomyces sp. NPDC028722. The sequence goes on from NZ_JBEZWU010000009.1 coordinate 234,976, forward strand.
CACGCTCGTCATCATCGCCGTGGTCGTCGCTCTCGCCGTGCTCGGCACCGTGCTCGCCCTCACACTGAGCGGCGACGACAAGAACGGCAGGAACAGCGGGAACGGCGGCACCAGGGCCGCCGCCAGCACCGGCGCCTCCACCAGGGAGGACAAGAAGACGGACGGCGGCACGGCCACCGGGAGGAAGACGGACGGCGCGACCGCGGCACCGACCGGCAGCGGTTCCGCGTCGGCCACCGTGCCGGACTCCGGCGCGAGCCCGTCCGCCGACGACTCCGGCACGTCCGGCGGGAAGGGCGGCGACAAGGACGGCGGGAGCGCTCCGGCGGTCACGACCCGCAAGAGCGGCCAGGGGTACTCGATCGGGCTGCCGAAGGGATGGCAGTACCGGTCCACCGGAGCCGCCGGAGACCGCTACACCGGGCCCGCCGGGCAGAAGCTGCTCGTCGCCTGGACCGACACGCCCAAGGGTGACCCGGTGGCGGACTGGAAGAACCAGGAGCGCTACATGGTGCGCTCCCACTACCACAGGATACGCATCGAGAAGGTCGACTACCGCCACTGGAACACGGCCGACTGGGAATTCACCTACGACGAGGGCGGCACCGGGTACCGGACGATCGACCGGGGCTTCGTGGTGAACGACCACCAGGGTTACGGGCTGATGTACACGGCGAAGGGCGCCGACTGGCACGGCGATCTGCGCAAGGACACCTGGAAGACACTCACGAAGTCGTTCACGCCCAAGTCGTAGGCGGGGCACGCCGGTTTGGTGCGCCGGAATCCGTCATCCGCTCGGTGCGGGTTGCCTCCGGCACGTATCGTGAATGGTCGCGGACCGTACGCAGCCGCATGCGTGTGCGAAACGGGTCGTACGACGAACGGAAGTGACGGATCTCGGGCGGCCGGGGGAGGCCAAGTGGACGACTACGCGGGTCGGGTGCTCGCCGACCGCTACCGCCTGCCACTGCCGCCGTCCGACGCCTACGAACTCACCGAGACCCGGGCCTTCGACACCTACAGCGGTCAGGAAGTACTGGTCCGGCAGGTCCCGTTGCCGGAGGTCGTCGAGGCCGAGGTCCTCGACGCGGAGGGGCTGCCCGAGGGGTTCACCGCACGGGAACGCGTGTCCCGCCGTACACCGGGAGCCGGAACCGCCACCCGTCGGCCCGCCGACCCGGCGGTGCGGCGCGCCGTCGAGGCCGCGCAGGCCGCGGCCCGTATCCCCGACCACCCGCGCCTCGACCAGGTCTTCGACGTGTTCGCCGAGGGCGGCTCACTGTGGATCGTCAGCGAGCTGGTGGCCGCGCGCCCGCTGGCGGCCCTGCTCACCGAGGCACCGCTGTCGCCGTACCGGGCGGCCGAGGTCGCCTCCGACGTCCTCATGGCGCTCCGGGTGCTGCACGCCCACGGCTGGGTGCACCGCAACCTCACCGCCCGCACGGTCCTCGTCTGCGACGACGGCCGGGTGATGCTGACCGGCCTCGCGGTCGGCGCGGCGGAGGAGGCACTGAGCGGGTACGACCCGGTGCCGGCTCCGGAGGGGCCCACGGGGGACACGACGGACGCGGGGGACACGGCGGACGCACGTGCGGGTGATCCTCCGGGAGGCCGGCCGGGTGTGGGAACCCCCGGCGCACCCGGTGTACCCGGCACGTCCGGCAGGCCCGAGGTCTTCGGCAGGACCGGGGTGTCCGGCGTTCCCGGGGCCTCCGGTGTGCCCGTGGTCCCCGGTGGTGCCGGGGGCTTCACCGGGGCCGGTCCGGGCGGTGGGCCGGCCGCGGGGACCGATCCCGAGGCCGCGCGCCGGGCCGCGATCCAGGCACGGGCGGCCGGCGGACTGCCGGCTGCGGGGACGGGAGAAGCGACCGGTGCCGGGGTGTCCGGGCCGGCGGGGCAGCGGGCCCTGGAGAGCGGGGCGGACGTCCGCGCCGCCCGGGCCGGGGCCGTCGCCGCGTACCGCGCGGGCGCCCGGGCCGCCGCCCGGGTGCAGGAGGCCCAGCAGAAGGGGCGCGCCGCCCTGCCGGCGGCCCGTCCACCGGCCGAGGACGAGGCTGGGGCCGGGGCCGGTGGCGACACCGGCCGAGGCGATGTCACGGCACCCTCGCCGTACGGCCCGCAGACGCGCGACGCGACACCGTCCGAGCGGGTGGCCGACCCGTACGGGCTGCGCGGCGCCCCGTGGCACGGTGCCGCACCGCGTACCGGACCGGACGGCACGGCACCGGCCCCGGACGGCGGAGCACCGGGACACGGCGCCGGTCGCCACGGGGAGCACCCCGCTGTTGCCGACCGGACGGGAGAGTCCGCCGGCGTGCCCGCGCCGTCGGCCGCCCGGTGGGACGAGGGCGGCACGGCGCGGCGGGGGCCAGGTACGGCGTTGGCCGCGGAGCGGGCCCGGCAGGTGCGGATGACCGTCGTCGGGCCGGTGACCGAGCGGTGGGCGCCGGAACAGGCCGGCCCCGTGCACGAGAACTGGCAGCTGGCGGCGCCGATCGGTCCGGCCACCGATCTCTGGGCGTTGGGCGCGCTGCTGTTCCGGGCGGTGCAGGGACACGCGCCGTACCCGGAGGAGTCGACGGCCGAGCTGGTCCAGCTGGTCTGCGCCGAGCCGCCCGCCTTCGCCGAGGAGTGCGGCCCGCTGCGGCCGGTCGTGGAGTCGCTGCTGCGTCAGGACCCCACCGAGCGGCCCCAGCCGGAGGAACTGAGCGGCTGGCTGCGGTCGCTGGTGCGCTCCGCGCCCGAACCGGACGCCGGCACCCACGTCGTGCCCGTGCCGCCCGCCGACCCGCGCCGGCTGCCGATCGTCCGGCGCCGCGGCGAGCTGGTGCGCCGGCGCCGCGCCGGACTGCCCGCGGCCCATCCGCACGGCCGGCACAAGCGGGCCCGGGAGGACGCCGGTTCGCCGCGCAGCCTGGGCCGCACCCTGCTCCTGCTGATCCTGCTCCTGCTGGCCGGCGCGGTCGCCTACGCGCTGCTCTTCATGCCGGAACAGGGCGAGAGCGGCGCGGCGGATCGTGGCCGTACCGGGGCGGCCGGGCGGACCGGCCCCGCGCCGTCCCACTCCGCGGCGGCGTCGGACGGGCAGGGCGCACCGGAGGACGACGCCTCCGCATCCGCCTCCGCGCCCGCGACCGAGACACAGACCGGCGGCGACCCCGCCGTCGCCGACGGTTTCACCCTGCGCAAGGACCCGGACGGCTTCCAGGTCGCCGTCGCCGAGGGCTGGCACCGCACCCCGAAGAACGGCAGCGGCCAAGTGGTCTATGCGCACGGGAACTTCGAGCTGATCGTCGTACCGGGACGCGACGGCACCGCGGCGTTCGGCAGCGATCCGATGGTCTACCAGCGGGACAAGGAGCGCGAACTCCAGCCGTACCGGGACTCCAGCTGGGCCACGGCGACCGGGCTGCGGACCATCGAGGTGGGCGGACGGACCATGGCGGAGGGGCAGTTCACCTGGACCGACGGGCAGGGGCGGGACCTGTTCGTGCGGAACATGGCGCTGCTGCTGAACGGGCGTTACCACGTCATCCAGGTGCGCGGCCCGGAGGCCGAGCGCGACGAGGTGACCCGGCTGTACGAGCAGGCGACCGCGACCTACCGGCTCCGCGGTTGAGCAGGTCACAGGGGCCTGCCGGCGTGACGGTGGAGCGGGTCCCGGGCGCCGCACGCGCCGTAGCCGGTGCGTCGCCGGGCGGGCCACCGCCACGTACCGCCACCGCGGTTGAGCGGTCCGTGTGACGGCCGGGCGGTGCGGAGCGGTTCGCGCACGCGTGCGGGGTCGTCAACCGTCACAGTGCTGTCACCTTGGCACCCCGCCGGTTCCCTGGGGGCAGACCGGTCCTTAGTCTGAGCCTGTCAAGAGCATTGCGGGGCAACGTGAATCAGATGCAGGGCCTGCTCATAGCGGGCCGCTATCGGCTCGCCGACTCCATCGGCAGAGGCGGCATGGGCCGGGTGTGGCGCGCCCACGACGAGGTGCTGCACCGGCAGGTCGCCGTCAAGGAGTTGACCGCCGCGCTCTACGTCTCCGACAGCGACCGGGCCGTCCTGCTCGCCCGTACCCGGGCCGAGGCGCGTGCCGCCGCGCGCATCAACCACTCCGCCGTCGTCACCGTGCACGACGTCCTGGAACACGACGGCCGCCCGTGGATCGTGATGGAGCTGGTCGAGGGCAGCTCGCTGGCCGACGCGGTCAAGGAACGGGGGCGCATCGAGCCGGCGGAGACCGCGCGGATCGGGCTGTGGGTGCTGCGCGCGCTGGGCGCCGCGCACTCCGCCGGAGTACTGCACCGGGACGTCAAGCCGGGCAACGTCCTGCTCGGCGAGGACGGCCGGGTCCTGCTCACCGACTTCGGCATCGCCCAGATCGAGGGCGACTCCACCATCACGCGCACCGGAGAGGTCGTCGGCTCGGTCGACTACCTCGCGCCCGAGCGGGTCCGCGGCCACGATCCCGGCCCGTCCTCGGACCTGTGGGCGCTCGGCGCCACCCTGTACACGGCCGTCGAGGGCCGCTCGCCGTTCCGGCGCACCTCGCCGCTGAGCACCATGCAGGCGGTCGTCGAGGAGGAGGTCGACGAGCCGCGCCACGCCGGTCCGCTCGGGCCGGTCATCGCCGCGCTGCTGCGCAAGGACCCGGCGCGGCGCCCGGGCGCGGGGGAGGCGGAGCAGATGCTCGTCGAGGCGGCGGAGGGCCGTCGGCCGCGCTCGGCACAGGCGTTCGTCCCGACCCAGGGCTCGGGCGTGCGCCCGGACGGCGGTCACGGCCCGGGCGGGCCTTACGACTCCGGTACCCCTGCGGGCGGCTACGGTCCCGCACCGACAGGTCCCGGCCACGGCTCCGGGGCGGGCCGTCCCGGCTACGGCCCGGGCGCGGACGCGGGCCGTTCCGTGACCGGCCCGACGGCGACGGCACCCACCACCGGCACACCCCTGTCCGCCGCGTCCACGGGCGGCACCACCACGCCCGGCGGGCCGACGGCGGGCGCGGTCACCATGGTGGGGCCCGCCGGAGGGGGCCGGGCGGGCGGCCGGCCCCGCCGCCGGCTGCGCACCCTCGCGCTGGTCGTGGCCGTCGCGGCGGTGCTCGGGGGTGGCGCGGCGGCGGGCATCCAGTGGTGGAACGGGCTGGAACAGGACAGCGGGACGGGCGACGACTCCGGCCCGGACCCGCGGCCGGCGGTGAGCGGCAGCGGCGCGCCCGGCTCCACCGGCACGGTCCCCGCCGGCTGGCGGACGTACCACGACCCGCTGGGCTTCAGCCTCTCCCTGCCCAAGGGCTGGACACGCAAGGTGTACGGCATCCAGGGCGACCTCAAGCAGATCGACTACACGCCCGACGGCGGCAGGCACTTCGTCCGCATCGCCATCGACACCGCGTCGGACTACGTCAAGCCCCTCTCCCATCAGGAGGACCTCGAGCGGCAGCTCCAGCGGCTGGTCGACTACCGGCGCGTCACCATGAAGGAGAACCTCTACCGCGACCGCGACGGCGCGTTGTGGGAGTACACCTGGACGGCGCTGAAGAAGGACCCGCCCTACGTCGCCGGGCCGCGCCACGCCGTGGAGGAGACGTACTTCTCGCCCAAGGGCACCGAATACGCGATCTACATGTCGTCGCCGGCCGCCGACTGGGCGAGGACCGCCAAGCAGTTCACGTGGGTACTGCGGAGCTGGCAGCAGCCGAACGAGGGTTGATCCGGGCGCGGCGGACGGCACAGACGGCCGAAACAGGCAGGTTGTGCGGGGTGGCTTGGCCGGTCGGCGCCCCGGAGGCCAGGCCCGTGGTGCGGCATGATGGGGCTCATGGGGACCGAGGGAGCCGGCTTCCGGCTGATCGCGGGCCGTTACCGCCTGGAGGAACGCATCGGGCGCGGCGGCATGGGCGTCGTCTGGCGGGCGAGCGACCGGGTGCTGGGCCGTCACGTGGCGGTCAAGGAACTCCTGCCGGACGACGCGCTCCCGGACGACGACGCGCGCCGCCGCCGGGACCGTACGTTCCGGGAGGCCCGCGCGGTCTGTCAGCTGCGGCACCCGCACATCATCGTGGTGCACGACGTGGTGGAGCAGGACGAACGGCCCTACCTGGTCATGGAGTTGATCGACGGCGGTTCGCTCGCCGACCGGATCGCCCGGCACGGCCCGGTCGACGCCGCCGAGGCCGCGCGGATCGGCATCGCCCTGCTCAGCGCGGTGCGTACGGCACACGAGGCGGGGGTGCTGCACCGGGACATCAAGCCCGCGAACGTCCTGCTCGAGTCCGGCACCGACCGGGTCGTCCTCACCGACTTCGGCATCGCCCAGGTCGAGGGCGCCACGACGCTCACCGAGACCGGCTCCTTCGTCGGCTCGCCCGAGTACACCGCGCCGGAACGGATGTCCGGGCTGCGCACCGGCCCGGAGTCCGACCTGTGGTCGCTGGGCGCGCTGCTGTGCACGGTCCTCAGCGGCGAGTCGCCGTTCCGGCGCGACTCGCTCGGCGGCATCCTGCACGCCGTCGTCACCGACGACATCCGGCCGCCGGCCCAGGCCGGACCGCTGCTGCCGGTCGTGCTGGGCCTGCTGGAGCGGGACCCCGACCGGCGGCTGGGCGCGGCGGACGCCGAGCAGATGCTGGCCGCGTACCTGGAGACGGGCCGCACGCCGGCCGCGCCGGGCGGCCAGGGGGCGGTGGGGAGCACGCACGGCAGCGGGCGGCTGCACCGCCTCGGCGGCGGCCGGACGCCGAAGCCCTCCGCGCACCACCCGCCGCCCCACTGGGACCTCCCGCACGGCGGGTCGCCGCCGTACGCCTCGCCCCGGCCGCCGGGGGAGGCGCTCCCGGCCCGGTCCTCGCCGCGCGGTGTGCTGGTCGCGGCGCTGCTCGTCGCCGCGCTGGCCGGCGCCGGCGTGTCGGCCGCGGCGCTGCTGCTGCACCGGGACGGGGGCGGGGGCGGCGGCACCCCGGGCGGTACGGCGACGAGCCCGGCCACCCGGACCGGTACGGGAGGCACGGGGCTGTCCCCGTCCCCGCCCGCCACCCGGCCGACACCGTCACCCACTCCCTCCCCCACCCCGTCGCACGCCCCGACGACCGCCTCCACCCCGCCCCGCCCGACCGCCGCCGGCTCGCACACCGCGCCCTCCGGTTACCGCGCGGCCCGGGACCCGGCCGGCTTCTCCCTCGCCGTACCGGAGGACTTCACCCGCAGCCCCGAGGGCGAGCGGGTCTTCTACCTCTCACCGGGAGACACCTTCCGCCTGGGCGTCAAGGTCGGCGCACCCCAGCCGGGCGGTCCCGCCGGGGTGATGAACCGGTCGGCCGCCGACGGCGCCTCCAGCAACCCCGGTTACCGCGACGGCCGGGTCACGCGCACCCGGCACGCCGGACACCCGGCCGCGCTCTGGGAGTTCACCTGGGACGGCTTCAGCGCGGCGGAGGGCCCGCGGCACACCTACGACCTGTGCTGGGAGGAGGACGGGCGGCTGTACGACGTGTGGGTGTCGGCGCCGGTCGGCAAGGTGCGGGAGGCGCGGGAGTACTTCGACGTGGCCGTCGACACCTTCTCGGTCACGGGCGCGTGAGCGCTCCGCGGTCGGGCTGCCGGCAGGGAACGCCGGACGCGCGGTTCCGGCCGCCCGCTTCGACAACGGCCTGGTGCGCACGGTACTCATGTGCCATGACCGAAGACGGCGAACTCCCGCTCGACGCACGCCTGATCGGCGGTCGCTACCGGCTGGCCGGACGTCTCGGCTCCGGACCGGCCGGCACCGTCTGGCGCGCCCGGGACGAACAGGACGAGCGCCTGGTGGCCGTCAAGGAACCGTTGCTGCCCGGCGATCCGGCCACCGACGAGGAGAGCCGGCGTGTCGCGCACCGGCTCCACCACGAGGCCCGGGCCGCCACCCGGGTGCGGCACCCCTCCGCCGTGACGGTGTACGACGTCGTCACCGAGGACGGCATCCCCTGGATCGTGATGGAACTGGTGGCGGGCGAGTCCCTGCGCGAGGTGCTGTGCCGTGGCCCCGTGCCGCCGCCCGAGGCCGCCCGCATCGGACTCGCCGTGCTCGGCGCGCTGCGCGCCGCCCACGCCGTCGGCATCGTGCACCGGGACATCAAACCGGCCAACGTGCTGCTGGAGTCCGGTACCGGGCGGGTCGTCCTCACCGACTTCGGCATCGGGGACGGGCACGCGGACGAGTCGCCCGCCGGGTTCGTCGCCCCCGAGCGGGCGGCGGGACCCGGCGCCGGCCCGGCCTCCGACCTGTGGTCCCTGGGCGCGCTGCTGCGCGCCGCCGTCGGGGACACGGACCCCGGACCGCTGGGGCCGCTGGGCCCGCTGCTGGACCGCCTGCACGCCGGTGAGCCGGCGTCACGGCCGGACGCCGAGGAGGTCGCCGCCGTACTCCACGACTACCTCGGCCTGCCCCCCGTACCGGAGCCCGCTCTGGCACCCCACGCCCCGGACCCGACCTCCGCCCCTGACCCGGCCCCTGAACCGGCCCCGGCCCCCGGCCCCGCCACCGACCCGGCCCCCGCGCCCGCTCCGTGGCGCGCGCCGCTGTCCGCGCTGGGGCTCCTCCTCGCGAAGAAGACCGGGACCGACTGAAGAGGACCGGGACCGACTGAAGAAGACCGGGACGGACCGAGGAGGGTCCGCTCCACGCCCTGATCAGTGCATTCGCTGCCACCGATCACTGGCAGGATGTGTGTACCGCGTGAATCCCCGTTACCGACGGGTACACAAAGCCGCCGCCGCGGCATACCCTGCGCGTCATGACGGACACGCAGGCCCCGGACATCGCCGGTACCAACCCGCTCGCGCCCGCTCCCGAAGGCGCCCGCACGGCCGCCGACGTGGTCACCCCGGAGCTGGTCGCCCAGCTCGTCAAGGGAGTCGCCGGCAGCGGCCGTACCGCCAACCACAGCCCCCTCACCGGCGAGAAACTGGCCGACCTGCCCGAGTCCGGCCCGGACGACGTCCGCGGGGCCTTCGAGGCGGCCCGTGCCGCGCAGGCCGTGTGGGCGAAGGTCCCGGTACGGCAGCGGGCCGCCGTCCTGCTCCGCTTCCACGACCTGGTGCTGGAGCGGCAGGCCGAGGTCCTCGACCTGATCCAGCTGGAGACCGGCAAGGCCCGCCTGCACGCACACGAGGAGGTGCAGGCCGTCGCCGTCGCCGCCCGCCACTACGGCCGCCGGGCCGCCGCCTACCTGCGCCCCAAACGGCACGCGGGTGCCGTGCCGGCCCTGACGCAGGTCACCGAACTCCGGCACCCTCGCGGCGTGGTGGGCCAGATCGCCCCCTGGAACTACCCGCTGGAACTGTCCGTCGGCGACGCCCTGCCCGCCTTCGCCGCAGGCAACGCCGTGGTGATGAAGCCGGACACGGAGACCTGCCTCACCGCCCTGTGGGCGCGTGACCTGCTCGTCGAGGCCGGGCTGCCCGACGGCGTCTTCCAGGTCGTCCTCGGCGAGGGCCCGGTTGTCGGACCGGAGCTGGTCCGGCACGCCGACTACGTCTCCTTCACCGGCTCCACCCGCACCGGCCGAGAGGTCGCCGTCGGCGCCGCCGCCCGCCTGGTCGGCGTCTCCCTCGAACTGGGCGGCAAGAACGCCATGCTGGTGCTGGACGACGCCGACATCGAGAAGGCCGCCGCCGGAGCCGTCCGCGCCTGCTTCTCCTCCGCCGGCCAGCTGTGCATCTCCATCGAGCGGCTGTACGTCCACGACTCCGTCGCCGACGCCTTCCTGGAGCGTTTCGCCGCCCGCACCCGGGCCATGCGGCTGGGCAGCTCGCTCGCCTACGGCGCCGACATGGGCTCGCTGGTCGGCGAGCGGCAGCTGAAGACCGTCGAACGGCATGTCGAGGAGGCCGTCGCCAAGGGCGCCAAGGTGCTCGCGGGCGGGGTGGCCCGCCCCGACATCGGCCCCTACTTCTTCGAACCCACCATCCTCGACGGCGTCGAGGACTCCATGGCCGTCTGCGAGGAGGAGACCTTCGGCCCGGTCGTCTCCGTCTACCGCTTCACGACCGACGACGAGGCCGTCGAACGCGCCAACGCCACCCCGTACGGCCTCAACGCGTCCGTCTGGACGAGGAACGCCCGCCGCGGCCGGGAGATCGCCTCCCGCCTGCGCACCGGCACGGTCAACGTCAACGAGGGCTACGCCCCCGCCTACGGCAGCGCCCAGTCCCCGATGGGCGGCATGAAGGACTCCGGCCTGGGCCGCCGCCACGGCTCCGAGGGCATCCTCAAGTACACCGAGGCCCAGACGGTGGCCCGGCAGCGGCTGCTGCCGATGGCGCCCTCACTGGGCATGACGGACGAGCAGTACGCCGCCTTCATGAGCACGAGCCTGCGGCTCATGAAGGCATTCCGGTTCCGGTGAGTCCGGCGCGGGGGCGCGGGGCCGCATCCGGCAGGCGCCCCCGTTCCCCCGCCGCGCGAGCGCGAGACACCGCGGACGGCCCGCACGCACACTCGACGAGGAGACACCCGTGCCCCAGGACGCTTACGACTACGACGTCCTCATCGTCGGCTCCGGCTTCGGCGGCTCGGTGTCCGCCCTGCGCCTCACCGAGAAGGGATACCGGGTGGGCGTCCTGGAGGCCGGCCGCCGCTTCGCACGCGAGGACCTCCCGCGCAACTCCTGGGACCTGAAGAACTACCTGTGGGCCCCCCGGATCGGCTGCTACGGCATCCAGCGCATCCACCTGCTGGGCAACGTCATGGTGCTGGCCGGCGCGGGCGTCGGCGGCGGCTCGCTCAACTACGCCAACACCCTCTACGTACCGCCGGCGGCCTTCTTCGACGACCCCCAGTGGCGGGACATCACCGACTGGCAGGAAGAGCTGAAGCCGTACTACGGCCAGGCCCAGCGCATGCTCGGCGTCCGGATCAACCCCACCATGACCCCCTCCGACGTGCACCTGAAGGCGGCGGCCCGGCGGATGGGCGTCGCCGACACCTTCCACCTCGCCCCGGTCGGCGTGTTCTTCGGTGACGGCAAGGACGCCGACGGCAAGGCGAAGGCCCGGCCGGGGGAGCAGGTGAACGACCCGTACTTCGGCGGCGCCGGCCCCGACCGGAAGGCCTGCACCGAGTGCGGCGAGTGCATGACCGGCTGCCGGCACGGCGCGAAGAACACCCTCAACGAGAACTATCTGTACCTCGCCGAGAAGGCGGGCGCGGTCGTCCACCCCATGACGACCGTCGTGTCCGTCACGGACGACTCGCGGGGCGGTTACGCGGTGACGACCCTGCCGACGGACCGGAAGAAGAAGGGCCCGGGCCGGACCTTCACCGCCCGCAGGGTCGTCCTCGCGGCCGGTACCTACGGCACCCAGACCCTGCTGCACCGCATGAAGGCCGGCCGCCAGCTGCCGTACCTGTCCCCCCGGCTCGGCGACCTCACCCGCACCAACTCCGAGGCACTGGTCGGCGCGCAGACCGACAACCGCCGCTACCACCGGGCCACCGGCGCGCCGCGGGCCGACTTCACCCGGGGCGTCGCCATCACCTCCTCGATCCATCCGGACGCCAGCACCCACATCGAGCCGGTCCGCTACGGCAGGGGCTCCAACTCCATGGGCAGCCTGTCGATCCTCCAGGTGCCGTACGCGGAGGGTTCCTCGCGCGTACTGGCCTGGCTGGCGAACGCTGCCCGGCACCCGATGCTGGTCGCCCGCTCCCTGTCCAACCGGCGCTGGTCGGAGCGGACCATCATCGGCCTCGTCATGCAGTCGCTGGACAACTCGCTGACCACGTTCCTGAAGCCCGGCGGTGTCGGCAAGGGGCTCCTCACCGCCCGGCAGGGGCACGGTTCGCCCAACCCCAAGCAGATCAAGGCCGCGACCGAGGCCGCCTCCGCGCTCGCCGCCGAGATCAACGGCTTCGCCGGCAGTAACGTCGGCGAGCTGATGGGCACCCCGCTCACCGCTCACTTCCTCGGCGGCTGCCCCATCGGCGACTCCGCGGAGACGGGCGTGATCGACCCCTACCACCGCCTCTACGGTCACCCCGGCATCTCGGTGGTGGACGGCGCCGCGGTCTCGGCGAACCTGGGCGTGAACCCCTCGCTGACCATCACCGCGCAGGCAGAACGGGCCATGTCCTTCTGGCCGAACAACGGGGAGGACGATCCGCGTCCGGCGCAGGGAGCGGCGTACGAGCGGCTGAAGCCGGTGGAGCCGCGGACCCCGGCCGTCCCCGCCGACGCGTTCGGCGCGCTGCGGCTGCCGTTCCTGGGGATACCGGCGGTGCCGCCGAAGAAGTGACCGGAAACGGCGCGGAGGAACGACGCAGAGGGACCTGCATCCCCCTCCGAAGGCAGGTCGCTCCGCGCCGTTTGTTGATCCCGCAGGTTTGATCAGCGAAGAGTCCGAAGGGTTGCTCCCGAACCGCGAGGTTCGCCTGTGACCTGAGTCACGTACGCGCCGGGCCGCGGTCGCGGGCAGGACGACGAAGCGGTGCGCGGACCGCTCACGCGCCGTACGGGTGAGTACGGGGCGAACTCAGACGCGACCCCGGCACAGTTCCAGCAGGGTCATGGCGAGGGAGGTGCCCGGCTTGCCGAGCGCGTCGCGGTAGCGGCCGAGGATCTCCATCTCGCGGGACAGGCTCACCCGCCGGCCGCCGGAGGCGATCCGGGTCTGCTGGACGACGGCGGAGACGGCCATCCGCTCCTGGACGAGGCCGATGATCCGGTCGTCGAGCACGTCGATACGCTCCCGGGCGTCGGCGATGGCCGCTTCCGGGCTGACGGCGGTCATGTGCGGGCTGTCGGCGGTCACGTGCGGGCTGGTGGTGGTCATGTCGGGCTCCTCGGTCGGGAAGACGGATGCCCTGGAACGGCAGAACCCGGAAAACGACAGGCGCCCCGGGCCTTGTCGGCCCGGGGCGCCTGGGAAGTCGCTTGGCGTCAGCTCAAGCAGCACGACCATGGCAGCCGGCGGGCCGGGTGCCATAGGTAAAGACAGAAGTCACGTGCTGGAGCATGGCCCCAGTATGCCATGGCCCGTGCAGAGGAAGCCTCCCCGCCCGCCCCGTTAGACTCGGTAGCACAGACCCCCGCCCGACCACCAGAAGGCACCCCGTGTCATCAGCGACTCACACTGCCGCCAACCCCGACACCGTTCTGGTCGTGGACTTCGGCGCGCAGTACGCCCAGCTCATCGCCCGTCGCGTCCGCGAGGCGCGGGTCTACAGCGAGATCGTGCCGAGCACCATGCCGGTCCGGGAGATGCTCGCCAAGAAGCCCGCGGCCATCATCCTCTCCGGCGGCCCCTCGTCGGTGTACGAGGAGGGTGCCCCCAGCCTCGACCGCGAGATCTTCGAGTCCGGCGTCCCCGTCTTCGGCATGTGCTACGGCTTCCAGTTGATGGCACAGAGCCTCGGCGGCACCGTCGACAACACCGGAGCGCGCGAGTACGGCCGCACCGACCTCCAGGTCTCCCGGGCGTCCTCCACCCTCTTCGAGGGCACCCCGGCCGAGCAGCACGTGTGGATGTCGCACGGCGACGCCTGCTCCGCCGCGCCGGACGGGTTCACGGTGACCGCGTCCACGGACGTCGTCCCGGTCGCCGCCTTCGAGAACGACGACAAGCGGCTCTACGGCGTCCAGTACCACCCCGAGGTCATGCACTCCACGCACGGCCAGCAGGTGCTGGAGCACTTCCTGTACCGCGGTGCGGGCCTGAAGCCGGACTGGACCACCGGCAACGTGATCGAGGAGCAGGTCGCCGCGATCCGCGAGCTGGTCGGCGACAAGCGCGTGATCTGCGGCCTGTCCGGCGGGGTGGACTCGGCCGTCGCCGCCGCCCTCGTCCAGAAGGCCATCGGTCACCAGCTGACCTGCGTGTACGTCGACCACGGCCTGATGCGCAAGGGTGAGACCGAGCAGGTCGAGAAGGACTTCGTCGCGGCCACCGGCGTCCAGCTGAAGGTCGTCGACGCCGAGGAGCGCTTCCTCACCGCTCTCAAGGGGGTCACCGACCCCGAGGAGAAGCGGAAGATCATCGGTCGCGAGTTCATCCGCGTCTTCGAGCAGGCCCAGGCCGAGATCATCGCCGACGAGGGCCCGGCCGTGGAGTTCCTCGTCCAGGGCACCCTGTACCCGGACGTCGTGGAGTCCGGCGGCGGCACCGGCGCCGCGAACATCAAGTCGCACCACAACGTCGGCGGCCTGCCCGAGGACCTCGAGTTCCAGCTGATCGAGCCGCTGCGCATGCTGTTCAAGGACGAGGTCCGCATGGTCGGCCAGGAGTTGGGCCTGCCCGAGGAGATCGTCCAGCGCCAGCCGTTCCCCGGCCCCGGCCTGGGCATCCGCATCGTCGGCGAGGTGACCAAGGAGCGTCTCGACCTGCTGCGTGAGGCCGACGCCATCGCCCGCGAGGAGCTGACCGCGGCCGGCCTCGACCGTGACATCTGGCAGTGCCCGGTGGTGCTGCTCGCCGACGTCCGCAGCGTGGGCGTCCAGGGTGACGGCCGCACCTACGGCCACCCGGTCGTGCTGCGCCCCGTCTCCTCCGAGGACGCCATGACCGCCGACTGGTCCCGGCTGCCCTACGACGTCCTCGCCCGCATCTCCACCCGCATCACCAACGAGGTGCGGGACGTCAACCGGGTCGTGCTCGACGTGACCTCCAAGCCGCCGGGCACCATCGAGTGGGAGTAGTCCTCCCCAGGTCCTAGCGGCGCCGGAGAGTGCGCACCGGCTCTCCGGGCTTCCATACCCGGGTGACCAGATACACGTCGTCCTCGACGGAGGTCCGTACGACCTCCGTCAGTTCGGTGCGGAAGAGGTGGAACGGCTGCGGCGGTTCCACCTCTTTCACGTAGGCGGCCTTCGCGGCGCCGTCCTCGACCTCGTACGCCCGCCCGCTGATCCGCACATCCCCGCCGCCCATGCCCGTCCCCTCCCCGGGGTTGGCCTGAAGGGCGAAGCGGGGGTCGCGGCGCAGGTCGAGGGACTTGAGGGAGCCCGGCATCATGCCGAACCAGAGTTCCCCGCCCAGGAAACGGACCTCGAGGCCGGACGTGCGGGGCGAGCCGTCCTTGCGGAGGGTCACCAGGACGTGGTGCCGGTACGCGCCGAAGCGCTGTTCGGTGGTCGCCGCCAGTTCGGGCGCGGCGTTGCTGAAGGCTGCCCAGTTCATGCGGACGAGTCTCGCCGAGAATGCCGACATCTTCTGTCGGGTATCCGCGGCATACGGCATCTTCACACAACGGCTCTGCTCTTTTGCGCCGGCCGAAGGTAACTTCCGCCCGTACCGCAATCCCAGTGCTGGAGGACCTATGCACGGGCCCAAACCGCCCCTGCCGCTGCCCACCGACCAGCTTCGGTTCGCCATGCCGCCCATGCACGAGACGGCCGAGGACGAACGCCGGCACCGCAAGGAGCGGCTCGCGGGTGCCCTGCGGATCTTCGGGCGGGCCGGTCTTGAGGAGGGGGTGTCCGGGCACATCACGGCCCGGGACCCGGAGTTCACCGACTGCTTCTGGGTCAACCCCTTCGGGATGCCGTTCCGGCACGTCACCGTCGGCGACCTCGTCCTCGCCAACCAGGACGGACAGGTCGTCGAGGGCCGCTACCACGTCAACCAGGCCGCCTTCACCGTCCACGCCCAGGTCCACGCCGCCCGCCCGGACGTCGTCGCCGTGGCCCACTGCCACTCCGTGCACGGCCGCGCCCTCGCCGCCCTCGGCGACCTCATCGACCCCATCACCCAGGAGAGCTGCGCCTTCTACGAGGACATCGCCCTGTACGACGCCTACACCGGTGTCACCGTCGACGCCGGGGAGGGCCGCCGGATCGCCGCCGCGCTCGGCTCCCGCAAGGCGCTCGTCCTGCGCAACCACGGGCTGCTCACCGTCGGCGACTCGGTGGACGCGGCAGCCTGGTGGTTCCTGTCCCTGGAGCGTTCCTGCCAGGTGCAGCTGATGGCCAAGGCGGCGGGCCGGCCGGTGCTCATCGACCACAGACTGGCCGTCGCCACCCGGGAACAGCTCGGTGGTGACCTGGTCGCCTGGATCAACTACCAGCCGTTGTGGCAGGACATCAGCCGCAGCGAACCGGACCTGCTCAGCTGAAGCCCCGGCACGGCCGCCTCCGTCACCACGGACTCCCTCCGCTGGATGATCCCGGCCGTACGGCAATGTGCGCAGCCAAGTCAACACGGCGGTCCGCGCTTCACCCGCGGCGCCTCCGAGCCGTGGCCCCCAAGGCCCTGATGTAGGGCACAATTCGCTGTCAACACTGGGCAGTTGCCGGGCGGTCGCGCGCACTGCGCCGGCCGGCGGCCACGACGGCAGGTCATGGGGAAGGCGGGCGTCGGGCATGGCGGTGCAGGAGGCCAGGGGCGACACGGGTGCCGAGGGCGGCGAGAGCGGCTGCACCTGCGGGGACTGCCCGCACGGCGCGGGGGAGGGACACCGGCGGGCCGTCGCCGCTTTCCTGCGCCGGCGCGACGAGTTCGCCGCCGGCCGGGGACTGCCGGCGGCCGTCGCGCACTCCGCCCCGGCGTCCCGCCAGTGGGTCTCCGAGGAACTGACCCAGCGGGCCGAGGCCGTCGCCGAACGCGGCCGGGCCGAGGGCGCCACCTGGCTGGCCCGGCTGTGGCTGCGGACCGTGTACACGGTGTGGGGCGCGTTCACCGCGCTGCTGCTCACCGAGGCGCTCACCGCGATCGGCGCGGGCTGGACCGGCGCCCGCACCGCCGCTCTGCTCGCCGCGCTCGCCGTCGCCGTCGCGCTGACCGCCGCCTGCTTCTTCCACCGGGCGCGCGGCGGGGCGCTCGCACCGGTGATCGGCGAGGACAACCGCATGTCCACCTCCCGTACCGTGGCCGTCTGCTGGGTGCTGTTCGTCGGATACGCCGTCCTGCTGCTGGCCGCCCGCCTGGCCGCGGCCTCCGATCCGGCCGAGCGCGACACCCTGGTCTCGGGCCTCGGCCTGGCGCGCGGCGCGGGTGTGCTGACCGTTCTCGCCGTGGTGTGCGGCATCGCCGTCCTGGTCCGCCGGGTGGTGGGCCTGCGCATCCTCGCCCAGCGGCTCCAGAAGGTGCCGGCCCACCGGCCGCGCGCCGCCGACCTGCTCACCGACGACTCCGGCCGGGGCGCCTTCACCGACATCCAGTACGTCGCCGTCAGCGCCGTCGCCCTGCTGTTCGCCGCCGTACGGCTGGCCCGCCGCCCCGACCGGCTGCCCGACCTGCCCTGGGGGCTGGCCGTGGTCGTGCTCATCTCGGCCGCGACCTACCTGGTCGGCAAGTACGCCGAGGGCGGCCGGCCCGTGATCCTCTCGGTGGTCCGCGCCCGCGAACCCGGCGATCTCGACGGACCCGTCCGTACCGGCGACGACATCGAGATCCGCGGCGCCGGTTTCGTCCCGCCCGGCGCCCAGACCGCCGACAACCTCTCCCGCATGGTGGTCCGCATCGGCGCGGTCGACGTCCACGTCCCCCTGGTCCCCGTCACCGGCGGCTTCCGCAACCCCACGGACACCACCCTGACCGTGCCCGTACCCGCCGACGTCGAGCCCGGACCGGTGGACATCCAGGTGGTGACCGCAGCCGGCACGGCGACCAACCGGTACCCGGTCCATGTGACGGAGTGAGCCGGCCCCGCCCACCCCGCCGTCCGCACGAACGCCGGAAATCCGGAGAATCGTCCGGGACAGGAGTGAACGGGCTCCCCTCGCCGTACGTATCGTCGGACGAGGGGTGCACGGTGGGCGAGAGGCGGCTGGCAGCGATGACTCACGGCATGCGGACGGACACGTACACCGACCGTCTGAACGGTTCCCGCCCCTGGCGGGACACCGCCACCCACTACGCCCTTCTGCCGCTTCGCGTCTTCCTCGGGGTCACCTTCGTCTACGCCGGCCTGAACAAGCTCACCGACAGCGCGTTCTTCCACTCCAGCGGCACCGGCTCGATCGGCGAGACCCTGAGCGGGGCCCGCGGATCCGCCGCCCTCCCGGCCCTGATCGACCTGGCCCTGAAGAGCCCGGTGGGCTTCGGCTACGCCATCGCCCTCGGCGAGGTGGCCGTCGGCATCGGCACCCTGCTGGGCCTGTTCGGCCGGCTGGCCGCGCTCGGCGGTGCGCTGATCTCGCTCAGCCTCTGGCTGACGGTGAGCTGGGCGACCACCCCCTACTACTACGGCAACGACCTCGCCTACCTGATGGCCTGGCTCCCCCTGGTCCTCGCCGGCGCCCCCTACCTGTCCCTGGACGCGGTGTGGCGGGCCCGGCGGGAGCGGGCCGGCGGTTACCGCTAGCCGCCCTCCGCACCTCCGCGTCTGCGTATCCCCCGGGTCAGGACGGCCGTGATGCCGGCCAGGCAGAGGCCGCCCACCACGAGCGGCACGACCGCGAACCACGGTGTGTCCCACAGACCGCCCGCGTCCCCCGCGAACATGGCACCGGTGGCGGTGAGGAAGAGTCCGGCGACCAGCTTCCCGGGCTGGAACTCATGACGCAGCACGGCTGACCTCCACCTGTCCCACACCGACGTCGAGCGTCAGCTCCAGCGTGCCCGCCTTCCCGGCACCGTCGGCCGGTGCCAGTGTCATGTCCTTGTGCCTGCCGGGTTTCACGTCCACGTCCTTTCCGCTGTCCCCGGGCAACCGGATGTCGCCCACCCCCACATCGATGCTCATCCGCACGATCGCGTCCGCCGGCACGATCACCTTCAACTGTCCCGCGCCCACCCGGGCGTCCGTCGTGACCGTCTGCCCCTCGGCCGGACGCACCCGGGTCAGATCCAGAGTGCCCCGGCCGGTGCCGAGGTCGTACGCGGACCGCAGCTGGGCCGTGGCCGCCGGCTTCCAGGACGTCTCCCGCCAGTGGCCGGTGATGTCCCGGGGCAGGGCCGCCGCCCCGGCGAGCAGGGCCGCCGTGACGAGCGCCAGGAACACCGTGCCCGCCCCGGTCCGGCCCAGGAACGCGCTGAACGCGATGCCCAGGCCGAACACCGCCAGCGCGCACGCCAGGCCGGTCTGGAGGCTGGTGCCCAGCGGGCGGCTGTCCCAGCCGACCCCGGTGCCCAGGCCACCCGCCAGCAGGGCCAGCAGAAACAGCCGGCCACCGATCCAGCGGGGGCCGCGCTGGGGCGGCGGTATCGGGGGCTCGGTGCGGGGCGGCCGTACGGTCCCCTGGTGCGTCCAGGGCGTGGCGATGCCGATGTCGAGGACCGAGGTCAGGTCCCGGCCCCGGGCGTCACCGGGCCCCCACAGATAGCCGGTGCCACCGACATGGGTGCCGTCCTTGACGATCGGGTCCCGCCACCAGGACGGGTACGTGATGACCGGCGGCGCCTGGGCCTCCGGCGGGGCGTCGGCGGCGGCCTGCGCGGCCAGCGGGTCGGGGTCGGGGGCGTCCCGGCGCCGCGACCAGTACCCGGCGCCGGCGAGCAGCAGTGAGAGCACCGCGGCGAAGGCCAGCACCCCGCCGTTTCTCAGCATCGTCAGGAAGATCCCGCAGCCGACCAGCGCGAACAGCACGGCGGCCAGCGCCTGGCCGTCGACGCGGCCCGTGAACAGCTTGCGGAGTTCGTTCTCCTCCTCGTTCGCGTAGGGCACCAGCAGCCAGGCGAAGCCGTAGAAGATGAGACCGAGGCCGCCGGTCGCGGAGAGCACGGCCAGGGTGATGCGGAAGATCACCGGATCCATGTCGGTCTGCCGTCCCAGCCCCGCGCACACGCCCGCGATCATCTTGTGTCCCCGGTCGCGCCGGAACCGCTCGGGGACCGCGGGCGTGTCCTGCCGCTCTTCCCGCTCGTCGGTCGCGCTGCCGCTGCCGCTGCCGCTGCCGCTGCCGCTGCCGCTGCCGCTGCCGCTCCCGCTGCCGCTGCCGCTGCCGTCAGCGGTGTCAGCGGTGTCAGCGGTGTCGGTGGGGGCGCTGGTGTGGGTATGGGTATGCGTGTGCATGCCGGGGCCGGCCGCTCCTGTCTTTCCCGTCGCGGCGGGCGCGGCATCCGTCGGCCCGGTGCCCGGGGCCGGGCGCGGGCCGGAGCCGGGTCCCGGACCCGTCGCGGCGTGCTCGTGATCCGTCATGCGTCCATGGTGACGGCCCGTCCGCCCCGGCGGCAGTCGGGACAACCCTGGGCCGACCCTGAAATCGGCCCCGAGACGGGCTGGGGAGGCGTTCGACCGGCACCGACCGCCGGACGGTCCGCCCACCCCGGCCGGCTCCGGCCGAAGATCAGGGGCGTCTCGGGGACCGACCCTGATGCCCCGCCCCACCGGCCGTGTGACCATCGATGCCATGCCGGAAGCCGCAAGCCCGCCCCTCGACGACCCGCGGCCACCGCGCAAGCTCTACCGCAGCAGCGACGGACGCTGGCTCGGCGGAGTGGCGCGGGGCCTCGCCGGGCATCTCGGGCTGCCCGTCGTCTGGGTGCGGCTCGTCTTCGTCGGCCTGTTCATGGCCGACGGACTCGGCGCCCTGCTGTACGCGGCGTTCTGGTTCTTCGTCCCGCTCGGCATCGGCGGTGTCGGTGGCGTCGGCGGCCAGAAGCCGTCGCTGGTGGGCACGGAGACCTCGCCGGACGGCCGGCGCAAGCTGGTGGCCCGCAAGCCGGACCGGGGGCAGATCGCCGCACTGCTCCTCATGGTCATCGTCTCCATGGTCTTCGTCGGCAGCGTCAACCTGGGTGGCCCGGCCAAGGCGTATCTGGTGCCCGCCGTGCTCGTCGCGGCCGGTGTCGCCCTCGTGTGGCGCCAGGCCGACAACGCCCGCCGGGCGCGCTGGGTCGAGGTCGGCCGCCGGCGCCGCACGCTGACGCTGCTGCGCGCGGCCGGCGGTGTCCTGCTCGTCACGGCCGGTGTCTCGGCCGTCTTCGTCCTCCAGGGCTCGGCCGCCCACCTCGGCGCGGTCCTCCAGGCCGCGCTCGCCGTGCTGGTGGGCATCACCCTGCTCGCCGGCCCGTATCTGGTCCGCATGACCCAGGACCTGTCCGAGGAACGCCTGATGCGCATCCGCGCCCAGGAGCGTGCGGAGGTCGCCGCCCACGTGCACGACTCCGTGCTGCACACCCTCACCCTGATCCAGCGCAACGCCGACAACGCGAGCGAGGTGCGCCGTCTCGCTCGCGCCCAGGAACGCGACCTGCGCGCGTGGCTGTACAAGCCGGAGGGCACCGGCAAGGACGAGACGGATGAACCGGACACGGTCGCCGAGGCGGTGCGGCGCAACGCCGCCGAGGTGGAGGACAAGCACGGCGTGCCCATCGAGGTCGTCATCGTCGGCGACTGCCCGCTGGACGAGAGGATCGGCGCGCAGATGCAGGCCGCGCGCGAGGCGATGGTGAACGCCGCCAAGTACGGTGGCGACGGCGGTGCCGTACAGGTGTACGCCGAAGTCGAGGGAAAGGCGGTCTTCGTGTCCGTGCGCGACCGGGGCCCCGGCTTCGACCTGGACTCGATACCCGCCGACCGCATGGGCGTCAGAGAATCGATCATCGGCCGCATGGAGCGCAACGGCGGTACGGCCCGGCTGCGGGCCGTGCCGGGGGGCGGGACCGAGGTCGAGCTGGAGATGGAGAGGGCGGAGAGGACGTCATGAGCGACGCTACCGAGGCGAACGGCACGGCGGGGGCGGCACAGGCGGCAGGGACCGAGCGGTCCGATGACGGCGGTGCGGGCGGGCGGCAGGTGCGGGTGGTGCTCGTGGACGACCACCGGATGTTCCGCACCGGTGTGCGGGCCGAGATCGGCCGGACCGCCGAGACCGGGGTCGAGGTGGTCGGCGAGGCCGCGGACGTCGACGAGGCGGTCTCGGTCATCACCGCCACCCGGCCCGAGGTGGTCCTCCTCGACGTCCACCTGCCGGGCGGCGGCGGGGTCGAGGTGCTGCGCCGGTGTGCGGCCCTGATGGCGGACCCCGAACGGCCCGTCCGCTTCCTGGCGCTGTCCGTGTCGGACGCGGCGGAGGACGTGATCGGCGTGATCCGCGGCGGCGCCCGCGGCTATGTCACCAAGACGATCACCGGCACCGACCTGGTCGACTCGGTCTTCCGCGTCCAGGAGGGCGACGCCGTCTTCTCGCCGCGGCTGGCCGGGTTCGTCCTGGACGCCTTCGCCTCCACCGACGCCCCGCCGGTGGACGAGGACCTCGACCGCCTCACCCAGCGCGAGCGCGAGGTGCTGCGCCTGATCGCCCGTGGCTACGCGTACAAGGAGATCGCCAAGCAGCTGTTCATCTCGGTGAAGACGGTCGAGTCCCATGTCTCGGCGGTCCTGCGCAAGCTCCAGTTGTCCAACCGTCACGAGCTGACCCGCTGGGCGACCGCCCGCCGGCTGGTCTGACCCCCCGCGGCACCGTCCGCATCACCCCGTCACCCGCCCCTGCCGCGGCCCCGTTCCGCCCCCCACGGGAGCCCGGGTCCCGACCCTCACGCCACGCGGGTCGCTCCCGCGAACGGCATCTGGTCGACCGGGGCCAGGCGGACCGGGGCCGACGGGTTCGGGGCGTGGATCATCTGCCCGTCGCCCACGTAGATGCCGACGTGACTGATCCCGGAGTAGAAGAACACCAGGTCGCCCGGCTGGAGTGCGGAGCGGGACACCCGCCGGCCCGCGTCGATCTGGGCGTAGGTGGTGCGCGGCAGGGCGACGCCGGCCGAGCGGTAGGCGGCCTGGACCAGTCCCGAGCAGTCGAAGGCGTTCGGACCGGTCGCGCCCCACACATAGGGGCTGCCGAGCTTCCCGTACGCGTAGGCGATGGCCGCCGCCGCGCGTGCGGTGGTGGCCGGTGAGGATCCGGCCCGCATCGGTTCCCGCGGGCCCGCGGCCGACCGGGAGACGCGCCGGTCCGTGCCGTCGGCGGCGCCGGTGACCTCGACCCGCTGCCGGGGCGTCAGTCGGGCGAGCAGCCGCCGGGCCTCGTCCAGTTTGCCGGTGACGGTCCTCTTCTGCCGGTTCAGCTCCGCCTGCCGTGCGCGCAGCGACGTCAGCTCGATGCGCGCGGCACCGCGCAGCCGCTCGATCTCCCGCAGTTGGTCGCGTACCCGGGACACGGCGGCGGCCTGCCGGTGACCGGCCCGTTCCGCGAACGCGGCGTCGTCGAGGTATCGGTCGGGGTCGCTGGAGAGGGCCAGCTGCCAGGCCGGGTCGACACCGCCGTCCCGGTACTGCGCCGCCGCGATCGAGCCCAGTGCGTCGCGGGCCGAGCTGAGTCTCTGCTGTCTGCGGGCGGCCTGGTCCTGGAATCCGGAAATCCGTTTCTGGGCCGCCTCCGCCTCCTCCTTCGCCCCGTCGTACTTCTCGGTGGCGGTCTCGGCCTCCCGGTACAGGTGGTCCACCTCGGCCTTCACCTGTCCGGGCGTCAGCCGGGGCTCGGCGTGGCCCGTCCCGTCGAAGCCCGTCGCGGTGGCCACGCCCGCCAGGGCGAGTGTGGCGGCTGTGCGGGCCGTACCACTGAGCGAGCGTTGCCGGGGCTTGCGGTGCGCTGCCAACTGGACCGTCACGTCCTTCCGTACGGCTCGTATGTCGAGCGGTCAGTGCGCCCGGCGGCGGTCCGCACAGGGGGAACGGGCCGCCGCCGGATCCTTCTCGGCGCGGGTGGCCGACTGCCACCCTGGAACGGGCGGCGTGGGGAGCCGGTCACCTGGGGGAGGACGCTAGGCCGAACGGTGACGAGTTGGTAACGCACTGTGCGGAACTGTCCGCGACGCGCCGGGATATGACCACATGTGATCTCGCTGCCCAGCCGGAGTCGTTCCCTTCACGCGGCGTGATGACCGAAGCGCGAGAAGTGGGGCAGGCGGGAGGAGTGGGGTGCTATGGCTCGCATATATGCGAGGTTCGTCGGTGCCCGTGACCCTCGCGCCGGGCGCTCGGGTGGGGCCGGTGACGGGAGGCCGGGACACCCCTGGTTAGGCTCCGGCCCCATGGACGTACTCATCCATCTCTTCGTCGGCCTGCACATCGTCGGTATCGCCGCGCTGCTCGGCGGTTTCCTCACCCAGATGAAGGCGATGGGCCGGGGCACGGCCCGGTTCGTGCCCGGAATGCTGCACGGCGCGCTGACCATGCTGGTCACCGGCGTGGCGCTGGTCGGCCTCAACCAGGCCGACGACCACCACATCAACACCGTGAAGATCGGCGTGAAGCTGGCCCTGCTGATCGTGATCCTCGGGCTGGTCTACGTCAAGCGCGACGAGGAGCGTATCGACAAGAGCCAGTTCGCGCTCGTCGGCCTGCTGACCACGGCGAACATCTTCATCGCCGTCCTCTGGACCTGATCGCCGGCCCGGTAGGCCGCCGGTCCGCGCCGGCCCGGTAGGCCGGCCAGGACCGGACCGGGGCGTCAGCCCGGCCGCACCACGCTGTGGACGGCCGACTCGCCGGCGGCGGAGATCGGCTCCTCACGGACGTACGCGCCCGGTCTGGGCGCGTGGATCATCATGCCGTCGCCCGTGCAGAGCCCGACGTGGCGGCGGTCGCCGTGGAAGAAGACGAGATCGCCGGGGCGGGCGTCGGCCGGCGGGACCGTGGTGCCGGCGGTGGCCTGGCCGCGGGCGGTACGCGGCAGGGTGACGCCGGCGGACTTCCAGGCGGCCTGGGTCAGGCCCGAGCAGTCGTAGGAGCCGGGACCGGCGGCGCCCCACACGCACGGCTTGCCGAGCTGGGCCCGGGCGAAGGCGACGGCCTTCCCGGCCTTGGCCGCGTCCGTGCCGGAGGGCGCGGAACCCTGGGCGGTCCGCCGTGCGAGCAGCACGCGCGCGTGGGCGAGCTTTCTCTGAACGGCGGCCTTCACCGCCTTCGGGTCCCGCGTGTCCCGAGCGGTGACCTCCGGCCGGCTGTCTCCGTGCGGTACGTCCGAGTCCGCGGGCGGTACGACGGCCATCCCCCGGCCCGGTGCGACCGCGTCCCTGGCCGCCGGTGCCGCCGGTGCCGACGGTGCGAGTGTGGTGATGTCTCCGGGGGCCGGTGCTACGGCGTTCCCGTTCCACCGGGGTGCCACCACATCCCGGCCCGCTGCCGTTGTCGCGGCGCCCACCCTCCCCCTGGGCACCACGGCGTCCCCGCCCCGCGGGGGCGGCAGGATGGCCGGGGCCGGGGCCGGGGCCGGGGCGGCGCCGCGGGGGCCCGGGACGGCACGGGCCCGGGCCGCGCGCCGGGCGACCTCGTCACGGAGCCGCTGGAGGCTGTCGGCCTGCCGCCGTGGGGCGCCGGCCGGTTCCTCGGCCGCCGCGGCCGTCCCGGTCGCGGAGTCCGCCCGGCGGTAGAGGTCGTCGATCTTCCGCTCGACCTCCTCCGGGCTCGGCCTGCCGTGACCGGCCTCGGGAACGGCCTCCGCGGTCTGGGAGAGCACGGCGAGGGAGGTGAGGGCGGCGGTGGCGAGAGCGGGGGTGCGGACGCCCGCTCCGGGGGTTCCGCCGGGGCGCGGCTTGCGGTGCGACGCCAAGGGAGGCGACTCCTTCCTAGCTGCCGCCTACCGGGTTAGCTGTCGGGTTCGGGCGGACGGAAGGGTTGCCCTACGGCGTCGTCCCGGGCGGGAGTCGGCCGATTCACCCCGGGATTCGGTGGGTCCCCGGCTCCGGGCGCCGCGCAGGGGGCACGCCGGACTCGGCGGAGGCCGCGCGGCCCGGCGACGTTCGCCGGAGGGGGGTCGTGCGGCCTGACGGCAACCTAGCCAACTCGTGTGGCTTCTGTGAAGGTTGGTGCGCAATATGTCCGATACATTTCCGTGACCTCGGGACGGGTTCACGCGGAGGTGACCAGGCGCTTCCGATGCGTGAGGGGTCGTGAGGCACCCGTGTGGCGAAGATCGACTTGCGGGACGGTGACCGGTTGTCGGTGGGGCGCCCTAGACTCGGAGAGCGATGAGCAGCCTCTTTGACGACAGCTTCCTGGCGGACCTCCAGCCCCCGCGTGGGCACGACGAGGAGCTCCCGCCGCCGCCCGAGCACGACCACGCTCCGGAGCCCCTTCCGGACGATCTGTTCGGCGGGAAGTTCGACGTGCCGCCGGACCGGGACTCCCACTACCGCGACGGCGCCCCGCGCCCCGTGATCGACGCGGCGGCGCTCCTGGAGGGGCTGAACGAGAACCAGCGCGCCGCGGTCGTGCACGCCGGCTCCCCGCTGCTCATCGTCGCCGGCGCCGGTTCCGGCAAGACCCGGGTGCTCACCCACCGCATCGCCCACCTGCTCGCCGAGCGGAGCGTCCACCCGGGGCAGATCCTCGCGATCACCTTCACCAACAAGGCCGCCGGCGAGATGAAGGAGCGCGTCGAGCAGCTCGTCGGCCCGCGCGCCAACGCGATGTGGGTGATGACCTTCCACAGCGCGTGCGTGCGCATCCTCCGCCGCGAGTCGAAGAAGCTCGGTTTCACCTCGTCGTTCTCGATCTACGACGCGGCCGACAGCAAGCGTCTGATGGCCCTGGTCTGCCGTGATCTGGAACTCGACCCCAAGCGCTACCCGCCCAAGTCCTTCAGCGCCAAGATCAGCAATCTGAAGAACGAGCTGATCGACGAGGAGGACTTCGCCGCCCAGGCCGCCGACGGGTTCGAGAAGACCCTCGCCCAGGCGTACGCGCTCTACCAGTCGCGGCTGCGCGAGGCCAACGCCCTCGACTTCGACGACCTGATCATGACGACCGTCAACCTGCTGCGCGCCTTCCCGGACGTCGCCGACCACTACCGCCGCCGCTTCCGGCACGTCCTGGTCGACGAGTACCAGGACACCAACCACGCCCAGTACGCCCTGGTGCGCGAGCTGGTCGGGACGGGCGAGCAGGCCGCCGACGTACCGCCCGGTGACGGTGACCTGCCGCCGGCCGAACTGTGTGTCGTGGGTGACGCCGACCAGTCGATCTACGCCTTCCGGGGCGCGACGATCCGCAACATCCTCCAGTTCGAGGAGGACTACCCGAACGCGACGACGATCCTGCTGGAGCAGAACTACCGCTCCACGCAGACGATCCTGTCCGCCGCCAACGCGGTCATCGAGCGCAACGAGTCCCGCCGCCCGAAGAACCTGTGGACCAACGCCGGCCACGGCGCCCGGATCACCGGTTACGTCGCCGACACCGAGCACGACGAGGCCCAGTTCGTCGCGGACGAGATAGACCGGCTCACCGACGCGGGCGACGCGCGCGCCGGGGACGTCGCCGTCTTCTACCGCACCAACGCCCAGTCCCGTGTCTTCGAAGAGGTCTTCATCCGCGTCGGCCTGCCGTACAAGGTCGTCGGCGGTGTCCGCTTCTACGAGCGCAAGGAGGTCCGGGACGTCCTGGCCTACCTGCGTGTCCTCGCCAACCCCGAGGACTCGGTGCCGCTGCGCCGCATCCTCAACGTGCCCAAGCGGGGCATCGGCGACCGCGCGGAGGCCATGGTCGACGCCCTCGCCCAGCGCGAGAAGATCAGCTTCCCGCAGGCCCTGAAGCGGGTCGACGAGGCGTACGGCATGGCCGCGCGGTCCACGAACGCCGTGAAGCGGTTCAACACGCTGATGGAGGACCTGCGCACGATCGTCGAATCCGGCGCCGGACCGGCGACCGTCCTCGAAGCCGTGCTGGAACGCACCGGCTATCTGGCCGAGTTGCAGGCCTCCACCGACCCGCAGGACGAGACCCGCATCGAGAACCTCCAGGAACTCGCCGCCGTGGCACTCGAGTTCGAGCAGGAGCGCGGCGAAGGGGAGGCCGGCACGCTCGCCGACTTCCTGGAGCAGGTCGCCCTGGTCGCCGACTCCGACCAGATCCCCGACGAGGAGGGCGGCGACGGCGTCATCACGCTGATGACGCTGCACACCGCCAAGGGCCTGGAGTTCCCGGTCGTGTTCCTGACCGGCATGGAGGACGGCGTCTTCCCCCACATGCGTGCCCTCGGCGAGGCCAAGGAGCTGGAGGAGGAGCGGCGCCTGGCCTACGTCGGCATCACCCGCGCCCGGGAGCGGCTGTACCTCACGCGGTCGGCGCTGCGCAGCGCCTGGGGTCAGCCGTCGTACAACCCGCCCTCCCGCTTCCTGGAGGAGATCCCGGCCGCGCACCTGGAGTGGAAGCGGACAGGGGCCGCGGCGCCGGTGTCGTCCGGGCCGGTGTCCGGGATCGCGGCCTCGCTGTCCTCGTCCCGCTCGCGTTCCTCGGTGTCGGGCGCGTCCGGGTTCGCCACGCGGCGCACGGCCGAGAAACCGGTGGTCGCGCTGGCCGTCGGCGACCGGGTCACCCACGACCAGTTCGGGCTGGGCACGGTCGTCGGGGTGAAGGGCACGGGCGCGAACGCGGAGGCCACGGTCGACTTCGGGGACACCAAGCCGAAGCGGCTGCTGCTGCGGTACGCGCCGGTGGAGAAGCTGTAGGGCAAAGAAAGGGCCCCCGCCGCTCGGCGGGGGCCTGCCGGTCCTACGTCGGATCGAGTCCGTGGCTGCGCAGCCACGGCAACGGGTCTATGGCCGCCCCGCCCGCCGGACGCACCTCGAAGTGGAGGTGCGGGCCCGTGGAGTTGCCGGAGTTGCCCGAGTAGGCGATCGGCTGGCCGGCCTTGACGGTCGTACCGGAGGCGACGCGGTAGCTCGACAGGTGGCAGTACCAGGTCTGCGTGCCGTCCTTCGACGTCAGGATCAGCATGTTGCCGTAGGCGCTGTTCCACTGGGTGGTGACCGTGCCGTCGGTGGCGGCCATCACCGTCGTGCCGTACGAGACGGGGAAGTCGATGCCGGTGTGCACCGACATCCAGTTGACGCCCGCCTGGCCGAAGTAGGCGCTGAGGCCCCGCTGGGTGACCGGCAGCACGAACTTGGGCCGCAGCCGCTCCTTGAGCGCGGCCTCCGCGGCGGCCTTCTTCTTCTCCAGCGCCTGCTGCGCCACGAGGTCGATCCGCTCCTGGGTGCGGCTCGCCCGGTCGGCGAAGTCGTGGGCGCCGTCGGAGAGCGTCCTGAGCTGGGTGTCCAGCTTGCTGTTGGCGATGGACGGCTTGACCACCTGTACATCCGGGGCGGAGGCGGTGGTGTCCTCGGAGCTGTCGCCGAGCGCGCCGACCGAGGCCGCGGCGATCCCGGCGACCCCCATCACGCAGGCCGAGGGCACGGCGACGGTCAGCAGCGCCGAGCGCTTGGCGGGCGTACGGCGCCGGGAGCGCGCCGCGCCGCGTGAGCCCGCGCGGGTCTCCGGCGCCGGGCCGGTCTCCTCCTGGTCGTCCAGCAGGCCGGTCACGGCGGGCAGTTCACCGGTGGAGTCCGGCTCGCCCTCGCCGGGAGGCTGTTCGTCGTAGGCGGTGTCCTCGTACGCGGTGTCCTCGTACGGCGCCTGCTCGAAGGCCGCGGCCCGCGCGTCGCCGACCGCCTCGAACGTGGCGGTGGCCTGCTGGTCGAACGGCTCGCCACCCTGCTCGGGTTCCGCCGTCCCGGCCTGCTGCCCCGCGGAGTTCCACTGCGTGGCGTCGTACGCGCCCGTGTCGAAGGTCTGGGTGCCCCACTCCCACTGCTGGGTGGGGTCGGCGCCGCCGGGCCGGTCGGACGGGAGCCAGGCACCCGTGGCCCACTGGCCGCTGACGTCGTTGCCGGTGGCCTGCGCGGGGATCGTCCAGGCGGTGCTGTCGTAGCAGCCGGAGTCGTAACCGGCATGCTGCTGGGCCGCGTACGGGTCGTAGTCGGAGGACCGGTCGCTGCCCGGCTGCCACTGGGCCGTGTCGTACGCGCCGGTGCTCTGCTCGCCGCCAGGGAAACTGCCGAAGAGCGGGTCGGTGTCGAAGGCCGTGGTGCCCGCCGAACCACTCGTGAAACCGGTGGCGTCATAGCCACCGTAGGTGGTGAGGTCGTCGTAGGGGACTTCCTGTGCCCCGTACGGCGCGCAGTGCGCGGGGGAGGCGTCGGAAGCCGGGGCCGGGGTGGTCATGGTCCCCGACGGGTGACGATCGTTCACCAACTTCTCTTTCGCCTCGACAACAGGGGCTGCCAGAGCAGTGCGGCGACTGTACCCGGCGGTATGCGGGCACGACAATCTTCGGCTTGTTTCCCGTAGGCCGGAAACGGGCATTCGGACGTGTTTCGGGGGAGGCGGAACGGGACCTTGGCGTTTCGTTCGAAGTCTGTTCGATGTGGAGTGACTCTGAGTCAGCTGTGCGCGGCCTCCACGCTCCCGGGCCGAGGCCGGTCTCAGGCCACCGTCAGGCCCTCGCCGACCCGTTCCCCGGGCTGCGGAGCGTCGAGGACCTCACGTATGCCGGCGGCCACGGCGGGGTGCACGGGCAGGGCGAGATGACCGATGCCGGTCACCCGGACGTTGCGCGCGTCGAGATCGGCATGCTCCAGACAGGCCGTCTCCAGCGGGTCCATCATGGAGTCGAGGTCGCTCCAGAAGCTCACGAAGCGCGTACGGCAGCCGGGCGCGGGCCGGGCCAGGTCCTTGATGACCGGGGATCCGGGCCGCATCTGCCGCACGATCGGATGGGCGTCGGCCAGCGGCGCCACCCTGGTCCCGGAGTGCGGTGTACCGAGCGTGACCAGGGTCCGTACCCGCAGGTCACCACCCAGGCACTGGACGTAGTAGCGGGCGATCAGACCGCCGAGGCTGTGTCCCACGATGTCGACCCGGGCGCTGCCGGTGCGCTCGCAGATCTCCTCGATGTGCCGGCCGAGCAGGTCGGCCGCGGCCCGTATGTCACAGGTCAGCGGGGAGTAGTTCAGCGACTCGACCCGCTGTCTGCCGTGCTGGGCCAGGGTGCGGCGCAGCAGGACGAACACCGAGCGGTTGTCGATGAAGCCGTGCAGCAGCACGACCGGGGTGCCGGGGTGGGCCGGCAGCCGGGTGGCGCCCTCCGCCGCGGCCAGGGCCGCCGAGCGGCGCTCCTGGGCGAGGCCCGTCGGATACAGCAGGAGATGCCCGGCGAGGATCGCCGCCTCGAGGGCGGTCGCCTTGAGCAGCGCCATGGACAGTCCGGTCAGTCTGCCGGGCCACAGGCGGCGGCAGACCGGGAGGAAGAGTGGCAATACCCCGGTGACCTTCATGGCCGACCTCCTGTCGGCACGCCGGGGGGCGGCTCGATCCCCCGTGTGCCCTCATGTCCCACCATGTGATTTCCCCCTCCCCGCGCGCCGTAAAACCGCGGGGTGCGGGATGCTGTGGATAACGTTCGTTCACTTCGCGACAATGGCGGGACGCGCCAAAAGTGCGGTACTTGTCGGTACGGACGGAAGCGATCGCTTCCGTGGTCGCTTGATGGAGGCAGTGATGGGTGTGGCAGCCGGTCCGATCCGCGTAGTGGTCGCCAAGCCGGGGCTCGACGGCCACGACCGTGGGGCCAAGGTCATCGCGCGCGCGTTGCGTGACGCCGGTATGGAGGTCATCTACACCGGGCTCCATCAGACCCCGGAACAGATCGTCGACACCGCGATCCAGGAGGACGCCGACGCGATCGGCCTCTCCATCCTCTCCGGCGCCCACAACACGCTGTTCGCGGCGGTCATCGAGCTGCTCAGGGAGCGGGACGCGGCGGACATCCTCGTCTTCGGGGGCGGCATCATCCCGGAGGAGGACATCGCGCCGCTGAAGGAGAAGGGCGTCGCGGCGATCTTCACGCCGGGCGCCACCATGACGTCGATCGTGGAGTGGGTACGGGAGAACGCCGGTCAGCCGGCCGCGTCCGGCGGCTGAGGGGCTGCCTGCGCCGGGTGACCGGGCGTGGGCAGTGGCGCCGGCGCCTGTGGCGGCCGAGCGGGTGCCCGCGGCGGTCGGGCCGAGGCGTCGGCGGACACCGGCGCCAGCTCCTGTGCCATCACCGCCCGTAGCCGCAGCGTCGTGACCAGGCGCTGGAACGCCTCCGCCCAGTACCCGCCGGCCCCCGGCGCGGCGTCCTCCCGCTCGTCGGGTATCGCCAGCAGTGCCTCCAGCCGTACGGTCTCCGCCGGGTCCAGGCAGCGTTCCGCCAGCCCCATCACCCCGCTGAAACTCCACGGGTAACTGCCCGCGTCGCGCGCGATGTTCAGGGCGTCCACCACCGCCCGGCCCAGCGGGGCGGCCCAGGGGACGGCGCACACTCCGAGCAACTGGAACGCCTCCGACAAGCCGTGTGTCGCGATGAACCCGGCCACCCACGCGGCCCGCTCCGCCGGGGCCAGCGCTGCCAGCAGTTTCGCCCGTTCCGCCAGGGACACCGCGCCCGGGCCGCCCGCCTCCGGCGCCGACGGCGAGCCGAGCAACGCCCGGGACCACGTGGCGTCCCGCTGCCGCACCGCCGCCCGGCACCAGGCCGCGTGCAGCTCGCCCTGCCAGCCGTCCGCCACCGGCAGCGCCACGATGTCCCGGGCCGCCCGCCCGCCGAACCGCCCGGCCCAGGTACCGAGCGGGGCCGCTTCCACCAGCTGCCCCAGCCACCACGATCGTTCCCCTCTGCCCGAGGGCGGTGTGGCCACCACACCGTCGCGTTCCATGCCGGAGTCGCACTCGGGCGGCGGCTCCACCACGATCACGGCCGAGTTCCCCGTCCGGTCCAGGGCCACACATGCGGCGGCCCGCGCGGCCATCCGCGTGGCGAGGGCGGAACCCGGCAGCGCCGACAGCAGGTCCGCCGCGGTCGCCCGGACATTGCGGCTGCGGTCGCCCAGCGCCTGCTCCAGGAACGGCTCGTCCGCGTCCGACAGGCCGGTACGCAGCGAGTCGAGGAACATGAGCCGGTCCTCCGCCCGCTCCGTCGTCCAGGTCGACGCCAGCAGGTCGCGCCCGAGCGCCGGTGTACGGGCGCGCAGGGCGCCCAGCAGGGCCACCCGCTCGGCGAACAGTCCTTCCGACCACAGCCGGCGCACCGCCGCGGCGTCCTCGGGGCCGGGCAGGTCGGCGCCGCCGCCGGGGGCCGCGCGCAGGGCGAAGCGCCAGTCAGGGTTCAGCCGGGCCAGCCACAGCGCGCGCGGTCCCGCGAACGCCAGCGCCGCCGGCCGCAGGTCCGTACGGCCCCGGGCCGCGTCCAGCAGCGCGGGCAGCGCCTGCGGGGGCGCCGCGTACCCGTGCGCGTTGGCTGCCGCGAGCCACTGCGGGAGCAGCTCCATGAGGTCCGGGGAGCTGCCCCGCCGGCCGCCCGCCCCGCCGGAACGGTCGGCGAGCAGCGTGGTGAGCCGGCGCGCCGCCGCCGCGGGCAGGGCGGGACGCCGGTCCGCGGGCGCTCGCTCAGGCCGCCGTGCCGCCCGCGCGGGCCGCAGTCCGGCCCGCCGTCGTACGGTCGCCACGGCAGCCGCGTCCAGCAGCGCGACCGGCGCGGCGCGCCCGGGCGCGCCGTACGCCGGTGCGCGCCGGTCGGTGCCGAGAAGCGCGGCGGTCACCAGGTCCTCCCAGGAGCCGCCGGGATCCCCGGATGCCATGTGGTCCGGCGCGGCGTTGACCGGCCCTCCGCTCCGGTCCGGTACGGCGCTGACCGCCCCCGCGCTGCGGCCCGGCACGGCGTTGACCGCCCCTCTGCTCCGGTCCGGTACGGCGTTGACCGTCCCCGTGCTGCGACCCGGCGCGGTGTGGCTGTCCGGTACGGAACCGTCGGCCGGGTTCTCGTCGGCATCCGGTGTGCCGGCGCTCAGGGTCCCCCCGCCGGTGTCCTGGGTCCTGCTCCTGGGCCCGGTCGCGGGGTTGTCCGGTGTCTGCTCGTGGGCCGGTGTCTCTCCGTCGGACGGTGTGTCCCGGCCGGGCGGTGTCCCGTTCATCGTGTCTCCGTTCCGTTCGGCTGGCGGGGTGTCCCCCGGGGGCTCTGCGCGCGCGGTCAGCACAGGGGCACCGCGTCGCCCGATCCCTCCGCCCAGGCGGTGAGCGGGGTGAAGCCGCGGTGGCCGGACTCGCCGAAGACCGTGACGGGGGCGCCGCCGGAGAGGGCGACCAGCCGCCACAGGCCGGGGCGGGAGCGGGCGGCCCGGGGCAGGGGCAGGGCCGTGTCCGTGTCGGCGTCGGCCAGCTGCCACCGGTCGCCGTCCGGGACCGGTATCACCCGGCCCAGTGTCACCGGGACCGACTCCAGCCAGGGATCGTCGCGCAACGCCGCGCCGTACCGGGCCGCCGCCTCCGTGGTGGTCACGCCCGGCGGGCGGAACGCGGCCGGGACCGGGGCGGCGAACCGTTCGCCCAGGGCGGCCCGGGTCCGGCCGGCACCCGGGTAGGCGGACAGCTCCGCGTCCAGGACCAGCCCGACCGGCAGCGCCGTCTCCGGCGCCCGTCCGGCCGCGCCGTAGGACAGCAGCAGCCGGGTGTGGCCGGACTCGGCGCCGTACAGCCATATCCGGCGGGTCGTCAGTTTCGTGTCGGCCGTGTCGTACTGGGCGAGGACCAGCCAGCGGTCGCGCACCGGCGGGCCGGCCGGCGTGGCGGGCAGGCCGAGCCGGGAGCGGACCGTGGCCGCGAGGGCGTCCGGCAGCGTGTCCCGGCGCAGCCAGCCCTGGTCGAGGAGGTGCAGCAACGCGCACTCCTCCAGCAGCCGGGCGGGCCAGCCCGCACCCGAGGCCGGTATCGCCCCCAATTCCCGCACCCGGGCGGCCAGTCCGGGGGCCTGTGCGTCGACCATGCGGGCCGCCGTCTCCTCCCACAGCCCGTACCCCGCCTGTCCGGCCGCGGCCAGGCCGCCGCGCAGCAGGTCCGTCAGGCGCTGTTCCAGTTCCGTCGCGCCCGCCGTGACCCGCTCGGCCCGGCGCTCGGCCCGCCGGCGGGCCGCCTCCGGACCGGCTGACCCGGCCGGCGCACCGCCGTGGGCCCGGGCCGCTCTCGAAGCCTCGCGTCCGCGCCGGCCCGCGAGCCACTGCTCCGCCCAGTCCGGCGGCTGTGCGGAGACCGGCACCGCGTCGTCGCCGCCCGCCCAGAGCAGGAGCAGGCCCAGCGCGTGCTTGCACGGGAACTTACGGCTCGGACAGCTGCACCGGTACGCCGGCCCGGCCACGTCCGCCAGGTCCACCACCGTCCGGTACGGCCTGCTGCCACTGCCCTTGCACTGCCCCCACACCGACCCCTCTCCGCTCCCCGCCCCGGACCACGGCCCGGCCGCGCCGAGTCTGCTCCCCGCTTTGCGTGACGCGGCGTCAGGCGCCAGTGCCAGCACCTGCTCCGCGGTCCAGCGCACCCCCTGCTCAGTCATGTCACCGACGGTAGGTCCCCCCACTGACAATCGACCCGGCGGGCGCGTTTGCACAGGTCAGAGCGATTGTCAGTGGCGTGGTGCACGGTGGGTGCCAGATCCGAACCGGCCGAGCTGGAGGGGGCCTCAGCCATGTCTGTGTCCGTGGAGTCCGTGAAGTCCGTGGAACTGACGACCGCCGCATCCGAGCGCGACGAGACCGGGCAGGTGCTGCGCCCGCACGCCGAACAGACCTTCGCGGCCGAACTCGCCGCGCTCGCCGCGCAGGACGACCGCCCGCGCCCGGCCCGCTGGAAGCTGTCGCCGTGGGCGGTGGCGACGTACCTGCTCGGCGGCACGCTGCCGGACGGCACGGTGATCAGCCCCAAGTACGTGGGGCCGCGCCGGATCGTCGAGGTCGCCGTCACCACGCTCGCCACCGACCGGGCCCTGCTCCTGCTCGGTGTGCCCGGCACCGCCAAGACCTGGGTGTCGGAACATCTGGCCGCCGCCGTCAGCGGGGACTCGACGCTGCTGGTCCAGGGCACGGCCGGCACCCCGGAGGAGGCGATCCGCTACGGCTGGAACTACGCGCGGCTCCTCGCGCACGGCCCGAGCCGGGACGCCCTCGTGCCCAGCCCCGTGATGCGCGCCATGGCGGAGGGCATGACCGCGCGCGTGGAGGAGCTGACCCGCATCCCGGCCGATGTGCAGGACACGCTGATCACCATCCTGTCCGAGAAGACCCTGCCGGTCCCCGAGCTGGGCGAGGAGGTCCAGGCGGTCCGCGGCTTCAACCTCATCGCCACCGCCAACGACCGTGACCGCGGCGTCAACGACCTCTCCAGCGCGCTGCGCCGCCGCTTCAACACCGTGGTGCTGCCGCTGCCGGAGAGCGCCGACGCCGAGGTCGACATCGTCACCCGCCGGGTGGAGCAGCTCGGCCGCTCCCTGGAGCTGCCGGCCGCGCCCGACGGCATCGACGAGATCCGGCGTGTCGTGACCGTCTTCCGGGAGCTGCGCGACGGCGTCACCGCCGACGGCCGCACCAGGCTGAAGTCACCCAGCGGCACGCTGTCCACGGCGGAGGCGATCTCCGTCGTCACCAACGGCCTCGCCCTCGCGACCCACTTCGGTGACGGCGTGCTGCGCCCGGGGGACATCGCCGCCGGCATCCTCGGTGCCGTCGTCCGCGACCCGGCGGCCGACCGGGTGATCTGGCAGGAGTACCTGGAGACGGTGGTCCGCGAGCGCGACGGCTGGACGGACTTCTACCGCGCCTGCCGGGAGGTGAGCGCATGACCGGCACCGGCGCGGGCCCGGTGTACGGCTCGGGGCCCCTGCTGCTCGGCGTGCGGCACCACGGGCCCGGCTCCGCGCGCGCGGTGCGGGCCGCGCTGGACGCCGCCCGGCCCGGCGTCGTCCTGATCGAGGGCCCGCCCGAGGCCGACGCGCTGATCCCGCTGGCGGCCGACCCGGGGCTGCGGCCTCCGGTCGCCCTGCTCGCCCACGCCGTGGAGGAGCCCGGCCGTTCGGCCTTCTGGCCGTTCGCCGAGTTCAGTCCGGAGTGGGTGGCCATCCGCTGGGCCGTCGAACACGGCGTCCCGGCCCGCTTCATCGACCTGCCCGCCACGCACACGCTCGCGTGGCAGGAGACGGACGAGGGCGGCGGGAGGGGCACGGAGGACGAGGAGGGCGAGGTGGACGGTCCGGCGTCCGCCTCCGCCGGGGACGACGCTCCCGCGTCCGCTCTCGCCGCCGACGGCGACCAGGTCCGCGTCGACCCCCTCGCCGTGCTCGCCGAGTCCGCCGGGTACGACGATCCGGAACGCTGGTGGGAGGACGTCGTCGAGCACCGGGGGCCGGGCGGCCGGGACCCCTTCGCGCCGTTCGCCGCGGTGGCGGAGGCCATGGGCGTGCTGCGCGAGCGGTTCGGCGCCGGCGGGCGTCCCAGGGACCTCGTCCGCGAGGCGCACATGCGGCTGCGGCTGCGCGACGCCCGCAAGGAGGCGGGGGATGCCGTGGCCGTCGTGTGCGGGGCCTGGCACGTGCCCGCGCTGCGTGAGAGGCCCACCGTCGCCGCCGACCGGGCGCTGCTCAAGGGGCTGCCCAAGGTGAAGGCGGACCTGACCTGGGTGCCCTGGACACACCGCCGGCTGGCCCGGGCCGGCGGGTACGGCGCGGGCATCGACTCGCCCGGCTGGTACGCGCATCTGTTCCACGCCTCCGACCGGCCGGTCGAGCGGTGGCTGACCAAGGTGGCGGGGCTGCTGCGCGAGGAGGACCGGATCGTCTCCTCCGCGCACGTCATCGAGGCCGTGCGGCTCGCGGAGACCCTGGCGGTGCTGCGGGGGCGTCCGCTGCCCGGCCTGGGGGAGACCACCGACGCGGTCCGCGCGGTGCTCTGCGAGGGCTCGGACGTGCCGCTGTCCCTGGTGTACGACCGGCTGGTGGTCGGGGACGTCCTGGGCGAGGTGCCCGAGTCGGCGCCCGCGGTGCCGCTCCAGCGCGACCTGGCCCGGCAGCAGCGCGCGCTGCGGCTCAAGCCCGAGGCGCTGGAGCGCGAGCTGGAGCTGGACCTGCGCGGGGACACCGACGCGGGCCGCAGCAGGCTGCTGCACCGGCTGCGGCTGCTCGGCGTCGGCTGGGGCGAGCCGGCCCGGTCCCGGGGGAGCACGGGAACCTTCCGGGAGACCTGGCGGCTGCGCTGGGAGCCCGAGCTGTCGGTGCGGGTCGCCGAGGCGGGCGTGTGGGGGACGACCGTGCTCGCCGCGGCGCAGGCCAGGGCCGAGGCCGACGCGACCGCCGCGCCCGCCCTCGCCGACGTCACCGCGCTCGCCGAACAGTGCCTGCTGGCCGGCCTGCCGGACGCGCTGCCCGTGGTCATGCGGGCACTGGCCGACCGGGCCGCCCTCGACAGCGACGTCGCTCACCTCGCCGAGGCCCTGCCCGCCCTGGTCCGCGCCCTGCGCTACGGCGACGTACGCGGCACCGGCACCGGTGCGCTGGCCGAAGTCGCGGCGGCCCTCGCCGAGCGCGTCTTCGTGGGCCTGCCACCGGCCTGCGCCGGGCTGGACGCGGACGCGGCGGAGGAGATGCGCGGCCACGTGGACGCCGTGCACACCGCGGTGGCACTCCTGGCGGAGAGCCTGCCCGCCCCGGACACCCGGGCCCCTGCGGGCGACGGGGGGCGCGAGCAGCGTGGGGACCATGCCGGGTTGCGTGATCGCTGGCGGGGCGTGTTGCGGGCTCTGGCGCTGCGGGATACCGCGGCCGGGGTCATCCGGGGGCGGGCCGTGCGGCTGCTGCTGGACGACGGGGCGCTGCGGGCGGAGGAGGCCGCCCGGCTGATGGGGCTCGCGCTGTCGTCCGGCACGCCGCCCGCCGCAGCCGCCGCCTGGATCGAGGGGTTCGCCGGCGGTGGGGGCGGACTGCTGCTGGTGCACGACGAGCGGCTGCTCGGGCTGCTCGACACCTGGCTGACCGGCGTGCCGGCGGCTGCCTTCACGGACGTACTGCCGCTGCTGCGGCGCACGTTCGGTGCGTACGAGCCGGGGGTGCGCAGAACCCTCGGCGAACTGGTCCGGCGCGGCCCCGGAGGCGGTCGCGGAGACGGGCGTGGCGGGACCGCCGCCCGGACGGTCGCGGTGCCCGGGTTCGCCGCCGAACCGGACGCCGGG
Source organism: Streptomyces sp. NPDC028722 (assembly GCF_040637655.1). Classification (NCBI taxonomy): domain Bacteria; kingdom Bacillati; phylum Actinomycetota; class Actinomycetes; order Kitasatosporales; family Streptomycetaceae; genus Streptomyces; species Streptomyces sp. NPDC028722. The sequence continues at coordinate 273,667 of NZ_JBEZWU010000009.1, forward strand.
CGCGCCGAGGCCGTGCTGCCGGTGCTGCGGCTGCTGCTCGGCCTGGACACCGACCGTGACACGACGTACGACACCGGCTTCGCGGGAGTGGGCGCATGACGAACCGGACGACCGACCCGACAGCGACCGACCCGACCGTGAGCGAACCGGCGGCGACCGACCCGACCGTGAACGAACCGGCGGCGACTGACCCGGCGGCGAACGAACCGGCGGCGACCGAAGCGACCGTCCACGAACCGGCCGTGAACGAACCGGCCGCGACTGACCCGACGGCCACCGAACGGGCGGCGACCGGACCGCCAAGGACCGACCCGACAGTGAACCAACCGACGGCGACCGACCCGACCGCGCTCGCAGGGGCCGTGACCGAAGCGGCCGTGACCGTGGCGCTCGACGCGCGGGAGCGGTTGCGGCGGTGGCGGCTGGTGCTCGGCGGGGACCAGGCCGACGGCACGGGCTGCGTGCTGTCCGGCCGGGACGCGGCGATGGACGGCGCGCTGGCCGCCCTCTACGGCAGGAGCGACACGGCACAGGCGGGCCGGGACCGCTCGGCGGGGCTCGGCGGCTCCGCGCCGTCCGTGGCCCGCTGGCTCGGGGACATCCGCACCTACTTCCCGTCCTCCGTCGTCCAGGTCATGCAGCGCGACGCCATCGACCGGCTCGGCCTGGCCGCCCTGCTGCTGGAACCGGAGATGCTGGAGGCGGTGGAGGCCGACGTGCACCTGGTCGGCACGCTGCTCTCGCTCAACAAGGCGATGCCGGAGACCACCCGGGAGACGGCCCGCGCCGTGGTGCGCAAGGTGGTCGAGGACCTGGAGGGACGGCTCGCGAGCCGCACCCGGGCCGCCGTCACCGGCGCCCTGGACCGCAGCGCGCGGGTCAGCCGGCCGCGCCACCACGACATCGACTGGAACCGCACGATCGCGGCCAACCTGAAGCACTACCTGCCCGAGTACCGCACGGTCGTACCGGAACGGCTCATCGGCTACGGGCGGGCCGCGCGGTCGGTGAAGAAGGAGGTCGTCCTGTGTGTCGACCAGTCCGGGTCGATGGCGGCGTCCGTGGTCTACGCGTCCGTGTTCGGGGCGGTCCTCGCCTCCATGCGGTCGGTCGGTACCCGGCTGGTCGTCTTCGACACGGCGGTCGTCGATCTCACCGACCAACTGGACGACCCCGTCGACGTGCTCTTCGGTACGCAGCTCGGCGGGGGTACGGACATCAACCGGGCGCTCGCCTACTGCCAGTCACGGATCACCCGTCCGGCGGAGACCGTCGTCGTGCTGATCAGCGACCTGTACGAGGGCGGTATCCGGGACGAGATGCTGAAGCGGGTCGCGGCGATGAAGGCGTCCGGGGTGCAGTTCGTGACGCTGCTCGCGCTGTCGGACGAGGGGGCGCCCGCCTACGACCGTGAGCACGCGGCGGCGCTGGCCGCGCTCGGTGCGCCGGCCTTCGCCTGCACGCCCGACCTGTTCCCCGAGGTGATGGCGGCGGCGCTGGAGAAGCGCCCGCTGCCGATACCCGACACGGTCTGACGGACGGGGTCGCCCACGGTCTCACCGGGTCGGCGCCGGTCCGGTGAGACCTGGCAGATCGCCTGTCCGGGGCCCATACCGGCCCGGGTGCCGGCACCCCGTGCCAGGAATCCCGGCATCATGTGACAGGTATCACCGCTCAGGTGTGACCCGCGATTTAGGGGGCCCCCGTAAGCAGCGATAACCTGCGAGACGGACATGCCGCGCGCTCGGACACCGTGTGCGCTTCCCTAGTGACAGCGGACGTCACGTTGCCCTTCGCGGCACGCCCACGCATCCAACGAACCGCGAGATCACTGATAGGGACGGAAGCGCGTGGACCTGTTCGAGTACCAGGCGAGGGACCTCTTCGCCAAGCACGATGTACCGGTGCTGGCCGGTGAAGTCATCGACACGCCTGAGGCGGCGCGCGAGATCACCGAGCGGCTGGGCGGCAAGTCCGTCGTCAAGGCGCAGGTGAAGGTCGGTGGTCGTGGAAAGGCCGGCGGCGTCAAGCTGGCCGCCACCCCGGACGAGGCCGTCGCCCGCGCGACGGACATCCTCGGCATGGACATCAAGGGCCACACGGTCCACAAGGTCATGATCGCCGAGACCGCTCCGGAGATCGTCGAGGAGTACTACGTCTCCTTCCTCCTCGACCGTGCCAACCGCACCTTCCTCTCCATCGCCTCCGTCGAGGGCGGCATGGAGATCGAGGAGGTGGCGGCCACCCGTCCGGACGCCGTCGCCAAGATCGCGATCGACGCCATCGACGGCGTGGACGAGGCCAAGGCCCGCGAGATCGTCGAGGCCGCCAAGTTCCCGGCCGAGGTCGCGGACAAGGTCGCGCACGTCCTGATCAAGCTGTGGGACACCTTCATCAAGTCGGACGCCCTCCTCGTCGAGGTCAACCCGCTCGCGAAGGTCGCCTCCGGTGACGTCCTCGCCCTCGACGGCAAGGTGTCGCTGGACGAGAACGCCGAGTTCCGTCACCCCGAGTACGAGGAGCTCCACGACAAGGAGGCCGCCAACCCGCTCGAGGCGGCCGCCAAGGAAAAGGGCCTGAACTACGTCAAGCTCGAGGGCGAGGTCGGCATCATCGGCAACGGCGCGGGCCTCGTCATGAGCACCCTGGACGTCGTCGCGTACGCCGGTGAGAAGCACGGCGGCGTCAAGCCGGCCAACTTCCTGGACATCGGTGGCGGTGCCTCCGCCCAGGTGATGGCGAACGGCCTGGAGATCATCCTGGGCGACCCGGACGTCAAGTCCGTCTTCGTGAACGTCTTCGGCGGCATCACCGCCTGTGACGAGGTCGCCAACGGCATCGTGCAGGCCCTGAAGCTCCTCGAGGACCGCGGCGAGAAGGTCGAGAAGCCGCTCGTCGTCCGCCTGGACGGCAACAACGCCGACCTGGGCCGGAAGATCCTCACGGACGCCGACCACCCGCTGGTGCAGCGCGTCGACACCATGGACGGCGCGGCCGACAAGGCCGCCGAGCTGGCCGCCGCCAAGTAAGCACGAGGACGAGGACTCACACCACCATGGCTATCTGGCTCAACAAGGACAGCAAGGTCATCGTCCAGGGCATGACCGGCGCCACCGGCATGAAGCACACCAAGCTCATGCTCGGTGACGGCACGAACGTCGTGGGCGGCGTCAACCCGCGCAAGGCGGGTCAGACCGTGGACTTCGACGGCACCGAGGTACCCGTCTTCGGGACCGTCAAGGAAGCCGTCGAGAAGACCGGCGCCGACGTCTCCGTCATCTTCGTGCCGGAGAAGTTCACCAAGGACGCGGTCGTCGAGGCCATCGACGCCGAGATCCCGCTGGCCGTCGTCATCACCGAGGGCATCGCCGTGCACGACACGGCGTCCTTCTGGGCGTACGCCGGCAAGAAGGGCAACAAGACCCGGATCATCGGTCCGAACTGCCCCGGCATCATCACCCCGGGCCAGTCGAACGTCGGCATCATCCCGGGCGACATCACCAAGCCGGGCCGCATCGGTCTGGTGTCGAAGTCCGGCACGCTGACGTACCAGATGATGTACGAGCTGCGGGACCTCGGCTTCTCGACCGCCGTCGGCATCGGTGGCGACCCGATCATCGGCACCACGCACATCGACGCGCTCGCCGCGTTCCAGGCCGACCCCGACACCGACCTGATCGTCATGATCGGTGAGATCGGCGGCGACGCCGAGGAGCGCGCGGCCGCGTTCATCAAGGAGAACGTGACCAAGCCGGTCGTCGGTTACGTCGCGGGCTTCACGGCGCCCGAGGGCAAGACGATGGGCCACGCGGGTGCCATCGTCTCCGGTTCCTCCGGCACCGCGCAGGCCAAGCAGGAGGCCCTGGAGGCCGCGGGCGTCAAGGTCGGCAAGACGCCGACCGAGACGGCCAGGCTGGCCCGGGAGATCCTCAGCGCCTGATCTCCCAGCCGCATGCCGGCAGGCCCGTTCCCGTCGTCCGGGGCGGGCCTGCCGCCGTTTCCGGGTCCGGCTCGTGAGGCCGGCGCCGCTCGTGAGGCCGGCGCGGCTCGCGGGGACGGCGCCGCTCGTGAGGACGGCGCGGCTCGTGAGGACGGCGTTGTGAGGACGGCGGGGGACCGGCCCGCGTTCAGCGTGGCTGCGGCATGACTCTTTCCGGGCCGCCCGCCTCCGACCGGTGCAGCTTCGCCCGCAGCACCAGCTCGCTCCGGGACAGCGGGCCCATTACCGCCGGTGGCGGGACTCCCTGGACCGCCTGCGCCGGGGCGACCGGTGCCTCGTACCGGGTCGGTGCCGTCCGCAGCGTGAGCGTCGTCGCACCGATGATCGTCACGGTGAAGGCGATGGCCGCCCGGGTCCAGAACACGTTCCGGCGTTCGCAGCCGGTCCGTACGGTCGTCGGCCGGGGGGCGCGCAGCCGCTCGGCCGAGGCCAGTTCGAGCAGGCGGCGGTGGAGTGCGGCCGTGTCGGCCAGTTCCGGCAGCAGCGCCACCACCGCCTGGCGGGCGTGGGTCAGCCGCTTGGCGGCGGCCGGTGTGCTCGCCTCCGTCTCCGCCGCCGTCTCCGGCAGGTCGAGGCCGACACCGTCGTAGAGGACGAGCGTGCGCCGGTACGTCGGCGGGAGTTCGAGCAGGGCGTGCAGCAGCGCACGGTCGGCGGGGTCGGCGGGCGGGGGTTCCGGTTGCCGGTAGCGGGGGCGGAAGCGGTGCCAGGGGGAGAGCGCGCAGTCGTACGCCACCGCCCGCACCCACCCGGCCGGGTCGCGGTCCCGGGCCACCTCGGACCAGCGCTGCCAGGCCAGCTGGAAGGCGCGCTCCACGGCCTCCCGGGCCAGTTCCCGGCGCCCGGTCAGCAGATACGTCTGGCGTACGAGGGCGGGGGCACAGAAGGCGTACAGCGCGTCGAAGGCCTGAGAGGGTGTCAGGGGCTCGGATCGGGGGGTGAGGGGCGCGAGGGCGGGACCGCCCGGGTCCCCCTTTCCGGACGCCTGGGGCGCCGCGGCGAGCTGAGCCCGTGTCAGTGACCGGCGTCGGCGCAGGCGTCGGCGTCCGTTCGGCGGTGGCAGCGGGCTGGCAGGGCTCTGCGTCGTCACCGTGCACCCTTTCGTACGAAAAAGAACATAAACGTATATTGAGCGACACAGCGGAGGTTCGCCTGTTACGACGGGAAAGCGCGTGTCGTTGGGAGCATGGCGTGCGTGATCCAGATGACCGCGCGCCGTTCGTCGTTGCCACCCCTGCGCACCCGGATGCGTGACCGTTCACCCGGCCTGGCCGCGAGCCTGCTCGGCGGGGCCGTCGCGGCCGGACTCGGACTCGGTTCGTTCGCCGTGCTGGTGATGGTCCTGTGGGTCAGCTCGCCGTACCCCGACAGCGGGCCGGACGGTGCGCTCCACATCGCCGCCGCCCTGTGGCTGCTGGCGCACGGCGTGGAACTGGTCCGCACCGGCACCCTCTCCGGCGCGCCCCTGCCTGTCGGCGTCACCCCGCTGCTGCTGCTCATGCTGCCGGTGTGGCTGGTGTACCGGGCGGCGCGGGACGCCACCGACGCGTCGGCCGAGCCGGACGGCCCGCCACCGGTGCCCGCGCGTACGGCGTGGACCGGCGTGGTCCTCGGCTACCTGACCGTCGGCGCCGCGGCGGCGCTGTACGACGCCGGCGGCGAACTCCGTCCCGAGTGGCCGTGGGTGACGGCGTGTCTGCCGCTCGTCGTGGCCGGCGCGGCGGCCCTCGGAGTGTGGTCGGCGTACGGCTGTCCGCGTGAACCGGTGCTGCGCGCGCTGGCGGTCGTGCCGGGTCCGGTACGGCGGCTGGTGGCCGGTGGCGACGCGTGGGCGCGGCTGGAAGCGGCCGTACGCGCCGCCGGTGCCGCGACGGCCGTGCTCCTCGGCGGCGGGGCGCTGCTGGTCGGCGTGTCTCTGGTGTGGCACGGCGAGCCGGCACGGGCCGCCTTCGTACAGCTGACGGACGGCTGGACGGGACGGTTCGCGGTGCTGCTGCTCGGCATCGCGCTGATTCCCAACGCGGCGGTGTGGGCCGCGTCGTACGCCCTCGGCCCCGGCTTCGTCCTCGGCGCCGGGCACCTGGTCCACCCGTTCCTCTCCGATCCCGCCCCGCTGCTGCCGCCCTTCCCGCTGCTGGCGGCGGTGCCGGACCCGGGCCCCGGGACGCAGCTGAACTGGGCGGCCGGGCTGGCCCCGGCGGTGGCCGGGGCGACGGCGGGGTGGTTCGTGGCCCGGGCGGCCGTGGGGCGGCCCGGCCCCGGGAGACCGGCACCGGCCCGCTGGCCGGCCGCCCGGACCGCCGGGGTGGTCCTGCTGACGGCGACGGTCTGCGCGGTGACGCTCGCCCTGCTCGCCGCGCTGTCCGGCGGCCCGCTGGGCGTGGCCCTGCTGGCCCGTCTCGGCCCGGTGTGGTGGCGGACCGGGGCGGCGGCCGGGCTCTGGACGGTGACGTTCGCGCTGCCCGTGGCGCTGACCGCGCGGGCCTGGCGGCTGCGGGGCCGGCGCGGTCGGGGCGAGGCGCTCCCGGCGCCGGGCGCGCAGCCGGGGGTCGCGGCGGCGACGGACGGCAAGGGCTCCGGGAAACCGGCGGAGGCGGTGAAGGCGGCCGGGACGGCGGACGCGGATGAGGGAACGGTGCCGGTGCCGGACGCGGGCTGGACCGACCGGGCGGCGTCCTCCGACGGGGAGCCGGTCCAGGCGGGCGGGGCCGGAGCCGGGTTCTGGGCCAGGGCCAGGGGGGCCGGCAAGGAGGAGGGCACGGAGCAGCGGAAGAGCGCCCGCGGCCAGAAGAAAGCGCACGAGGAAGAGCGGGGACAGAAGGCCAGGCCGTCCGCGCGCGGGGCGGCCACGCCCCGTACGGCCGCAGCCGCCGAGGAGGACCTCTACGACTTCCTCCCGGCCGACGACCCGTTCCCGACGCCGTTCAGGGAACCCTTCCCCACGGAATGGCACGACGACGTCGCCCGTGCCTCCCGATGGGCGGCCCTGAAGGAGGCGGCCACGGCCCGGCACGTCCCCGAGGACACCGAGACCGACGCCGACACCGGTACCGGCACCGGCACCGGCACCCGCACCGGCACGGGGAACGCGGCGGGCTCGGGCGGCGCGGACGGCGCGGGAGGCGCGGACGAGCTGCCCCCGGCCCGCCGTGCCGACACCCCCGAACCGTGAGGTGCCCGCGCCGGCCCGCTACCGGTGCCGACGCTGCCGCGGACTCAGCTGTTCTCCACGCCCAGCACGCCGCGCAGCTGATGCGGCAGCAGGGTCTCGCAGGACTGCTTGGCCTCGTGGGTCAGGGCGTCACCGACGCAGGTGTAGTAGTCGCGGTAGACCAGCTGGACGGTGAACGTCGAGGCCACCAGGATCAGCGCCAGGGACGCAGTGACCAGGCCGCTGACGGCCGCTGTCGTCTGGGGCCGGCCGTTGGGCGCCGCCGGTGCGTCCGGTGCGTCCGGCGCCGGGCGGCTCGGCTTGGCGCGCAGGGCGCTGCTGCCCCAGTACAGGGCCAGCGCGGCCAGCAGCAGGGCCACGTACGGCCAGCTGAACAGGACGAAGAAGACCGCCCACATGCCGGACAGCAGGGCGTACCGCGCGCGGCGCTGGGCCGGGTCCGCCGGGTCCCAGCGCATGCCGGGGCCGGCCGGTCCGCCGGGGCCCTCGGGGCCGCCGCCGGGCCGCTCGCCGAAGCTGCCGGGGGAACGGCCGGGCTGGTGGTCGCTCCACTGACTTCCCGAGGAGGGATCCGGACCGTGACCCTGTCCGTGGCCGGACGGGCCTCCGGGGTGCCGCGGCTGCCACGGCCGGTCCGGCGCGCCCTCCGGCGGCGGCGCGAACGGATTGCCGTCCTGCGGCCCGCCGTCCCGCCCGGAACCTTCCTGCCCGGAACCTTCCCGCCCGGAACCGGAACCCTCTCGCCCGGAGTCGCCGGAACCGGAACCGTTCCGCCCGGAGTCGCCCTGTCCGGGACCACTCCGTCCGGGACCACTCTGCCCTGGACCACTCTGCCCAGGACCGCCCGGCCCGGCATCACCGCGCCCGGAACCGCCCCACCCGGGACCGCCCTGCCCGGAACCGCCCCACCCGGGACCGCCCTGCCCGGGACCGCCCTGCCCGGAACCACCCCACCCGGAACCGCCCTGCCCCGAGTCGCCGTGGCCGGAACCGTTGTGCGGTGTGCCCGTCGGCGGCGGGGTCGGCAGGTCCCGCAGCAGTGCGGCGCCAGCCACGCCTCCCTGGACCGGGCGCGGCGGGAACGTGAGGAGTCGCAGGCTGCGAGCGGGCATCAAAAGAGCGTCTTCCCCTAGATGACTACGGCTGTCCGACGTGAGCTTCCACCCCGTGAACGCACCGCACGACGACCGCGTTCCCGGGGCTGCTCCCTCGTGACTTGCTGCGAACGCTACCGCCCGCCCCGCCCCCCGTCCCGAGGGGCCCTTCCGGAGTGCCGGTATCGTTGCTGGCGGTCGGCCGCTTCGTAGACTTCCCCGTATCCGGGGGCGCGAAGCATTCGTACGACCGTACAAACCGTCCGGCCGGGAACGGCCGGACCCGTCGCTTCCCGAGAAAGGGCCCCACCGTGGCCGCCACCACTCCCGGCCCAGCTCCCGGACCAGCGGTCAGGCGCCTCGTCGTGCTGGTCTCCGGGTCCGGTACCAACCTCCAGGCGCTGCTGGACGAGATCGAGCGCACCGGAGCCGAGGCGTACGGTGCCCGGATCGTCGCCGTCGGGGCCGACCGCGGCGGCATCGAGGGGCTCGCCCGGGCCGAGCGGGCCGGACTGCCGACCTTCGTGTGCCGGGTGAAGGACTTCGGTTCCCGCCAGGAGTGGGACGCCGCCCTGGCCGGGGCCGTGGCATCGTACGAGCCCGACCTCGTCGTGTCCGCCGGGTTCATGAAGATCGTGGGGAAGGAGTTCCTCGCGAGGTTCGGCGGGCGGTTCGTGAACACCCACCCCGCCCTGCTGCCCAGTTTTCCGGGGGCCCACGGGGTCCGCGACGCGCTGGCGTACGGCGCCAGGGTCACCGGCTGCACCGTCCACTTCGTCGACGACGGCGTCGACACCGGCCCGATCATCGCCCAGGGCGTGGTCGACATCCGGGACGAGGACGACGAGAGCGCGCTGCACGAGCGCATCAAGGAAGTCGAGCGAAGGCTGCTCGTCGAGGTCGTGGGGCGGCTCGCCCGCAACGGCTATCGCATTGAGGGACGAAAGGTAGTTATCCAGTGACCGCGGAGAGCAACAAGCGGGCCATCCGTCGCGCGCTCGTCAGCGTCTACGACAAGACCGGTCTCGAGGACCTCGCGCGCGGGCTGCACGAGGCCGGTGTGGAGCTGGTCTCCACCGGGTCCACGGCCGGCCGGATCGCCGCCGCCGGTGTCCCCGTCACCAAGGTCGAGGAGCTGACCGGCTTCCCCGAGTGCCTGGACGGCCGGGTGAAGACCCTGCACCCGAAGGTGCACGCGGGCATCCTCGCCGACCTGCGGCTGGACAGCCACCGCGAGCAGCTCGCCGAGCTGGGCGTGGAGCCGTTCGACCTGGTGGTCGTCAACCTCTACCCCTTCCGCGAGACGGTCGCCTCCGGTGCCTCGCCCGACGAGTGCGTGGAGCAGATCGACATCGGCGGCCCGTCGATGGTCCGCGCCGCCGCCAAGAACCACCCGTCGGTGGCCGTGGTCACCAGCCCGCAGCGGTATGCCGACGTGCTCGCCGCGGTGCGGGACGGCGGCTTCGACCTCGCCGCCCGCAAGCGGCTGGCGGCCGAGGCGTTCCGGCACACGGCGGAGTACGACACCGCCGTCGCGTCCTGGTTCGCGTCCTCCTACGCCCCCGCCGACGACTCGCCGTTCCCCGGCTTCCTCGGTGCCACCCTGGAGCGCGCCCACACCCTGCGCTACGGCGAGAACCCGCACCAGCCCGCCGCTCTCTACACGTCCGGCGAGGGCGGGCTCGCGGCTGCCGAGCAGCTGCACGGCAAGGAGATGTCGTACAACAACTACACGGACACGGACGCCGCCCGCCGTGCCGCGTACGACCACGACGAGCCCTGTGTCGCGATCATCAAGCACGCCAACCCGTGCGGCATCGCGATCGGCGCGGACGTCGCCGAGGCGCACCGCAAGGCCCACGCCTGCGACCCGGTCTCCGCGTACGGCGGTGTGATCGCCGTCAACCGCCCGGTCAGCAAGGAGCTGGCCGAGCAGGTCGCGGACATCTTCACCGAGGTCATCGTCGCGCCCGACTACGAGGACGGCGCGCTGGAGGCCCTCACCAAGAAGAAGAACATCCGCGTGCTGCGCTGCCCCGACGGCCCGGGCCACCCGGTCGAGGTCAAGCCGATCGACGGCGGCGCGCTGCTCCAGGTCGCCGACCGGCTCCAGGCCGACGGCGACGACCCGGCCAACTGGACGCTCGCCAGCGGCGAGGCGCTCTCCGCCGAGGAGCTGCGGGAGCTGGCCTTCGCCTGGAAGGCGTGCCGTGCGGTGAAGTCCAACGCGATCCTGCTCGCCAGGGACGGCGCCTCGGTCGGCGTCGGCATGGGCCAGGTCAACCGCGTCGACTCCTGCAAGCTGGCCGTGGCACGGGCCGGCGAGGAGCGGGCCCGCGGCGCCTACGCGGCCTCGGACGCCTTCTTCCCCTTCCCCGACGGCCCGGAGATCCTCATCGGCGCCGGCGTCCGGGCGATCGTCCAGCCGGGCGGCTCGATCCGTGACGAGCAGGTCGTGGAGGCCGCGAAGGAGGCGGGCGTGACCATGTACTTCACGGGCACGCGCCACTTCTTCCACTGACCCGCCGCCCGGCACCGCGCGGTACCCCGGACGCATCCGGCACCGCGCGGTACCCCGGACGCACCCGGCACCGCGCGGTACCCCGAGCACCCGCCGCTGCCCGTCCGATCCCGCCCGTCGTCCGACGGGCGGGATCACGCGTATCCGGACCCGGACCGTCCGCAGCGGTGGCCGGCACAACGGTCAGCAATGTTTCAGTCCCTCGTCAGCGGTGGACGCGAGGGTGGTGGGCATGACGTCGATCGTGGCAGTCTCCAGCTGTCTTCCCGACACCATCCCGATCGCCGGCTTCCACCGCGAACTCGGCCTCACAGACGTACAGTTGCGGCGCTACCAGCGCTTCTACGGGCTGTCCGAGGTGTGTCGCGACCCGCAGGCCGACGAGACGCGGCTGCTGCTGCGCGCCGTCGCCAAGCTCGCCGAGCTGCGCGGGCAGGAACAGCGGGTCAAGTACGTGGTGCAGGCGCGCACCATGCCCGCGCCGCTGCCGTACCCGCTGACCTCGCTCGGTCCCATCCAGGACGAGCTGGGGCTGCGCCACGCCACCGCGTTCGTCGTCTCCCAGCACGCCTGCGCCTCCGGCATGCTCGCCGTCGACCTGGCCGGCACCCTGCTCGCCGCCGACCCCGACCCGGACGCCCTCGCCCTCGTGCTTACCGGCGAGAAGGCCGGCACCGGCCACAACCAGTCGATCCCCGACGTCACCGTCATGGGCGAGGGCACCGCCGCGCTGCTGGTCAGCGCCGACCGCACCGGCCGCAACCGGATGCTCGGCTACGCCGCCCGCACGCACAGCCGGTTCGGTGACCGGTTCATCATGGACGACGAGGCCGCCGCCGACTTCCAGGACCGGTACGGGCCCGGCCTGTGCGAGGTGATCACCGCGGCCCTGGACGAGGCGGGCTGCGCCCTCGGCGACCTGGCCCTCGTCCTGCCGCACAACGTCAACCGGCTGTCCTGGATCGGGGTGTGCCGCACCCTCGGGCTGCCCCTGGAGCGGGTCTTCCTCGACCTGGTGCCGCACACCGGGCACTGCTTCTGCGCCGACCCCTTCATCAACCTCCAGCACGCCTGCGAGCGGGGCCGGCTGCGCCCCGGCGACCGCTACCTGATGACCAGTGTCGGTCTCGGCGCCACCTTCGCCGCCATGGTCTTCGAGCACTGAGCCCGCGAGCCCGCGCCGCACCGGGGTGCCCGCCCGACGCCGGCCGGTGCCCACCCGAGAGATCAAGAGGTCGATATGCAATCACCGCCCCCCGGCTTCACCGGCCGCCTCAAGCGCGCGGTCACCGGTGACGCCGGCACGCCGCTGGTGTTCCTCGGCAACTTCGAGGTGGAGAACCAGTGGGCGCTCGGGGAGCCCGCCCTGCCCCGGGTCGCCGCGCACGCGGGCAGCGCCCTCGTCAACCGCATGGACGAGTTCGCGCTGCTGCTCGGCGGCAAGGACGACCACGTCGTCCTCAAGACCGCCCTGGACGACGGCTACCGCGCCTACCTGGAGGGACTGGGACTCGCCCTGCCCACCGTGCACGTGGTCGCCGGGCAGCGACCGCGGCGCACCGTCAGCGAGGACGCCCTCGCCGACCCCGGGCTGCTGCGCACGCTGACCGATCTGGCCGCCGACGGCGCCCGGCTCACCGCCCACGGCATCTCCACGGTGGAGGAGGAGCTGGCCGGGCGGACCGGGCTGCGGCTCGCGGCACCGTCCGCCGACCGGTGCAAGCACGTCAACAGCAAGGTGTACAGCCGCCGGCTCGCCGACGAGCTGGGCATCCGCCAGGCGCGCGGCTGGGCCTGCGAGACCCTGGAGGAGCTGGCGGCGGCCGTCGCCGCGGCCGGTGAGCTGCTGGCCGCCGGGCACCGGGTCGTCGTCAAGGACGCGTTCGGGGTGTCCGGCAAGGGCATCGTCGTGGTCGACAACGAGCGGACGCTGGCCCGGCTGCACCGCATGGCCGCCGCCCAGGCCGAGCGCACCGCCCGGGCCGCGGGCACCGCCGTACGCACCGCGCTGGTCATCGAGGAGTGGGTGGCCAAGCGGGCGGACCTCAACTACCAGTTCACCGTGGGCCGCGACGGCGGTGTGCACTTCGACTTCGTCAAGGAGCTGCTCACCGAGGGCGGTGTCCACAAGGGCCACCGCATGCCCGCCCGGCTCGGCGAGGACCAGATCGCCGTGATCCGGCAGAGCGCGCACCGGATCGGCGAACGCCTGGCCGCGGACGGGTACTTCGGGGTCGTCGGGGTCGACGCGATGGTCGACCCCGACGAGGGCCTCTACCCGGTGGTGGAGATCAACGCCCGCAACAACATGTCCACGTACCAGGCCGTGGTGCACGAGGTGCTGGCCGGTCCGGACGACGTCGCCGTCGCCCGCCACTTCCCGGTCCGCCTGCGCCGCCCGCTGCCCTTCACCGAACTGCGCGAGCTGCTCGGGCCGTCGCTGCTCACGCAGCCCGGCGCAGGCCCGCACGGCCTTTTCGTGAACAACTACGCCACGGTCAACGCCGCCGCCGCGGAGGGCGCCGGCGCCGGCGAGGGCGGCTTCGAGGGCCGGCTGTACGGCGTGCTGCTCGCCGGCTCCGACGAGCGGATCGAGGCCCTCGCCACGGACATCACCCGCCGCCTCGCGGCCCTGACGGAACGGGACTGAACATGAGCGTCGCCTTCGAGGTGCAGGGCCTGAGCGTCACCCGGCTCGCCGAGGAGTTCGGCACCCCGCTGTACGTGTACGACGGCGAGGAGATCACCGGCCGCTTCCGTGACCTGCGCGAGCGCCTGCACCCCGCCCTGGAGGTCTTCTACTCCCTCAAGGCCAACCCCAACATCTCCGTGTGCGCCCTGCTGCACCGCAGCGGCGCCCGCGCCGAGGTGTCCTCGCTCACCGAACTGGTCACGGCCCGGCGCGCCGGTGTCGCCCCGCACGACATCATCTTCCTCGGCCCCGGCAAGAGCGCCGCCGAAGTCGCCGCCTGCCTGGACGCGGACATCCACGCCATCGTCTGCGAGAACCTCGGTGAACTCGCCCTCATCGACGGGGCGGCCCGTGAGCGGGGCGTCACCGCGCGGGTGATGCTGCGGGTCAACCCCGCCTTCTCGGTCAAGGGTTCGGGCCTGACGATGGGCGGCAAGCCCCGCCAGTTCGGCATGGACGAGGAGCAGCTGCTCGCCGCGGGACCCGAACTCGCCACCCGTTACGAGGCCGTACGCCTCATGGGTGTGCAGGTGTACCTGGGCACGCGGATCCTCGGCGAGGACACCGTCGTGGACAACACCCGGCGCATCCTCGACCTCGCCGAGCGGCTCGCCGAACGGATCGGCTTCCCGCTGGAGACCGTCGACGTCGGCGGCGGCCTCGGCATCGCCTACTTCGACAACGAGAAGGACCTGGACCTCGCCGAGCTGACGGTCCGGCTCGACCCCGTCGTGGACGCCTTCCACAGCCGGCACCCCGGCACCCGCATGATCATGGAGCTGGGCCGGTACCTGGTCGCCGCGTCCGGCACCTATGTCACCCGGGTGCGCTACACGAAGACGTCGATGGGCGAGAACTTCGCGGTCACCGACGGCGGCACCAACCACCACATGGCGGCGGTCGGCATCGGCTCGTACGTCAAGCGCAACTTCCCGATGGCCGCGCTGGAACGCCTGGACGAGCAGCCCACCGAGCCGTGGAACATCACCGGGCCGCTGTGCACCCCGAACGACGTCATCGGCAAGAAGGTGCCCATGCCGCCGCTGCGCGCCGGTGACCTGGTCGGCGTGCAGCGCTCCGGCGCGTACGGGCCGACGGCCTCGCCCGTGCACTTCCTCAGCCACGGCTACCCGGCCGAGGTCCTCGTCCTGGACGGCACCGCCCGGCTGATCCGGGAACGCGACGACACCGAGACCATGCTGGCCCGCCAGCGGCTGTACGACGCCGCTCCCGGCGTCCGCTGAACTCCCACCACCCACAAGGAGAACGACATGACCGAGAACACCGCGGCCACCCTCACCGACCGCGCCCGCTACCTGGACGCGGTCCGCCAGGGCCTGACGGAGGTGCTGAACAAGGACGTCAGCGGCGCCGAGGAGGGCGCCCGCCTCTTCGACGACCTGGGCCTGGACTCCAGCAGCGCCCTGGAACTGCTCATCTCCGTCGAGGAGATCCTCGACGTGCAGTTCGACGCCGACGAGCTGGAGATGACCCACTTCGAGACGGTCGGCTCCCTCGCCGACTTCGTGGCGGCGGAAGCGGGCGCCTGAGCATGTTCCGCGCGACAGCGCCCGTACGGCCCGCGGCCCCGGCGGCGGACGGTACGACGGGTGACGCGGCGGGCGGTCGGGCGCACGGCCCGGCCGGTGTGCCGCGGCTGGTACGGGCCGGCCGGTACGCCCCTGCCGGGCCCGGCACGCCGTACGTACCGGCAGCGGACCGGGAGAGGTTCTACCGGCAGCTCGGCGACCCGCACGGGGTGCCGTTCGACCGGGCCGGGTTCGCCGGCGCGCCCCGCCGCACCTCCGTGGAGCTGGCCCGGGGCGCGCTGGCGGAACTGGGGCCGCTGACCGGTGAGGACGGCCCCGAGCTGGTCGTCGTGGCGTACGCGGCCCCGGACTTCGAGCACAGTCAGCTGGTGGCGTCCTGCGTGCAGGAGCTGCTGCCCGGCGAACCGCTGGCGTTCGCCCTGTCCGACCAGGGGGCGCTCGCACCGTTCAGCGCGCTGAGGACGGGGGTGGAGTACGCGCGGCGCTGCGGGTTCCGCCGGCTGCTGGTGCTGGCCGTCGACCAGAGCAGCCAGCCGTTCGCCGTGCCGGCGGAGCATCCGGGCGCCGTCCGGGCCGACGCGGCGGTCGCCCTGCTGTTCGAGTGGAGCGGCGCGGCGGCACCCGTGCGCGGCATGGGGCAGCAGCCCTGGCCGGCGCCCGGACCGGTGGCGCCGTGGGACGCGGAACTGCCGCTCGTGGCCGGCGCCGGGGTGCGGACCGCCGTACCCGGCGTGTGGCCCTGGGCGACCTGGGCCGGGCCCGGCCAGCCGGCCACGGCGGTCTGGTCGGCGCTGGCGGGCCTCGTGGGCGGCGGACCGGCCCGGGTGGTCGTGGCCGACCACGATCCGGAACGCGAGACGCTGGCGCACTGCACGCTCGACCTCGGCGCGCCGGCCCGGCGGACGAGTACGGGGGAGTGAGGAGACGATGACGGTTCCGCCCGAGGTACGGCAGCACTGCCGGCAGGCCCGGACGAGCGCCCGCACGGACGGCCTGGTCCCCGCGCTGACCCTGCTGCTGCGAGCCCTGTCCCCGAAGACCCCGCCCCGCGGCCCGCGCGGCCACGCGATCCTGCCGAAGGAACTCCTCGCGGAGTTCGCGGCGGAAGAAGCGGAGGCGGAGGCTGCGGCGCGCGCCGACGAAACCCGCCACGCCGGGGACGCCGAGCAGGTCGGTGATACGGGGGACACCGAGGGCGCCGGGTCCGCCGAGCGGCCGGAACGCGCCGAGGACGACAGCACGGCGGACACCCCTGGCACGCTGCCGGGCGAGGGCGGCCCCGGTGCCGGCGGCGCCCGTGCCGCCCGCGTCGAGACCGCCGGGCTCCTTCCCGGGCTCGCCCTGACGCGGTCGGCCGGGGCCGAGGAGGCGGCGCCCGAGTGGGGGTGGGCCGTGGCCTGGCTGCGGCTCGGGATGTCGGAACGGTTGCGGGACGCCTGTCTGGCCCATCTCGCCTCCCGGCACACCGACGGCGCCCCGCTGCTGATGCAGCAGATGGTCAAGGGCACGCTGGCCGAAGTGCTGCTGGAGCACGTGGAGATCGAAGGGGTCCTCGACGACCTCACCGCCGGCCGGACCGGGCCGCTCGGCCCGCTGCGGCCCACGGACGACCGTCATCTGGCCGCGCTCCAGGAGCAGATCACCCGGGCCGACCGCACCCTGCTGCGGCTGCTCGGCGCCCACGGTTTCACCGCGGACGGCCCGGGCGCCGGCGCGCACGCCTCGGAACTGCTCGCCGACGCCTACGGCCCGCCGGGCCCCCGCACCGGACCGGAGGACGCGTGACCGGCCTGCCCGCCTCCCTGGCCACGGCCCACCGGGTGGTGGCCCACTGGGCCGACGACCTCCGCCAGGGTGCCCTGGAGCTGGACCGGGACCCGGACGCCATCCACCGCTACCTGGACCTGCCCGCCGTACGGTTCCTCGCCGGACACGAGGTGCCGCCCGACTGGGACCGGGCGGGCACGGCACCCGGCAGCGGGCCCGCGCACGGGCTGGCCACCCTGGAGCGGGTGCTGGTCAGCGAGGAACTGGCCCGTGGTGACGCCGGGATGATGCTGGCCTCGCCGGGCCCGTCGATGTGCGGGGTGCTGCTCGGCGTGCTGGGCGGTCCGGAGCAGCGGGAGTGGTTCCACGGCCGGCTCGCCGAGCGGCCCCGCTGGACCTGCTTCGCGCTGACCGAGCCGGACCGGGGTTCGGCCATCGGGGAGATGACGAGCACGCTCACCCCGGTGGGGGACGGCTCCTACGTCCTGGACGGCGAGAAGCGGTACGTCGGCAACGCCGCGCGGGCCGACCTCGGTGCCGTGTTCGCCCGGGTCGCCGGCACCGAGCGGCTCGGCGTGCTGGCGGTGCTCGTGGACACCGCCGACCCCGGCTTCCGTGCCGAGCCGCTGCCCACGCTGGGGCTGCGCGGTGCCCAGCTCACCCGGATCCGGCTGGACGGGGTGCGGGTGCCGGCCGAGCGGGTGCTCGGCACGCATCTCCCGCCGACCCGCCGGGGCATGTGGAGCATCGTCAGTGTCTTCAACCAGCTCCGGCCGAGTGTCGCCGCCATCGCCCTGGGCATCGCCCGGGCCGCCCACGACTACGTCGGTGAGCACCGGCCGCTGCTGCGCGGGCCGGAGCGGGACACGTACGAGGAGCTGGGCCGCCGGATCGACGCGGCCCGGTCGCTGACGTACCGGGCGGCCATCGCCGTGGACCGCAGGCCGGCCGCCGGCCATCTGGCGTCGGCGGCGAAGGCCAGGGCCTGCGAGGTCGCCGAGGAGGTGACGCTGCGCGCGCCGGGCTTCTTCGGCCCGGGGGCCCGGCTGGACCATCCGCTGCTCGACAAGTGGGCCCGTGACGCGCGGGGTGTGGAGTTCATGGAAGGCACCCGGAACATCCAGAAACTCAACCTGTTCCAGGGTTTGCACACGGGAAAGGTGGGCCGGAACTGACGACGTCGATCCGCGTTACGGATGCCGACGAGGTGGAGATCTGGCGCATTCCGCTGGACTCCGGCGCACAAGCGTATCCGGAGGGATATCCGCCGGAACTCGAGGACATCCTGGACGAAGACGAGAGGGAACGCGCGCGGCGGGGGCGGGAACCCGGAATGCGGCGGCGTTTCGTCGTCGCGCACGCCGCGGTGCGGATCATTCTCGGGGCACGGCTGGACCGTGCCCCGGCATCGCTGTGTCTCACGCGGGGCCGCTGGGGCAAACCGCGGCTCGCGCACGTGCCCGGGCCGCACTTCAGCCTGTCGCACTCGGGTGAGCTGGCCCTGCTCGCCCTGGCGCCCCGGCCGGTGGGCGTCGACGTGGAACTCCCCCGCGCCGGGCTGGACACGACGCGCCTGGCCACACGGTTCTTCCCGGCCGAGGAGAGTGCCTGGGTGGCCCGGGACGGCCACCGTGCCTTCGCCCGCCTGTGGACCCGGAAGGAGGCGTGCGTGAAGGCGGCCGGCGGTCGGCTCACCCAGGGAATGGCGCTGCCCGTCGCCCGGGGCGCGGGACAGCGCACCGTCCGGGATCCCACGGGCTGTCTCGCCGGTCCCTGGCGCGTGCAGGACGTAGGCCTTCCCGATCCGTACGCGGGGGCCGTCGCCCTTCTCGGCGACGGCCCCTTTTCCGTGTCCGGCCGGATGTGGTATTACATCCGGCCAGAAGAACCCGACTCCATGTGGAACACGCTGGGTGTCAAGTAGAGGAAACTCCCCCCCACATCGGAGTACTTGTACCCGTGATCGCGCTCCGGGCCGTCACTAGTTTTCTGTGAGCGAGGAGTGCGCCCATGTACCGGCCGGACGACGAAAGCCCCGGCCCGTTTCCCGTGATCCGGGTATTTTTTTCGAGAAGGGGAGAGCAGACGTGGCAGGCAGGAACCTGATCACCAGGGCCGCCCGGTGGAGCGCCGTCCACCCGTGGTGGGCGATGACGCTCTGGGTGGTGTTCGTGCTCGGCGCCCTCACGGTGGGCGGTATGACGGGCACCCGGTCCGCCACCGACTCGGATCTGGCCATCGGGCAGTCGGGCCGGGCCGCGGCCCTGTCCCGCAGCGGCGGCCTGGAGAGCCGCGCGGTGGAGAACATCCTGGTCACCCCCTACCGGGGCGAGCTCGACCGGTCCGCCGCGAACCGGGCGCTCGGCGAGGCCGTCGACGCCGTGAAGGGCGTCGAGGGTGTCGCGGCCGTCGGCCGGCCCGTGCCCGCCCCCGACGGGTCGGCGCTGCTCGTGCCCGTGACCCTCGCGGGCGACCCGGAGACCGCGGCCGACCGGGTCGGGCCGCTGCTGCGGAAGGTGGCCGCCGTCCGGGACGCGCACACCGACGTACGTGTGGAGCTGGTCGGCGCCGGCTCCATCAAGGCCGGTCTGAACGACATGCTCGACCGGGACCTGAGCAAGGCCACCGTACTGAGCCTGCCGGTGACGCTGCTCGTGATGGTCTTCGTGTTCGGGGCGATCGTCGCCGCGAGCGTCCCGGTGCTGCTCGGCATCTCCTCGGTGCTCGCCGGGCTGGGCCTGTGGGGTGTCGCCTCGCAGCTCGTGCCCGACCCCGGTCCGGTCACCCACATCATCGTCCTGATGGGCATGGCCATCGGCGTCGACTACTCGTTGTTCTATCTCAAACGCCAGCGCGAGGAACGGGCGTTGGGCGCGAACAACATCGACGCCATCGAGATCGCCGCCGCCACCTCCGGGCACTCGGTGATGATCTCGGGCCTGGTCGTGATGGCGTCCATGGGCGCCCTCTACCTCGCCGGGCACATCGCGTTCGAGTCGATGGCCACGGGCGCGGTGCTGGTGGTCGGCATCGCGATGCTCGCCTCGTTGACCGTGCTGCCGGCGATGCTCTCCAAGTTCGGCCGCTACCTGGACAAGCCGCGGGTGCCACTGGTGTGGCGGCTCACCCAGAAGGGCGGCGTCAAGCCCCGGCTGTGGTCGGCGATGCTCAAGCCGGCCCTGCGGCACCCGGCCCTGGCGCTGATCCTCTCCGTCGGCGCCCTGCTCGCCCTCGCCGTGCCCGCCCTCGACCTGCGCCTGAAGGCGACCGGCATCGACGACCTGCCCCGGTCGATCCCCGCGATGCAGGCCAACGAACGGCTGACACGGTCCTTCCCGAGCCAGGCGGACACGCACCTGGTCGCCGTCCGGGTGCCCGCGGGCCACGGCGGGGAGCTGGCGCGGGGGATCGACGCCCTCGTCGGCCGGGTGCGGCACGACGCCCTGTTCGTGCACACCCCGGCGCCCGAGGTGCGGACCTCGCGGGACGGACGGGTGGCGACGATCGCCGTCGGCACCCGCTTCAACAGCAGCTCCCGGCAGGCCCAGGACTCCCTGTTCCGGCTGCGTGACGACATCGCCCCGGCCACGCTCGGCCGGATCGGGGGCGCCCGGTACGCGGTGGGCGGCAGCGACGTCGCGTACGACGTGGACTACCGGGCGAACGTCGTGGACAAGATGCCGTGGGTGCTGCTGGTGGCCCTGGTGTTCACCTTCCTGGTGATGGCGGCCGCCTTCCGCTCCCTGGTGCTCGCCGCGATCACCGTGGTGCTGAACGTGCTGTCCGCGGTGGCCTCGTTCGGGCTGCTCGCACTGATCTTCCAGCGGACCTGGGCGGAGAAGATCCTGGACTTCGAGTCCACCGGGCGGGTGGTGGCGTGGCTTCCGCTGCTGCTGTTCGTGATCCTGCTGGGCCTGTCGATGGACTACCACGTGTTCGTGATCAGCCGGATCCGGGAGGCGGCGCGCGGCGGGCTGAACATCAGGGAGGCGGTGGAACAGGGCATCACCCGCACGGCCGGTGTCGTGACGAGCGCGGCGGTGGTGATGGTCTGCGTGTTCGGGCTGCTGGCCTCGCTGAACTTCATCGAGATGAAGCAGCTGGGCGTGGGCATGGCCTGCGCCGTGCTGCTGGACGCCACCCTCATCCGGATCGTCGTGCTGCCCTCGGTGGTCATGCTGCTGGGCTGGAAGACCTGGTGGCCCTCGCGCCTGGCCCACCAGGACGAGACCCGGCCGGTGTCTGTGCCGGCCCCGCTGGCGGAGCTGGCCGTTCGCCGGTGACCCCGGGGGCCGGAGCCGGGGCCGGGCCACGGGTCCCGGCCCCGGCTCTTCCACGTGTCACCGGCACCCGCCGGCGCTGAATTCCGGCGAGGAAGTCCATTCCCTACGACGGCGGTTGTGAGAGCGCTACACTCGGTCCCGCGTTCGACGGAATCAAGCCGACCGAAGGGATTCCGGCGCGCGTTGACGGGGGAAGCGGGGCGATCACGGGGAGTGGCCCTATGCACGGTGACGACGGCCTGCCGTCGACTCGTTGGCACTACCAGCTCACCCAGGTGGAGTTCCTCTCGGAGCGGGAGAGGCAGGTCTTCTCACTGCTCGGAGCGGGCTTATCGAATCGTGCCATAGCGTCCAGGTTGCGGGTGACCGAACGGACCGTGAAGGCGCATGTCGCGAATATCCTGGCGAAGCTGAAAGTGGAATCCCGTCTTCAGGTGGGTCTTGTCGCCCAGGCCCATCTGCTCATGTACGAAGGTACAGTGCCTAACCGGCCAGACGTGATTGATAATTGATCAGTTCTGACTCCCAGATGTTTCCCTGTGCGGGCGCCGCGGCATAGCGCTGCCCTCTCACGGTCCCGTGGCCGCCCCGTAGGTCGCGAGGCGGGAGCTTTGTGACCGGTTTTTCTGAGTAGGGACGGGAATTTGGTGCACATCTCCATACTGGGTCCGCTGCTGATCGGGGACGGTCAAAAAACCATCGGTGTGCGGGCGAAGAAGATTCGCGTGATGCTGACCATGCTCGCGCTGAATCCGGGTCAAGTGGTGGCCTTCGACGAACTGATCGACGAACTCTGGGGCGAAGCCCCCCTGAAGAACACCCGGAACGCTCTCCAGGCGAATGTCCGCCGGATGCGGAAGTCGCTGGCGGAGCTGGGTTTCGCGGACGGTGAGGACGGGCTCATCCGCACCGTCGACAACGGCTACACACTGGACGTCGCGGAGGACGCCCTGGACGCCTACCGCTTCCTGCGGCTGGCCGAGCGGGGCGCGAGCCTGGTCAGCCGGGAACCGGACGAGGCCATCGGGCTGCTGCGGCGGTCCCTCGCCATGTGGCGCGGGCCCGCCCTGCTCGACGTGAGCGACGGGCCGCGCTGCCGGGCCGTGGCCCTGCGGCTGGACGAACAGCGCAAGAGCGCACGGGAGGACCTGATCCAGGCGCAGCTCCAGGCCGGCGAGGCGGGGGTCGTCGTTGCCGAGCTGAAGCAGCTGCTGGCTCAGTATCCCGAACGTGAGCGGTTCAGCGAACAGTTGATGATCGCGCTCTACCGGTGCGGACGCCAGTCCGAGGCCGTCGACATCTTCCACCGCACCCGCAAGTGGCTCGACGACGAGCTGGGACTCAAGCCGAGCCAGCGGCTGCACACCCTCTACCAGGCGATCCTGATGCAGGACCCGTCACTGCTGTGACCGGGTGAAGGACGGTGAAGCGCCGACGGCCTCCCAGGGCCGCCGGCGCTTCTTCCGTGCCCGCGTTCACGCCTCCCGCAGGGCGCTGTCGGTGAGCGCGCCGATCCGCCGTACCGCCGTGCCGCCCAGCATCTCCTCGTGGCCGCAGGCGATGTCGTGCACGGTGAGCGGGCCGTCCAGGTGCGGCCGCCAGCGCGCGGCCAGTTCCGCGGTGGGCGCCGGCTGTCCGTGCACCGCCACGAACAGCGTCAGCGGGCCCGCGAACCGGCCGGGGGTGAACTTCCGGGCGATGTCGGTGTGATGGCGCATGACCGTCATCAGCCGGTCGAGATCCCCCTCCGTGATCGCCGTGCCGCGCGCGTGGTGGGCGAGGAAGGCGGACCGGATCTCCTCGTCGGTGGGGTCGGGGTCGCCGGGAGCCACCGGGAAGGCGTCGAGGGCCGCGAGGAACGCCACGCGCTCGCCGGCCGCCTGGAGCCGTACGGCCATCTCGTGCGCGACCAGCCCGCCGAAGGACCAGCCCAGCAGGTGGTACGGCCCGTGCGGCTGGACCTGCCGCAGCCGCTCCACGTACAGCGCCGCCAGCGAGGGCACGTCCGCCGGCCGGTCCCAGGTCCCCGGTCCCGCCGCGACGCCGTCGGACTGGAGGGCGTACACCGGCCGGCCGGCATCGAGGTGGGCGGCCAGTTCCGCGAACGGCAGTCCGAAGCCGACCCCGCCGTGCACGCAGAACAGCGGCGCGGCCGTCCCGTGCGGCCGGATCGCCAGCAGCGGCACGGCGGCCGGCGCCCGCGGCCCGGCCGGGACCGAGGCCGCCGCCAGCGCGGCCGGCGTGCGGTGCGCGAAGACGTCGGACAGGGCCAGGGTCAGCCCCGCCTTGGCGGCCCGGCTCACCACCTCCACCGAGCGCAGACTGTCCCCGCCCAGCGCGAAGAAGTCCCCGTCGGCGTCGACCTCGTCCAGGCCGAGCACCTCGCAGAACACCTCGGCGAGCGCCTGCTCGGCCGGGGTGCGCGGGGCGCGGCCCGCACCGGACGGCACCGGAGCCCCGGGCGCGGGCAGGGCCCGCGTGTCGAGCTTGCCGTTCGGGGTCAGCGGCAGCGCGGGCAGCGACACCAGCGCCGTGGGCACCATGTGCGCGGGCAGCGACTCGGCGAGGTACGCCGTCAGCACGGGCACGTCCACGGCGGTCACCCCCGGTACGGGGACGACGTACCCGGTGAGCCGGCCGCCGCCGTCCGCGGGGGTGAGCACCACGGCGGCCTGCGCGATCACCGGGTGCCGGGTGAGCGCGGACTCGATCTCGCCCGGCTCGATGCGGAACCCGCGCAGCTTGATCTGCTGGTCGGCCCGGCCGGCGTAGTCCAAGGTGCCGTCCGCCCGCCAGCGCACCAGGTCCCCGGTGCGGTACATGCGGGTGCCGGGCGGCCCGTAGGGGTCGGCGACGAACCTCTCGGCGGTGGTGGCAGGCCGCCCCCGGTAGCCGTGCGCCAGGCCGGCGCCGGCGACGTACAGCTCACCGGTGACCCCGTCCGGCACCGGCGCGAGGGCCGCGTCCAGGACGTACACCCGCACGTTGTCCAGGGGCCGTCCGATCGGCGGCCGGCCGCTGCCGGGGGTGAGCGGGGCGCTGAGGGTGGCGGCCACCGAGATCTCGGTCGGGCCGTAGGCGTTGCGCAGCGTCACCCGGCCGGCGGTGCGTTCCACGACGGCGGGCGGGCACGCCTCCCCGCCGACCACCAGGCACAGACCGCCGGGCAGGGCGGCCGGATCCGGGAACCGGCCGACGACGGTCGGCGGCAGGATCGCGTGGTCGATGCGCTGCTCGGCGAGCAGTCCGGCGAGCAGCGGCGCGGACAGCCGGCTCTCCGCCGTGGCCGGCACGAGGGTGCCGCCGGAGAACAGCGAGGCGGCGAGTTCCCACACGCTCGCGTCGAAGCTGAACGAGGCGAACTGGAGCACCCGCGTGCCCGGTCCGGTCCCCAGGTGCTCCCGGTGGTGGGCGGCCAGGTTGGCCGCGCCCTCGTGCGGCACCGCCACCCCCTTGGGCCGGCCGGTCGAGCCGGAGGTGTAGATGACGTACGCGGTGTCCCGTGCCGACAGCGGGCGGACCCGCTCGGCGTCGGTGAGGTCGGCACCGGACAGGGCGCCGGTGAGGCCGGCGGTGGCCGGGTCGTCCAGCACCACCCGTGCCAGGCCGTCCGGCACCCGGCCGGCGGCCTCCCGCGTGGTGAGGACGGCGGCCGGGCCCGCGTCGCCGAGCATGTACGCGATGCGCTCGGCCGGGTAGTCGGGGTCGACGGGCAGATAGGCCGCGCCGGTCTTCAGGACCGCCAGCAGGGCGGTGACCGTCAGCGGGGAGCGGGGCAGGACGAGGGCGACCACGCCACCCGGGCCGGCCCCGCGGCCGAGCAGCAGCCGGGCGAGCCGGTTGGCGTCGGCGTTCAGCCGCCCGTACGACACCTCGCCCGCACCGGGCACGTCGAGCGCCGCACGCTCCGGTGCCGCCGCCGCGTGGGCCTCGAACAGCGCCGGGAGCGTACGGTCCGGGCGGACCCGGACCGTGCCGTGCCGCCCGGTCACCAGAGTGCGGTGCTCCTGCGGGGTGAGCAGGGCGAGGGCGCTGAGGGGGGCGCCGGGCGTACGGGCCGCGTCGGCGAGCAGCACGGCGAGCGCGCCGGCGAGGCGGTCCGCCGTCGCCCGGGTGAACAGGTCCGCGCTGTACTCCAGACGGACGTCGAGCCCGGCCGGACGCCCGTCCGCGGTGACGCGCTCCGTCACCTCGAACGCCAGGTCGAACTTGGCCGTCTGCGAGGGCACCGGTTCCGGTCCGGCCGTCAGACCCGGCAGCGAGGGCAGCGGATCGCCGCCCGGGGTGACGGACAGCACCACCTGCACCAGCGGGTGCCGGGCCAGCGACCGCTCCGGCTTCAGCTCGTCCACGAGATGCTCGAACGGCAACTCCGCGTGCGCGTACGCGGTCAGGTCCGTCTCCCGGACCCGGTCCAGCAGGGCCGCGAACGACGGGTCGCCGGAGGTGTCGGTGCGCAGCACCAGCGTGTTGACGAAGCAGCCGACCAGATCGCGCACCGCGTGGTCGGTCCGCCCGGCGACCGGGCTGCCCAGCGGCAGGTCGGTGCCCGCGCCGAGCCGGGTCAGTACGGCCGCCAGAGCCGCGTGGACGGCCATGAACAGGCTGGCACCGGCGCCCCGGGCCAGCTCGGCGAGCCGGGCGTGGTCACCGGCGGGCACCGTACGGGTGACCGTGCCGCCGCGCTGCGAGGAGCGGGCCGGGCGGGGGAAGTCGGCGGGCAGCTCCAGCTCCTGCGGCATGCCCGCCAATGTCCTTCTCCAGTGGGCGAGTTCGGCCGACAGCAGGCTGCCCGGGTCGTCCTTGGCGCCGAGCAGCTCGCGCTGCCAGCGGGCGTGGTCGGCGTAGCGTACGGGCAGCGGCTCCGGCTCCGGTGCGCGGCCCGCCCGCCGGGCCGCGTAGGCGCCGGTGAGGTCACGGGCCAGCGGTCCGAACGACCAGCCGTCCGCCGCGATGTGATGCAGCGTCAGCGCCAGTACGTGCGTCTCGTCGCCGAGCGCGAACAGCTTGGCCCGCAGCGGGACACGGGCGGACAGGTCGAACGGCTCGGCAGCCTCCGCCGCCAGCGCCGCCGCCAGGGCCGCCTCGTCCGCCACCGGCACCACCTCGAGGGCGGCGCCCGCACCGGCCGCCTCCTCCGAGGAGAGCACCAGCGGCGCCACCCCGGCGCCGGCCGCCACGAACAGCGTCCGCAGCGTCTCGTGCCGGGCGGCCACGTCCGCCACCGCCGCGCCCAGCGCACCGGTGTCCAGCGGACCGCGGAGCCGCACCGCCAGGGGGATGTTGTAGCCGGCCCCCGCGCCCATGCGGTCCAGGAACCACAGCCGCTCCTGCGCGTACGACAGCACCGTCGCGGCCTCGCCGGGCGCCGCCGCACGCAGCACGGGCCGGGCCGGCTCCCGGGTACCCACCGCCGTCGTGGCGCCGGCCGTGGCGTCCGCCGCGATGTCCGCCGTACCGTCCGCCGGCCCGGGCAGGGTGCGGGCCAGCGCCTCGGCGGAGCGGGCGTCGAACAGGGCGCGCACCGGGACCTCCACGCCCAGCTCGGCCCGCAGCCGGTTGGTGACGCGGATCGCCGACAGCGAGTGGCCGCCGAGCGCGAAGAAGTCGTCGTCGGCACCCACCCGGGCCACCCCGAGGACCTCGGCGAAGACACCGCACAGCAGCTCCTCGCGCGGCCCGGCGGGCGGCCGGCCCGTCCCCGCCCGCCGCTCCGCCGGAGCGGGCAGCGCCTTGCGGTCCACCTTGCCGTTGGGAGTCAGCGGCAGCTCGTCCAGGAACACGTACACGGCGGGGACCATGTGCGTGGGCAGCACCGCGGACGCGCGCTCCCGCAGCCGGTCGCGGTCGGTCCCCGCCGGTACGACATAGGCGACCAGACGGGTGTCCCCGCCCTGGTCGGTACGGGCGGTGACCACCGCCCGCTCGACGCCGGGCTGCGCGCCCAGCACGGACTCGATCTCCCCCAGCTCGATCCGGTGCCCCCGGATCTTCACCTGGTGGTCGGTACGCCCGCCGTACTCCAGGGCCGTGCCGTCCGGCGACCAGCGCACCACGTCACCGGTGCGGTACATCCGGGTGCCGGGCGGACCGAACGGGTCCGCGACGAACCGCCCCGAGGTCAGACCCGGGCGGCCCAGATAGCCGCGGGCCAGCCCCGACCCGGCGAGATACAGCTCGCCGAAACAGCCGTCGGGCACCGGGCGCAGCGCCGCGTCCAGGACGTACACCCGGGTGTTGGCGATGGGCCGGCCGATCGGCGGCGGGCCGTCCGGTACGGCGGGCACGGGCGCCGCCGTCGACCAGATCGTCGTCTCCGTGGGGCCGTAGACATTGGTCACCGACGCGCAGTGCGCGGCCAGCGTACGGGCCAGCGGCTCCGGCAGCGCCTCCCCGCCGACCAGCGCGCGCACTCCGGCGAGGACCGGGGCGTGGCCGGCGGTGAGCGCCTGCCACAGGCTCGGCGTGGCCTGGAGCAGCGTCGCACCGCAGGCCGACACCAGGGCGGCGAGGGCGGCCGGGTCCCGGACCGTCTCCCGGCCGGCGACGACCAGCTCGGCGCCCGCCGCGAGCGGTACGAACAGTTCCAGGTTGGCGATGTCGAACCCGAACGTGGTGACCGCGAGGAACCGGTCCGCAGGGGTCACCGCACAGCGCCGGCCCATGTCCGCGACCAGGTTCACCAGGGCGCCGTGCGGAACGACGACGCCCTTGGGCCGGCCGGTCGAGCCGGAGGTGTGGATGACGTAGGCCGGGTGATCGGCGCCCGGCGCAACGGGCACGGCCGGCGCGGGGAGCACGGTGCCGGGTGGTGTCGCGGGGTGCGGCCGGGCCGTCCCGTCCAGGACCCACAGGCCGCCGGTGAGCGCCGTGCCCATCCCGTCGAGCAGGGGGTGGATCCGGCGGTGGGTGAGCGTGACCACGGGGGTGGCGTCCGACAGCATGTTCCGCAGGCGCTCGGCTGGATGGTCCGGGTCCAGGGGGAGGTAGGCCGCGCCCGACTTCAGCACGGCCAGCACCGCGATCACCAGGTCGGCGGACCGGTCCAGGGCGAGCGCGACCAGCCGCTCCGGGCCGGCGCCTGCGGCGGCCAGCTCCGCCGCCAGCCCGTCCGCCCGGTCGTGCAGCTCCCGGTAGGTCAGCCGCTCGTCGCCGCAGGTCAGCGCCGGGGCGTCGGGCGTGCGCCCCGCCCACTCCGCCAGCAGCGGGGCCAGCCACGGCCCCGGCACCTCCGCGTCCGTGCGGTTGCGGTCCGCCACGACGCGGGCGCACCCGTCGGCGTCCAGCAGGTCCAGCCGGCCGCACGGCTCGTCCGGCCGGCGCACCGTCTCCGCCAACAGCCGCAGGAGACACCGCCCGACCCGGCGGGCCTCGGCCTCCCGGACCAGCGCCGGCACATGGTCGACGGCCAGCCCGAACGGCTCCCCGGGGAACACCGTCACGGTCAGCGGGTAGTGCGTGGCGGACCTGATGTCCACACCGGTCACCCGGGGTCCCGCCGCGCCCGGCTCCGGCTCGGGGCCGCCCATCGGATAGTTCTGGAACAGCAGCACCGTGTCGAACAGCTCCCCGCGCACCGCCGTCCCCTGCTGGATCTCCGCCAGCGGCAGATGCTCGTGCGCCAGCAGCTCGGTGCGGGCCCGCTGCACCCCGGCGAACAGCTCCGCCGGGGTCAGCCGGGGATCGACGTCGACGCGCACCGGCAGGGTGTTGGCGAACAGCCCCACCATCCGCTCGACGTCCGGCAGTTGGGCAGGCCGCCCGGAGGCGACCGTCCCGAACACCACGGTGTCCTGCCCCGTCAGCCGGGACAGCAGCAACCCCCAGCAGCCCTGCACCACCGCGCTGACGGTCAGCCCGCGCGCACGGGCGAAGCGCGCGAGGCCGGCGGCCAGCTCGGAGTCCACCTCGACCTCGAGCCGCCGCGGCAACGCCGCATCACCGGCCACGTCCGGGACCGGGGCACCGTCCTGCGTCCCCCCACCGCCCGTGCCCCCGGCGACACCCCCCGCCGCTGCCAGACGGGTCGGTTCGGTCACTCCGGTCAGCGCGTGTCGCCAGGCCTCGCGGGCGGCCTCCCGGTCCTGGGTCCCGAGCCAGGCGAGGTACGCCTGGTACGGAGGACCGGCCGGTCCCTCGGGGGCGGTGCCCGTGCGGAAACCGGAGAACAGCCCGGCCAGTTCCCGGGTCAGCGTCGCCATCGACCAGCCGTCCACGAGGATGTGGTGCACCGTCCACAGCAGCCGGGCCCGTCCGTCGTCCGCCCGCAGCAGTGTGAAGCGGTGCAGCGGCGGCCGGCCCAGGTCGAAGCGGCGCGACCGCTCCTCGCCCGCCACCCGGTCGAACTCGGCCACAGGCAAATGCTGTTCCCGCCACGGCAGCTCCATGGTGCGGGGCAGCACCTGCACGGCCTCGCCGCTCCTGCGGTGCCGGAAGCACGCCTTCAGGTTCGGGTACCGGTCGAGCAGCGCGTCCGCCGCGCGACGGAGCGCCGCCGCGTCGGCGTCGGTCACGTCCGCGAGGTCGAGCACCAGTTGCAGGGCATAGACATCCGTGGCGTCCCGGTCGTACGCGGAGAGGAACAGCAGACCCTGTTGCAGCGGCGACAGCGGGAGGACTTCACTGATGGCGGATTGCCGGTTCAAGCCGTGCTCCTCACGGAAGAGCGGGACGGGCGCGGGGGCTTCCTCGGCCCGCGCGATGCCAACCGGACGACGATTTCACGAGCACGCTGACGGACAACTGACCGTCAGCTGACGGTTCTTGCCGCAGCGGACGGCACGGGTGCGTGTCAGCAAACCGTCAGTCCACGGTCAGCGCACGCCGACAGGCTTGCCGGCGACGCCCATTCGCTGCCGTAGGCCAGGAGTGCCAGTGCCGGTCATCACCGCGTCGCATGAATTCGATGTCAGCGACCTCTTCGTGAATCTTCAGCCGCTGTTCGGGCGCCGGCTGTTCCTCAAGGTCGAGGGCTTCAACTTCGCCGGATCCATCAAACTGAAGGCCGCCCGGGAGATGGTCGCCCAGGCGGAGGCCGCGGGACTGCTCCGCCCGGGCTCCACCCTCGTGGAGTCCTCCTCGGGCAACATGGGCGTCGCCCTCGCCCTGCTCGCCGCGAGCCGCGGCTACCGGTTCCTGTGCGTGACCGACACCCGCTGCAACGCGGTGACCCGGCGCACCATGGAGTCCCTCGGCGCCGAGGTCCACGTCGTCACCGAGCCGCACGAGAGCGAGGGCTTCCTCGGCGCGCGGATCCGCCACGTCAGGGCCCTGCTCGCCGCCGACGACTCCCGGGTGTGGCTGAACCAGTACCTCAGCCCCGGCAACTGGATGGCCCACTACCGCACCACGGCCCCGGCCATCGCCCGCCAGTTCCCCGACCTGAACGTGCTGTTCGTCGGCGCGGGCACCACCGGCACCCTGATGGGCTGCGCCCGCTGGTTCCGGGAACGGCGGCCCTCGGTACGGGTGGTGGCCGTCGACAGCATCGGCTCCGTCACCTTCGGCGGGCCCGCCGGCACCCGGCACATCCCCGGCCTCGGCACCAGCGTGCGGCCGGCGCTGCTCGACGAGAGCCTCGTCGACGCCGTGGTCCACGTCCCGGAGGCGGCCACCGTGCGCACCTGCCGGGACCTGATGCGGCACGGCTTCCCGGTCGGCGGCTCCACCGGCACCGCGGTGACCGGTGCCCTGCGCTGGCTGGAGGAGCACTACGGCGACGGCACGGGCGGGGTCCGCGAGCAGGTCACCGCGGTGACCATCTCGCCGGATCTCGGCGACCGCTACATGGAGACCGTCTACCGCGACGAGTGGGTGCACGGCGCCTTCGGCCCCGACCTGCTGGCGGAGCCGGCGGCGGACCGGGCGGAGCAGGACAGCGTGAATGATCCGACGCCGGCCGCGGCAGCCGCCGCCGCGGACTGAACGAGCCGGTCGCGGTGACTCCCGCAGTGGTCCGGGCGAGCGGTTGCGGTGACTGCCGCCGTGGGTCCGGGCGAGCCGGTCGCGGTGACTCCCGCAGTGGTCCGGGCGAGCGGTTGCGGTGACCACCGCCGTGGTCCGGGCGAGCCGGTCGCGGTGACCACCGCCGTGGTCCCGACGAGCCGGTCGTGGCAAGCACCGCCCCAGACCGGACGAAGCCGGTCGCGACGACCGGCGCCCAGTACCGAACGAGCCGGGCGCGGCCGAATTCGAGAATGACGGAGAGCAAAGCGATGACGACAAACCGAGGCGCCGTCCTCCCGCTCACCGCGGCGCAGGCCGAGATCTGGTTCGACGAGCAGTTCGCCACCGGACCGCTCGCCTACAACATGGCCGACTACATCGACCTGCGCGGCCCGCTCGACACCACGCTGCTGGAGCGGGCGCTGCACCGCTTGGGGTACGAGGCCGAAGGGCTCCGCGTGCAGTTCGTGGAGGAGGCGGGCGCCCCGGGCCAGATCATCCGGCCACTCGCCCGACTGCCGCTCAGGACAATCGACTTCAGCGCCCAACCCGACCCTTCGGCCGCCGCTCTGCGGTGGATGCGCGCGGACCACGCCGAGCCCCTGACGATCAACGACTTCCCGCTGTTCCGCGGCGCCCTGCTCACCCTCGGCCCCGAGCACCACCTGCTCTACCTGTGCATGCACCACATCCTGGCCGACGGCTTCAGCCGCGCCCTGCTCTACCCCAAGCTCGCCGCCCTCTACGCCCGGCTGGCCGCCGGCCACGACGACGCGGCCCTGGACGCCGACGCCATCCCGGCCTTCCACCACATCCTCGACGGCGAACGCCGCTACCTGGACTCCGGGCAGGTCGAACGGGACCGCGCCTACTGGACCGGGCGCCTCGCCTCCTCCGGGCACGGCCCGGCCCCCGAACTCGTCTCGCTCTCCGACCGCGACCCGGCCCCCGGCCGCAGCGCCCTGCGCCACACCACCCGGCTCACCCCGGAGGCCACCGACGCGCTGCGCGGCCTCGCGCGCACGGGCAAGGTCACCCTGCCGGTCCTCATGGTCGGTGCCATGGCCGCCTACACCCAGCGGGTCACCGGTGTCAGCGAGCCGCTGCTCACCCTCCCGGTGACCGGCCGCACCGGCGCCGTCACCCGCGCGATCCCGGGCATGCTCGCCAATTATCTGCCGCTCGCCGTGCGCGTCCGCCCCGGCCTGACCGCCCCGCAGCTGCTCCGGCAGGCCTGGAAGGAGGTCTCCGGCGCGCTCCGGCACCAGCGCTACCGCGGCGACCGCATCCGGCGCGACATCGGCCTGCGCACCGACGACCGCCGGGTGTTCGGCCCCTTCATCAACGTCCTCGACCAGGATCCCGCGCTGGTCTTCGGCGACTGCCGGGGCACGGTGGTCAACCTGTCCACCGGCATCGTCAACGATCTCATCGTCACCGTCCTCAACACCGTCGACGGCACCATGGAGATCCACCTCGACGGCAACCCCGAGCTGTACACGGACGCCGAACTCGCCGCTCACCTGGCCCGGTTCGAGGCGTTCCTCGCCGGCCTGGCGGCACTCCCCGCCGACCGGCCCCTGGCCCACGTAGGTCTGGGTGCCCCCGGTGAGCCGGTCGGCCTGCTGGGCGCCTGGGACCCGCACGCCGAGCGCGCCGGGTACGAGGGGATGGTGGAGCGGGTGCGCGCGGTGGCGGCCCGCACCCCCGACGCCGTCGCCGTCGCCGACGGCACGGAGCGCGTCACCTACCGGCAGCTGCTGACCCGCGCCGCCGGTGTCGCCGCCCGTCTGTCCGCGGCCGGTGTCGGCACGGGGTCGGTGGTGGCGATGCTCGCCGATCCGGGGGTGCCGTTCGTGGCGGGTGTGCTGGGTGTGCTGGGTGCGGGCGGGGCGTATCTGCCGCTGGACCCGGCGGCTCCGGCGGCCCGTAACGCCTCCTTGCTGACCGACAGCGGCGCCCGCTACGTGCTCACCGGGGACGCGTACGAGGCCCCGGCAGACGAGGGCCCCACCGTCCTGCCGCTCACCGACCCCGCCGACCTCACCGGCACCGCCGAACTGCCGAGCGTCGGTGGTGGCCTGGACCTGGCGTATGTGATGTTCACGTCGGGGTCGACGGGTCGTCCCAAGGGGGCGATGGTGCAGCGCTCGGGGATGGTGAACCACCTGTGGGCGAAGGTGGGTGACCTGGACCTCGTCGCCGGGGAGTCGGTGGTGCAGAACGCGCCGCTGACTTTTGATGTGTCGGTGTGGCAGATGCTGGCTCCGCTGCTGGTGGGCGGGTCGGTGCGGGTCGCGGGGGAGCTGGCGGCGGATCCGGTGGGGTTGTTCGCGATGGTCGCCGGTGAGCGGGTGGCCGTGCTGGAGGTGGTGCCGTCGTTGTTGCGGGCCGCGCTGGACGCCTGGGACATCGAGGGCGGGGCTCCGGAGCTGGTGGAGCTGCGGTGGCTGATGGTGACGGGTGAGGCGTTGCCCGCCGATCTGTGTCGGCGTTGGCACGAGCGGTATCCGCGGGTGCCGTTGATGAACGCCTACGGCCCGACGGAGTGCTCGGACGATGTGACGCACGCGGTGATCCGGGCGGGCGACGAGCTGGGTGCCCGCGTCCCGATCGGTGCGGCGGTCCGTAACACGCGGCTGTACGTCCTGTCGGACGAGTTGCAGCCGGTGCCGGTGGGTGT